>NZ_JBHVTT010000005.1:0-298583 GCF_042884555.1 Arthrobacter sp. NPDC058127 | reverse complement strand
GCCGCCAAGGCCGAGCGCCGCGGCTGGTCCGTGGGCTACGTGGGCAACGCCGCCGAAGTCTTCCCCGAACTCCTCGCCCGCCACAAGGCCGGGGAGATCAGCATCGACGTCGTGACCGACCAGACCTCCGCGCACGACCCGCTCTCCTACCTGCCCGAAGGCATCACCGTGGCCGAGTGGCACACCGAGGCCGAAGCGGACCCGGAAGGCTTCACGAAGAAAGCCCAGGCCTCCATGGCCCGGCACGTCCAGGCCATGGTCGAGTTCCAGGACGCCGGGGCCGAGGTCTTCGACTACGGCAACTCGATCCGCGACGAGGCCCGCAAGGGCGGCTACGGCCGGGCGTTCGAGTTCCCCGGCTTCGTCCCGGCCTACATCCGGCCCCTGTTCTGCGAAGGGCTGGGCCCGTTCCGCTGGGTCGCGCTCTCCGGTGACCCCGAGGACATCGCCGTGACCGACGCCGCGATCAAGGAACTGTTCCCGGAGAACACCCACCTGCACAAATGGCTCGACGCCGCCGCCGAACGCGTCGAGTTCGAAGGCCTCCCGGCCCGGATCTGCTGGCTGGGCTACGGCGAACGCGCCAAGGCCGGGCTGCTGTTCAACCAGCTCGTCGCCGAGGGCAAGGTCAAGGCCCCCATCGTGATCGGCCGGGACCACCTGGACTCCGGCTCCGTGGCCTCCCCCTACCGGGAGACCGAGTCCATGAAGGACGGCTCCGACGCGATCGCGGACTGGCCCCTGCTGAACGCCCTGACCGCCGCGTCCTCCGGCGCGACCTGGGTCTCCATCCACCACGGCGGCGGCGTGGGCATCGGCCGCTCCATCCACACCGGCCAGGTCTCCGTCGCCGACGGCACCGAGCTCGCAGCGCAGAAACTCGAACGCCTCCTCACCAACGACCCCGGCATGGGCGTCATCCGCCACGCCGACGCCGGCTACGACCGCGCCATCGAAGTCGCCCACGAACGCGGCGTCCGCATCCCCATGAACCCTTAAATACATTGATTGCTCCGTAACCGTCGTTTTGACCCACCAAAACGACACCTACGGAGCAATCGATGAGAAAGAATCACTCCCATGATCGAAATCGACGGCAACC
Organism: Arthrobacter sp. NPDC058127; assembly: GCF_042884555.1. Taxonomy (NCBI): domain Bacteria; kingdom Bacillati; phylum Actinomycetota; class Actinomycetes; order Micrococcales; family Micrococcaceae; genus Arthrobacter; species Arthrobacter sp. NPDC058127. The sequence goes on along the minus strand of NZ_JBHVTT010000005.1, from coordinate 297,481 downwards.
GGCTGCACCTGAGCGACATCGCGGCCGTGGCGGGTGGCGGGACAAAGGTGACGCTGGCGCCGTCGGCCGTTGAACGGATGGCTGCATCCCAACGGTCCGCTCGTGCGACGGCGCTGTCCCGTCCCGTCTACGGGCGGTCCACCGGCGTCGGGGCCAACCGCTCGGTGGCGCTGGATGCCGGGGACAAGGACCTCAACGTTCACGGCTTGAACCTCCTGCGCAGCCACGCCGTCGACGCCGGACGGGTCCTTGACCGGGAAACCGTCAGGGCGATGCTTGTCATCAGGCTCTCCCAGCTTGCTGCGGGATCGTCCGGCATCAACCCGTCCGTGGCCGACGCAGTTGTGGACATGCTCAACGCCGACGCTTTGCCCGAGGTGCGCGAATTCGGCGGAATCGGCACCGCGGACCTGCCCGCGTTGGCGGGAACGGCGCTCACCCTCCTCGGCGAGCGCCCCACGATGGACGGCAGGCGGGTCCCCGCACCGCTGGAAACGTGGGCCACCGAAGATGCGCTTCCATTCATCAGCTCCAGCGCGCTCACGATCGCCCAGGCAGCACTCGCCCACCAAAGGCTCTCCACAATCGTGGAAAACCTGACCACGGCGAGTGCCCTGTCGTTCGCGGCAATGTCCGGGAATCCCGAGGCATTGAGCCCTGAAGTCGCCCGGGCAGCTGATTCGCCTGCAGTCACCGAGATGGCCGGGGTGCTTCGCGGCCTCGTGGAAGGAAGCGGTGAACCGGCGAGGATCCAGGACCCCTACTGCCTGCGCACCCTGCCGCAGGCCCTCGGCTCAGTGGTGGAGGAGCTGGATGCGCTCGGCACTCTTTTGGAGCGTTTGGTGGTGGCCGGTCATGAAAACCCGCTGGTGTACGGTTCCGCGGAGGATGGCAGCAATGGAGTAGCCCATCACGGCCTGTTCCAGATGACCAGCCTCGCCCGCCGCATGGATGCCCTGCAATTGGCCATCGGTGCGGCGTGCGCAACGAACCTTCGGAGGATCAGCCTGCTGTGCGATCCTGCGTACACCGGGCTCCACCGATTCCTTGCGGGCGACGACGCTGGCCAGTCCGGCGTCATGATGCTGGAATACGTGGCGGCGGCAGCGGTGGGCCGAATCCGAGCCAATGCACAGCCCGTGAGCCTGCAAACGGTGGTCCTCTCGCTGGGCGCCGAGGAAGATGCCAGTTTCGCGAGCGTGGCCAGCTCCCACATGGATTCCACCGTGCGGGCGCTTTCAACGGTGGTTGGCATCGAACTCCTTTGCGCGTCGCGGGCGCTCAGACTGCAGGGCAGGACACGGGAAGAGTTCGCGAGTCCACGGTTCCGAAAGGCCTTCGACGCCGGGCTTTCGTTGCCCGCCGACGTCCAGGACCGGGATCTGCGGCCCGATGTCGACGCCGCGGTCCACCTGACCGTGCTTCCCGAATTCGGGCGCTAAGCTTGCTTAGCTATGGACTGCCGCCCCGGACGGGCGTAGCTTAATATCCAAACACCGCACTGGGGAGGTGGAGTGTTTGGCCGGGTCTCTGGGGCGCCATGGCTTTTCCGTGGTACGCCCTGTCCTTCTTGCCGTTTTCGGCGCATTGGCATGGTCGCTTTGGCTCGCAGGTCCTTCGCAAGCCACAAACGTCCTGCCGGCGATCCCGGCCGCGCCCTCAGTTTCCACAGTTACGACCGTTCCGCTGTCGTCGGTTTCGCTGTCCCCGGCCCCCTTGCCCGATCCGATCGGGCCCGTGGCCCACAGCCTGTCGTCCGTCATTCCAAGTCCGACGCAGGTGACTGCCCTTCCCGGAACCGTGTTCAACCAGCTGTCGGGCTCTACGGTGGCTCCTCTTGTCACCGGGCTCACCGATCCCACGAGTTCCTTGGTTGATACGGCGGTCGGCACAATTCCGGCATTGCCCGGGCTGCCTTCGGTACCGCAACTGCCTTCAGTGCCGGCCTTGCCGCCGTTGCCGCCGTTGCCGCCATTGCCTGGTGTCCTGGACCCTCCGGGAATAGGCCTTCCAATCGGCGCAGTCCCGGCCGTTCCGTTGATGGCTCGGACCGGCGAACTCGCGGCGGCTGATCCCACATCCCTCCGTACCGGCACGCTTTCGCCGGCCGCCGGACGGGGAACGGCAACGAGCCCAAGCATCCCCGGATTCCTTCTGGCCGATCTTGTTGTCCTGCCCCCGGCAATGCTCGCGACGACGGAAATGTCGCCGGTTCCGGGAGGCCCTCCGCCCGGCAAACAGGTCCCTCCGGCCGCGCCCCAACAAGAGTCTGGCTCGACGCCGGAATCGCAGGGCGGCTCGGCCGCCTACGGCGCGGCAGACCTCCCGGAACAGCGTGCACTGGCACCGCCCTTCCACACCGCCCCCGTCCCCGATGGCGGGCAAGCCCCCGCAGCCGAACCTGCATTCGACCCGGGGTCAACTCCCGACTGAACAGGTCGCCCCTGCCTCATGGCAGGCACGACCACCTGCGCTAAACAGCGCAAGACCAAGTTTCAGTCAGGAGAAGACCATGCAAGACGCAATCTGTGCCACGAAGACATCAACCGGCCGAATCATCGGCAATTGGCCGGATCCTATGTAGAAGGGAGGTATCTATAGCAAGCATCGCGACAGGCGCTCAGCGCCCAAAGGGAACAACGACGCCGGCCGTACAGTCAGTCTGACTGCACGGCCGGCGTCGTTGTTCTGAAGGTATGGCCAAGTCCTTCTAGAACAGGCCGCCTACCACAGCCTGGGTGAGCTGGTGGAAGATGTCGGTGCGGGCGGGGATATCACTCTCGTCCTGGCCCTTGGTGTAGACCACGAACGCGTAGGAGTTGGTCCCGTTGGTGAGGATGCTGGCGTCGTGGAGTTCGTCGTCGAGCAGTCCGTACTTATGGAAAACAGTGATTCCGGCCGGCACTGCGGCGGGGATGAGTGATTCGTAGTTGGTGTTCTGCATGTAGGACAACAACTGCGCTGTGTCCTGTTGGTCCAAGAGCTTCCCGTTATAGAGGCCGGCCATGATGCTGGCCATTTCGCCTGGAGTCAGGGTGTTGTTCTCCGGGTCATAGCTGATCCCGATCGACGTGGCGTAAGCCTGCAACTCCGGGTGGCCTATGGTGTCCATGATCAAGGACCACGAATCGTTGTCGCTATCCTGGATCATTTCCTTTATTTGGAACCCGGAGGTGTAGTCCCCCAAGGGATCGTCAAGGGACGCTGCGCCTGTTTCGACCAGGTGGTAGTACGCAACAGCCGACAGGACCTTGGCAGTGCTTGCTGCCTCGAACGGCTCCTGAACCCCGTATTGGTGCGTCGATCCATCAGACAGATCAATCAGTGCGACGCCGATCTGGTACCCGTTGTTGGCGTCGATGATCGCATTGATTTGGGCATCAAGCGCGGGGGTCACAGTTCCTGCCGCCGTCGGGGCTGGTGCGGCGGCCACGGGGGTAGCAGGGGCCACCGGGGTAGCAGCGGTAGCCGGGGTGGGAGCGGCAGCCGCCGTCGTCGGGGTTGCCGCCGTCGTTGGCTCGGCCGCCGCCGGGCCATCCGCGGGAGCCGTCGGGGCCGAGACGAAATCGGAAGCGGAGCGGGCGTGCGCAGCTGAATAGACCGTGGCCGTCAGGGTCAGGGCCAGAATGGCCGCGAAGGCTGTCAGCAAGGCCGATCGACGTCGGCGGGGACTCCAGCGGTTCCACCGACTTCTCTTTCGTCCGGACCCTTGGCCGGGACGACGGGGCTCTTGCTCTTCCATAATGAAGCAACCGTAGCTACTGCAGCTATGTAAGAGCTATGAAAATCCTGTCCGTCAGCAACGTGTCGCCTGGGTGAATATCAGGCGTCGCGGATGGGTGAGCCCAATACTGTGAAGCGGGTGCCGCCCATCTCTCCGGACAGCATCGGCATTGCCTCAGCTATGGCGGCCCGGACGGTGTCCAGCTGCAGCGATCCTTGGTGCGCTTCAGCCGATTCCCAAAGCTCGCAGACAAAGACGGTGTCCGGTGATTCTTCGTTGACGCCCACCTCGTAGAGCAAGCAGCCCGCGCCCCGGAGCTCCGGTTTCGGTCTGAGCAGGATAGCGACGACGGCGTCGCGTTGGCCGGGTTTCGTGCCGAGACTTCCCACGTTTGCAAAGGTCATGCGCCCATTGTGCTTCATCCCTCCGACGTTATTGAGGAATGGAGTATCGGCGGACAAAGTTCTTGAGGATCTTCATCGGTTCGGTCGCCCTGAACTTGCGGGCATCCGCCATCAGCTGTTCCGCGGCATCTGGCGGGAAGTATCCTGCGTAGCGGTAGGTGTCGATCCGGGTGACGAGCCCCTCGGCGTCGAGCTCCGGATGGAACTGTGTGGCGTAAAGGTTCCTCTTGACCCGGAACATCTGTACCGGGCAGGCGGCCGAACCGGCGAGTAGCACCGCGTTCCCAGGCAGGACCGTGCAGGCTTCCTTATGGCCCGTAAAGGCGACAAAGCGCTCGGACATGCCTTGAAGGAGCGGGTCTTGGAGGCCCTCCGCTGTGAGTTTGATGGTTACCCCGCCGAGTCCTTCACCGTAGGTACGGTCGATAACCGCCCCCTGGTGAAGCCCCAGGGTTCCGACCCCATAGCAGGCCCCCAGAAAGGGAAAGTCGGCGGCAACAATCCTGTCCAGCAGCTGCGCGAGTTCCTTCTCCACCCGTTTCTGTACCAGGCTCTTGTGCTCTGGTGGATCGCTCGAAGTGAAGGGGCTGCCACCCACAATCACGCCTGAATAGTCGGAGAGCTCGAACGGCGGGAGAGGCGCCGCCTCCATTCGAATGCGTTGCAGCTCCTCGGGAGCAAGCCCTCCAAAACGAAGATACGCCTGGTACTCTTCCTCGGCGGCGGCGTCTTCGGCACGAGACGCGAGCAGGAGAAACGGCTTCACAGGCTAAGTGTGCGCGCGGAGGCCGTGACGCGCCAGCGTTCGGCTGAAACATCCCCTTTGCTTGCGGTGAGCCGCCGTTCACGTGGAAGAAATGTCCGGATTTCCGTCCGCGTGGAAGGTTTTCACCTTCTTCCACCATGGATTCCGCGGAATCACGGGGATCATGGGTGCCCGCTCCGGGCGGCCTCGCGGCCGTGCGGAGGCGGCGTTAACATTCCCGAAACACTCCCGTCATGCGTTCTTCACGCCAAGCCAAGTTATGTAACGTCCCCGCAATTTTTCCTCGCATTGCTTGAAACACGGGACCGGAAATATTGGGCGGGGGAAGAACGGGGCGACGCTGCGGCGGCCCTGCTACGGCATTCCGATCAGAAGGGAAGCGCACGTGAATATCACTGCGGAAAACGTTTGGGTGATGGTGTCGGCGGCACTTGCACTGCTCATGACCCCGGCACTCGGCCTCTTCTACAGTGGCATGACCCGGGCCAAGGCCTCCCTCAACATGATCATGATGAGCTTCATCTCCGCCGGCATCGTAGGCGCCGTGTGGATCCTGTGGGGCTACTCGATGATCAGCGGGAAGAGTGTCCTGGGGATATTCGGCAATCCGTTCAGCAGCTTCGGCTCGGCGGACCTGGTCGGTTCCACCGATCTCATCAAGCTCGGCTTCAGCGCTACCTTCGCTATCGTCACCGCGGCCCTGATCAGCGGCGCCATTGCCGATCGCGCCAAATTCACTTCCTGGGTCATCTTCGTCCCCATCTGGATCACCCTCGTGTACTGCCCCTTGGCTTTCATGGTCTGGGGCGGCGGCCTCCTGAGCCCCGGCGGAGCCATCAGTTCGGTCTTCGGCCAGGTGATCGACTTCGCCGGTGGCACAGTGGTGGAAATCAGCTCCGGCGCCGCCGCGTTTGTCCTGGCATTGATTCTGGGCAAGCGCCACGGCTTTGGAAAAGACCCGAACCACCGCCCGCACAACCTCCCCTTCATCATGCTTGGCGCCGGCCTCCTGTGGTTCGGCTGGTTCGGCTTCAACGCCGGCGCGGCCACGACGTCGGCGCAGGCCGGCTTGATCTGGGTCAACACCCTTGTTGCCCCAGCGGGGGCCATGCTCAGCTGGTTGGTCACCGAGAAGATCCGGCACGGCCACCCCACATCCTTGGGTGCCGCATCCGGCGTCGTTGCCGGCCTCGTGGCTATTACTCCGGCCTGTGCCAACGTGGCTCCCGCCGCAGCCCTTGGCCTGGGACTGGTGGCTGGAGCTGCCTGCGCCGTGTTTGTCGACCTGAAACACAAGTTCGGCTTCGACGACTCCCTCGACGTCGTGGGCGTCCACCTCGGTGGCGGGCTTGTCGGAACGCTCGCCCTCGGATTCATCGCGCTGCCGGTGAACGGCAAGGGTGGAGGATTGTTCTACGGCGGCGGACTCCAGCAGCTCGTGGCGCAGATCGTCGCCATTCTTGTCACCCTTGCAGTGTCCGGAATCATGACGGCAATCATTGGCCTGGTCATCCACAAGACCGTTGGTTTCCGGGTCAGCCACGAGGCGGAGCTCGCCGGGGTGGACTTGTCCGAGCACGCCGAGACGGCCTACGAATTCGGTGGCATGTCCCGGAGCCACTTCAACGCCCTCCCGCACGCCGCTGTCCTCCCCCACGTCAACATCCCGGTTGCCGCTGCGCCCGTCCCGGCTTCAGCCCGAGCCGCGGCCGCCGCTGCGGCCCCCGGGGCCACAGCCGCCGTCGAGCGCCAGCGCGAAAAGCAAGCGGACCCCGCTTAGCGGTAGCAGGCATTTCCGCGGCCGCGGGGGGCGCGTACGCTCAATTTGTGGATATCGTCGATTTCCTCTCTGACCGCCTGAATGAGGACGAGGCTGCGGCGCGGAAACTCCTGGGCGACCGTTCCGTCTCCGAAGCGGGCAAATGGTACGAGCGACGCCTTCTCCTGGAATGCGAATCCAAGAGAAGGCTGCTCAGCATCGTGGAATCCGCACGGCAGACGGCCCTGGCCACGATGGTTCGCGGCACGCTTGGGGATACCCCGCAGTGGATCCCGGAATCGATCGAATGGACCACGAAATCGTTGAATGCCCTCGCGCTGCCCTACTCGGACCATCCGGACTTCGAGCCGGAATGGCTCGCGGGGACGTAGCTGGTTGGCGTTTCCGCGATCCAATCTTCATGTAGAAATCGGCAGGATCTTGCCGAAACGGCGCTTAGGCTGTCCCATAGCAGCCTAAATCATCACTTTCGGCAGCATCTTGCCGATTTTGGCATATTGGTTCAGAATGGATCTAAGAAATAGCCAAATCGGCAACATCGTGCCGGATCATCGGAGACTCGTGGAAGACCTAGCGGCCATTGCGGCCACCATACGGAATGCACGCAAAGAGGCCGGAATCACGCAAGCAGACCTTGCCGACCTTGCCGGGACCTCCGAAAGGACCGTGCGGGCGATTGAGACGGCCACCGGAAATCCTTCGCTAGGGGCCGTCGTGGCAGTAGCGAACGCCGTAGGCCTGCACATGGCGGCGGGCTAATGGTCGAGGACTTTCAGGAGTTGAAGTTCGTCCGTGCAGCGGACGTTCACAAAGGCGGTGTCCTGGCGGGCCGGCTTGCCCGCACTGACCACGGCGGGGTCATTTTTTCCTACGTGGCGGAGTACCTGGCTTCCGGCCGGCCCGCCGTTGCCAGTTCCTTGCCCTTGACGGAGATTTCCGTGGAGACTCCCGCCGGCGCCCTTCCGCCGTTCTTCGCCGGCCTGCTCCCCGAGGGGCACCGGCTTAGCGTGCTCAGGGACGCCACCAAAACCAGCCTAGACGACGAACTCACCCTCCTGCTCGCAGTCGGAGCCGATGCCCCCGGGGACGTCCAAGTGGTCCCTGCCGGCGAAATTCCAGTGGAACCGGCACCCCTGGCCGACACGTCCAGGCCCGAGGAACTGGACTTCGCAGCACTTGCCAGCGCAGTGGACCGCCATGCCATCCCCGGCATCCAAGACAAGGCAAGCGCCTCCATGCTGACCACGCCGCTGTCACTCAGAGGTCAACGGTACCTACTCAAACTCGACCCGCCCAACCATGCACACTTGCTAGCGAATGAAGCGGTGCATCTCTCCGCCGCCAAGGACCTCAAGATCCCTGTAGCGAAGAGCCGCATCATCACCGACATGCACGGGTTGCCTGGGTTGCTAGTGGAACGCTTCGACCGTGTCCGGGACAAGGACCACATCTGGGTGCGCTTGCCCATGGAGGACGGAGCCCAGGTCATGGGCCTGCCACCGGCTTCCAAGTATTCGGTGACATCGGAGGACGTCTCTGCTGCGCTGGCCGGGCGGTGCAAAGCCCCACTCGTGGCGAGCCGCAATCTGTACCTGCAGTTTGTCTTTGCTTGGCTGACCGGGAACGGCGACCTCCATGCCAAGAATCTATCGATCCTCGCGGGCCGGCAGGGAAGATTCGTCATGGCCCCGATCTACGACATTCCATGCACCTTGCTGTACGGAGACGACTCGCTCGCGTTGCCGGTGTCCGGGAAAACCAAAAACCTCAAGGCGAAGCACTGGGCCGATTTTGCCGCGGCCCTCGGCTTGCCACAACGCGCTGCCACCGCCGCCAATGCATTGGCCCTGTCAGCTTCTGGAAAGGTCAAGTTGGAGGACCTCTCGTTCACCGGGTCGCCGCTCCGAGGTGCCCTGCGGGAATTACGGTTCCGGCGAGGTGAGCTGGAGGGCTGACTGGCGCCTCGGGAAGCATTGCCTACGCTGGCTTAGCCACGTGCAACCTAGCATGGGCCACCAGCTGAGTGGTCAGGGGCGAGGCGTCGTTCCGAAGCCAGACCAATACCGTGGGCACAGGATAGGACACTCCGGCAAACGGGCGCCACACGACGCCGGGCGGATCACCGGGCACCACCTGATGCGGCGTTTTTAAGGACACACCAAGCCCGGCAGCCACCAGGCTCATGCTGGTTGCAATACTTGGCGACCAGCGGTGTGGGCCAGGGATCATGCCGCCGTCCATCATCAAACCCAGTACATGCTCGCGAACGTCGGGGTCGCCGTCGCGCTGCAACCAGATCAATGCCTGGCCGTTTAGATCCGTGGGACTGATCGCCGTCAAGCTTGCCAGCGGGCTACCCGACGGAACAGCCACACCCATAGGTTCCGTCTCCAAGGTCAGCACCCCTAGGCGTTCATCTCGGGGTGGCACTGCATGAATGAAGACCGCATCAAATTCCCCGTCAAGAAGTTTCAAGACCCCTTCCCTCGCCGCCGCGGCTTTGATGTCTACTTCCGGCCCGGCCCCGTCCGTACCAAGACCGCTGAGCAGGGCTGCAAGCAGCGGGTATGCCACCCCTACGGCTACGCCCAGTTTGAGCGCGCCGCGCTGAGGACTGCGGATCTCTTCCATTGCTGTCAACGCGGCATCGTGAGCTTGAATGATGTGCTCCGCTTCCTCTTGAAGGCGGCGGCCGGCATCTGTGAGCGAAACGTGGTTGTGTGTTCGGTCGAGGAGCCTGAGCCCGAGCGATTTTTCCAAAGCCTTGAGTTCCTGGCTCAGCGCGGGCTGGGCGATGTGGAGCCTGACGGCGGCTTTGCCGAAGTGCAGTTCCTCGGCCAACACAAGGAATCGCCGGAGTTGGCGGATCTCCATGTCCCATCATAAAAATTTGTGATCGTCCGAGTCCATAGCCGTCTTGGACGCCGGAGGTCATCCGGGCGTCCAATGAAAGGGAAGGATAACAGCGATCGGAAGGGTGAAGACGATGCGCACCATTGAAGGGACAGCCTTGGTAGAGACCAACGGCACCACAATTCACGTTGAGGTATCAGGCCACGGGTCTCCAGTCCTCTTGGTTCCCGGCGCCGCCGGTGACGCCCGGCAGTACTCCGATCTGGCCCGGCTATTGGCCGAAAACCATAAGGTCATCTCCTATGACCGTCGGAACAATGCTCGCAGCCCCCGGCAAGAGGATTGGGAGAAGACCTCGGTTGAGCAGCACGCCGCCGACGTTGTTGCCCTACTGGAGGCGCTCGGGACCCAGCCATGCGTTGTGTTTGGAAACAGCACCGGGGCACTGATAACGCTGGCTGCCGTCCTGAAGGCTCCCAAGCTCTTTTCCGGGGCAGTCCTGCACGAACCAGCCCTCATGGGCGTTCTGGCCAACCCCAATGACGCCATGGCCACAGTGCAACCTGTTATTGCAGCCGGCACGGAAGACGGAGGGCTCGCCGGCGGAGCCGAGGCCTTCATCAGGTTCGCGGCAGGGGATGCCGCTGCCCTCCTGCCGCCAGACTTCTTCGAAGCACTCCGGAACAACGCCAGGGTCCTGCTTGAAGGGGAGTTCGGTGCCTTTGCGTCTTGGCGGCCCGAACCGGCAGCCTTGGCAGAACTGACCGTGCCACTGGCCGTGCTCAGTGCCGAGCAGACAGCACCTTTCTTCGTAGAAGCCGCCGAGTGGATAGCTTCCCATGCTGGCATCAGTCGCCGGACTGTGCCTGGCGGACACATGGGCTTCCTAGACCACACGCCGGAGCTGGCCAAGGCGATCGATGAGATGTTTTCGGCAGCTACTCAAAACGGCTAGGAGGGTGGCCGCCTCCGCTGTTTCGCTCACAGAAAGCCTCGCGCTTAGTGCGTCGTCCCGAACTTTGTGTTGTACCGGTACATGAACGCCGCCATCGCATCCCGATTGACAGCTAGATACGGACGATAGGTCTTGCTTCCATCGGACTCGGTCCAACCCGTGCTGATGCCGCTGTTTGCGAGCCAGGTGATCTGCTTGTAGAACGGGTTGTCAGTAGCGACGTCGGTGAATGGTGAAGTCGCCGGCGCTGTGAAGGCCGGGCTACCCGCGAGGCGGTACATGAAAGCTGCCATGGCGTCACGGTTGACCGCCAGATATGGCCGGTAGGTTTTGCTTCCGTTGGCTTCCGTCCAGCCGGTACTGATGCCGTTGTGTGCGAGCCAGGTGATCTGCTTGTAGAACGGATTGTTCGTGGCAACGTCCGTGAATGGCGATGTCGCCGGAGGGGCGAACGCCGGGCTGCCCATCAGGCGGTACATGAAGGCGGCCATTGCGTCCCGGGCTACCGCCGTCAGGGGGTTGTAGTTCCTGGACCCGTCGGTTTCGGTCCACCCAGTGGAGATGCCACGGGACCCGAGCCAGTTGATTTCAGTCGTGAACGGATCACCGGAAATATCCGAGAAGATGGGGCCCGGGTTGGTAGCGAAGTCGGCCAGCTGGGTGAGTGTGCCGTTGAAGACGTCCTGGTCGCCGGGAAAGATGCCTGAATCGGAGTTCTGCCACAAGGTGTAGTCCGGCCAACTGGCCGGTAGCGGTCCGGGGTCAGTCGCCCAGGACGAGAGATGCAGGGGGTGGTTCCCGAATCCGGCCGCGCCTCCGGTACAGTCAGTCCACCAACTGGTGGAAGTGTAAATGGCAGGCAGGCGCCCGGTCCGGGAGAGGATGGTCGTGGCGAAATCGGAGATCCAATTCACCATCTCACCTTGGCTCAATCCGTAGCATTCGCTTCCATAGGGATTGGGTTCCAAGTCCAGCAAGGCAGGGAGGGTCTTCCCGTCCGGGGTCCAAGCCGCGCCGCTCTGCAGAAAGTAGCTGGCTTGGTCCGCTCCGGACGACGAAGGGTCCGGCAGCGCGAAATGGTATGCGCCGTGCAGGAGTCCGGCGTTTGCGGATCCCGCATATTGGGTTGCGAAGTACGGGTTGGCGTAGCCAGTTCCCTCGCTCGCCTTGACATAGGCGAACTTGGCGCCATTCGTGGCCGCGGTGTGCCAATCCACATCGCCTTGGTGGCTGCTGACATCCATTCCCGGCACGCCGGAAGCTACCGAAGCGGGCGCTACGGCCTGGGCAGACATCCGCATTGGCGCGGTGGGCTCATGACTGCGGATCGTTGAACCCATCGCGTGGTCATTCGAGGTACTTGACGTCGCGGACGGGGATGGAGATGGGGTAGTCGTCGCGGAAGCGGCGCCTGCTCCAGGCGCGCCGAGAACGATGCCCGCCACGAGAAGAGCTACATACCCGGCCATGCCCTTCCGGATACCGCGCCGAACGGGATTCTGCCGCTTGGGAGCGCGCGGGATCGACGCGTTCATTGGAATTTCCTTCCGTTTTGGCAACGGAAGAGACCCGCGCCTGCCACCAAACGCCCGCAGGAGCGGACGTCACGGATACTATCAGCTCAAATCAAGACGAATGACAAACAGGCGGGGTCCGCCGTGCGGGTCCTGCCCTCTCAGACAACGACGACGGCGGCGCTCCCGACAGTGCCGGCCGGCACCAGGACTACCTGGCGAAAATGCGTGGGCCACTTCCCCTGTCAAAGAATTAATCCAGAATCTATTCTGTTGATGGACCGGTACATTTGCGGTCCATCAGGCCACCGGCAAGTCCCGGGAAGCCCATCCCGCTCCGGGGGCCGTCTCTATGAGGAGGCGTCCATGTCAACTCCCGATGTGCCGACCCGGGGGCCGGCAAGGCCCGGCCCGTATATTGCGGCCGGAATCCTGCTAGCAATCGCCATTCTGGTTCCGCTGTTCGTTCCGGCGTATTCGATTGATCAGCCCCGGTTAGCTGGCATGCCGTTCTTCTATTGGTACCAAATGCTCTGGGTTCCGATCACTGCGGGCATGGTGGGCGTCTCCTACCGGCTGGTGACCAAGGAGGACCGCCGTCGCCGCGAGGCAGCGCGGGGCGCACGCACTGAGGAGCAGGAACAATGAGCGCGCTCACCGTCCCGCTGGCGACCACAGCGGATCGGCCAGTCAACGGCGTTGCGCTCACCGTCGTCGTCGTCCTCTTTATCCTGGTGGCGGTGCTGGGCTTCTTCGCGGCGCGTTGGCGCGCTGGCAAGGAGACGGGCCTGCACAGTCTCGATGAGTGGGGCCTCGGGGGCCGCGGTTTTGGAACCTGGGTCACGTGGTTCCTCCTGGGCGGGGACCTCTACACGGCTTACACCTTCGTGGCCGTGCCGGCGGCAATGTGGGCAACCGGTGCCGTGAGCGGATTCTTCGCGGTGCCGTACACGATCGTGCTCTACCCGATCGTGTTCCTGTTGATGAGCCGTCTGTGGTCGGTCTCGCACCGTCATGGGTTCGTCACGCCGGCTGACTTCGTGGGCGGGCGCTACGGCAGCAGGGCACTGACGGTTGCGGTGGCCCTCACAGGCATTGTCGCGACCATGCCCTACATTGCGCTGCAACTGGTTGGCATCAAGGCGGTGCTCACCGTGCTGGGCCTCGGCAGCGCGGAGAATGTGCTGCTGACTGACTTGCCGCTGATCATCGCCTTCGTGGTCTTGGCCGCTTACACCTACACCTCGGGCCTTCGGGCGCCGGCGCTTATCGCCGTCGTGAAGGATCTGTTGATCTACCTCGCCGTCATCGTTGCTGTGATCTACCTGCCGATCAAGTTCGGCGGCTGGGACAACATCTTTGGTGCAGCCCAGACGAAACTCGACGCCATCAGTCCGGCCACAGGCAAGCCGGCCGGCGTCTTCATTCCGGGTGCCGCCAGCTATTCGGCGTACTGGACGCTGGCTCTTGGCTCGGCGATGGCGCTGTTCATGTACCCGCACTCGGTCACCGGAGTCCTGGCGACCAAGAGCAGGAACACCATCCGCAAGAACGCCGCGGTCCTTCCGCTGTACTCGCTCATGCTGGGATTCCTTGCCCTCCTGGGTTACGCGGCAATCTCTGCGGGCACCAAGCCCATTGACCTGAACGGTGCAGTCAATCCGCAATTGGTGGTTCCCCAGTTGTTCCTGGATAATTTCCCCGCATGGTTTGCAGGGATCGCTCTGGCGGCTATCGCAATCGGCGCCTTGGTCCCGGCCGCAATCATGTCGATCGCTGCCGCCAACCTGTTCACCCGCAATATCTACCGCGACCTGATTCGGCCCGACGCCGACCCGCGGCAGGAAGCGAAGGTCTCCAAAATCGCCTCGCTCGTAGTGAAGTTCGGGGCGCTGATCTTCGTGATCGCGATGGACCAGTCGGCCGCCATCAATATGCAGCTCCTCGGTGGTATCTGGATCCTGCAGACCTTCCCGGCGATCGTGGCAGGGCTCTACACCCGATGGTTCCACCGCTGGGCGCTCTTCGCAGGTTGGGTAGCCGGCATCATCTACGGAACCGTCGCGGCGTACAACGTGGTCAATCCAGTGACGAAGGCGAACTTCGGTGGTTCCATCGCCCCCATCCCAGGCACCAACGTGCAGGTCTACATCGCGGTCGTAGCGTTTGCCATCAACCTCATTGTTGCTGCCGTCCTGTCGCTGGTGTTCCGCGCAATGAAACTCCCCGACGGGAAGGACATCACCCGGAACTCGGACTACGGAGCTGACGAGGACGACCCCAAAGTTGCCCAACTCCAGCGCGAGTACCCGCTGGGCGAAACAGGAGGCGGCACGTTCTAGCTGGATCTGTGCACTAGCTGGATCTGTGCACTAGGGCTTCATCGACAACCTTGCCACGTCAGCGATATCCCGCGGCGTCGTCCGGCAGCACCCGCCAATGAGGCGGGCCCCGAGGTCGCGCCAGGCGCCAACCCCATCGGCGAGGCTCGACGGACCCCCGGCCCTTGCCCCGGCGACAGGTCCCCACGTCTTGGTGACGGCGTCGTAACTTTCGCCCGAGTTCGGGTACGCGAGCAGCGGCTTGTCCGTGGCATTGCGCAGGGCCTCAAGCGCCGGGGAGACCAAGTTCAACGGCACGCAATTCACGCCGATCGCCGCCACACGCGGCTGGGTTCCACAAAGCGCCGCCACCCGAGCAAGGGGCGTGCCGTCGCTGATGTGTCCGCCGTCCCGAAGCGTGAAGGAGAACCAGGATTCGACGTCGAACTCTTCCACGAGCGCCAAAAGGGCCTCAGCCTCCGCGAAGGACGGCAGCGTTTCACAGGCGAGCAGGTCCACCGAGGCCTCCACAAGCGCCGCAATGCGGGGCCGGTGGAACTCCTTGAACTCGCGCTGGGTGAGGACGTAGTCGCCCCGATATTCTGAACCGTCGGCGAGAAAGGCGCCATAGGGACCGATAGATCCGGCAATCAGCAAGGGCCCAGCCCCCGGGTTTTCCGCCAAGTGCTCGCTCCGAGCCTCGTCCGCCAAGCGAACGCTTAAGGCCACTAGCTCCAAGGCTTCCGCCTCGGCAATGCCGCGCCGGGCAAATCCCTGGGGCAGGGCTTGATAGCTCGACGTGATGGCGATTTCGGCGCCGGCGTCGAAATAGTCGCGATGTACCTGCTTGATCAGCTGAGGTTGTTCCAAAAGGACCTTGGCCGACCATAGCGGATCGTCCAAATCGCAGCCGCGTGCTTCAAGCTCGGTGGCAAGTGCGCCATCCACTGTCAGGTTTGCACCCGAATCAAGCATGCAGGACAAGCTGATGCTGTGGCTGCTCCTGCTGTCCATAGCTTGAGCCTACGATCCTTCCGGTGGGTTTGCGCAGGCCTAGGCTGACTGGCGTAGTTCGCGTTGGTGGCGCCCGCGAAACAGGTCCCCGAAATAGTGCGCAGCCATGACGGGCGGGTCTCCATTCACATGGGTTCCTGGCAGGGGTGGGGCTGTTGATCGGTAGGTGTGTCCGGTGGGGGTGCGGATGTCGAGGACATGCCGTGTGCCGGGGTGGGTTCGTGCTGTCCAGCCGGGGAGTTCCTTGGTGTGGTTGCAGGCTTCGCACAGGCCCGCGCCGTTGGCCAGGCTGGTGGGTCCTCCGTCGTGCCAGGGGATGATGTGGTCGAAGTGCCTGATCGGTGCGTCGCAGTAGGGGGTTCGGCAGGTGTCGTCGCGGGCTTGGATGAAGCGCCGCAAGCCGGCCGGGAAGAGCCGGGCCCGGGAATCGGCGGCGACAAGGTCTCCGGTTCCGGGGGCGGTGAAGAGACGCCGCAGCCAGACCTTGAAGGCCCGGTCCTGGCCGGACTGGCCGGGACGCGGTCCACCAAGTGCGGGCTGGCCGGGCGCGGCGTGCTCGTTCCCGAGCCGGCCGGGCGCGGCTGTGCCGTGGTTCCCGGTGAGGAGTTCCCTCGCCCAGCCGGCGGGCACGATCCCGTAGCCCGGCAGGCGGGCCGGTTCACTCTCGCCCTGGAGAAGGGTCCGGTCGGTCATGACGAGCTGGACTTCAACACCGCTGATCCCTGCGGTGGTGCCGGTGGTGCGTTCGACGAGGGCGTCGGCCATGATCTGTCCCCGGGTCCGGGCGTCCCCGCCGGAGCGCAGCGAGTCTGCATGCCGGGTCAGGGCCGCGTGCACGGCCACGCCCTGCGCGACCGGAAGAAGCGCGGTCAGATAGGTCATCGTGTCCGGTGCCGGGCGCAGGCTCACGTGCCGTTCGGTGGCGGCGTGGCTGGCGCGCTGGGTCACGGAACGGGGGTCCCGCCGGTAAGCCGCGGCCCGGGCCGCCGCGATGATGGCCTTGTCCCCCACCCCGTCGAAGGTTCCGGTGTCGGCGGCCAGTTCCTCGTCCACCGCGCAGCGGTCCTCGGCGGACAGGCAGGCTGTTTCCTTCACCAGCAGGGTCGCCCGCCATTCGGTGAACTGGCCGGTGTCCAGGGCGGCGAGGGTGTGTGGCATTTCGGTCACCAGCGCCTTCGCCAAGCCGAACAGCCGTGATCCGCGGGCGGGGGATTCCCTCCGGGCCAAAGCAATTTGAGCTCCGACGCCGCGGCCGCGTTCCTCGGCGGGCACACCTGCCGCCGCGTCGGCGCTGCGCTGGGCGGCATCGAACGCGACGGCAATCCGGGCCTGCGCAGCGGCGGCCGCGGACTTCAGGTCCTCAAGGGCACGCAACTGGTTGATAAATTCGGCGCTTTCAATACCGGGCCGAAGGGAGCTCACCACATCGATCAGGTCCCGCAGCCGGACATCCGGCACGGCAGCATCCGGAACTGTGCCGCCGCTTGGCGCGCCCGTCCAGATCAGCTGCGTTCCCTGATTGCCGTCCATAAGAAAAGCCTCGCAGGGACCACTGACATTATTAGGCTGGAGAACCGCGCCCAGGCGAAAATCTTGAGAAGCAGCCGGACTTTTTGGGGCGGGCCAGCCCCCGATAGCCCAGACCGCCGCCCAGCCAGAGGAGCCGCACTGTGGACACTCGAAAACTGAAGTACTTTCTAGCCGTCGTCGATCACGACGGGTTCAACCGCGCCGCCGAACACCTGCTGATCGCGCAACCTTCGCTTTCCCAGACCATAGCGAGCCTGGAGAAGGAACTCGGCGTTCCGCTGTTCCACCGCATCGGCCGCCGGGCAGTCCTCAGCGAAGCCGGCAAGGAGCTGATCGGCCCGGCCAGACTCGTCATGCGGGATCTCGACGCCGCACAATCAGCGGTCCAGTCACTCCAGGGGATCAGGAGCGGCCGACTCGACATCATCACCATGCCGTCCCCCGGCATCGAGCCGCTGACGTCCATGATCGCCGCCTTCACCAAGGTCTACCCCGCAGTCCGGCTCAACATCAGTGCCGCCTTCACTCCCGAAGAAGTGATCGAGTCAGTCCGGAACGGCAGCTCCGAGATTGGACTGGCCGGCTCGCCTACGCCGATCCTGGTCCCCGGCGTCCAGGTCCTCGAACTCGAAAAGCAACCGCTCATCTTGATCGTCAACCCGCGGGCCGACACCTTCGGCGCCGAGCAAACGGCAATCCAACGGGAGGATCTCGGAGGCCAGCGCATCATTGCCAGCCAGCGAGGCTCCCTCATGCGTTGGCTCGTCGATGATGCCCTGGCGCACGGCGTAGAGGTGGAGATCGTTGTCGAAGTCGCCCACCGGACCTCCATATTGCCCCTCGTTCTGGCGGGAGTCGGGCACGCGGTGATGCCGTCGTCGTGGGCTCCTACCGCGCATAAAGCGGGGCTGCGCACCCTGCTCATCGAACCGGTGAGCCATCTGGACGTCGCGGTCCTCAGCCGCAAAGACAACCTCACCCCCGCGGCCAAGGCGTTTTTGAAGGTCGCTGCGGAACACACCGAGCGCACCAACGGCCAAAATCAATAGGCGCTGCCTATCAGTCGTATCGAAACTAAGTCTTGGACGCCGCCTACCCGCCGCCCGTCTACTTGAAGAGGAAAGCAGTGTGACTCTGCTAACAAACTCAACGAGGAGGTAGGCATGAGCGCCACCCAGAAATTCAGCATCGCATCGATCCCCGCAGACGGCGTCGGCAAGGAAGTTGTCTCGGCAGGCCGCCGCGTCTTGGACGCCCTTGCTGCGAACTCGAACGGCAAGTTCGCCTTTGAATGGACCGAGTTCCCGTGGGGCTGCGGCTACTACGAGAAGACCGGCCAAATGATGGACCCCAAGGGCCTGGACGCCCTCAAGGACTTCGACGCCATCTACTTCGGAGCCGTCGGCTGGGAGAACGTCCCGGACCACATCAGCCTCTGGGGTTTGCGCCTGAACATCACCCAGAACTTCGACCAGTGGGCCAACATCCGCCCCGTCAAGTTCCTCCCCGGCATCGAGTCCCCGCTCCGCAAGGCTGACAACACCGAGCTCGACTGGATCGTTGTCCGCGAAAACAGCGAAGGCGAATACGCCGGACTCGGCGGTCGCAACCTGAGCGGTCGCGGCCCGGGCAACGAAGTGGCGCTGCAAACCGCGCTGTTCACCGAGAAGGGCTGCGAGCGCATCATGCGTTTCGCGTTCGAGCTCGCCCGGACCCGCACGGTCAAGAAGGTCTCGTCCGTCACCAAGTCCAACGCCCAGCAGTACGGCATGGTCCTCTGGGACGAAACCTTCAATCGCGTCGCCCTCGATTACCCGGACGTCCAAACTGAAAGCGTCCTGGTTGACGCAATGAGCGCCAAGTTCATCCTCCACCCGGAGGAACTGTCAGTGGTGGTCGCGTCCAACCTGAACGCCGATATCCTCTCGGACCTCGGTTCCGCCCTCGCCGGCAGCCTCGGCCTCGCCGCGAGCGCCAACCTGAACCCGGAGCGCCGCTTCCCCAGCATGTTCGAACCAGTCCACGGTTCCGCGCCGGACATCGCAGGCAAGGGCATCAGCAACCCGATCGGCGCCATCGCCAGCGCCGCCCTGATGCTGGACCACTTCGGCCTGCGCGAAGAAGCCCGCTTGGTCGAGGCGGCCATCGAGCAGACCACCGCCGCCGGGTACTTGACCCGCGACGTCGGCGGCGAAGCCAACACGGACGACGTCACCGAAGCGATCATCAAGGCACTTACGCACACCCTCGCCGCTGTCTAACGCGGAGGTCCCTTCCCAACGCTCGCAAGCTCGCGTCGGGGCCCTCGGGACGCCGCTTACCCTTTCAGCATTCTCCAGAGATTTTCCACAATGAGGTAGGAATCATGGGACACACATCAACCGCCGGTCATCCGACTCCGGCACCCAAAAAACGCTGGTACCGGCAACTGTATTTCTGGGTTCTGACCGCCATTCTCATTGGCGTCCTGCTCGGCTGGCTCGCGCCGACTGCGGGCATTGCCATGGAGCCGATCGGGACCACGTTCGTCAATGCGATGAGGATGCTCATCGGCCCGATCGTCTTCCTGACCATCGTCGGTGGGATCGCGAGCGTCGCGGACCTGAAGAAGGTCGGGATGACGGGCCTGAAGGCCCTCACCTACTTCCAGCTCGGCACCATTTGTGCTTTGGTGTTCGGCCTGGTGGCGATCAATATCTTCCGGCTCGGCGAGGGCGTCAACGCCACTGCCGGCACCATCAAGACCACCGATGCCGCCGCCAAACTCATCGACGCCGGGGCGCACCAGGAATGGTGGCAGTTCCTGACCAACATCATCCCCACGAGCATCGTCCAGCCTTTCATTGCGGGCGATATTCTCCAGATCATCTTCATCGCGGTAGTCTTCGGGATCGCGTTGAACGCGCTGGGCAAGCTCGGCGCGCCGGTGCTCGACGGCGTGCAGCGGCTCACCGGCGTGATGTTCAAGATCCTGGGCTTCATCATGAAGGCCGCGCCGCTGGGTGCCTTCGGTGCCATGGCGTTCGCGGTCGGCAAGTACGGTGTGTCCTCCTTGACCAGCATGGGCGGGCTGATCGCACTCTTCTATGTCACTTCGATCCTCTTTGTGGTGGTGGTCCTCGGCTCGGTCATGGCGTTCCTGAAGCTGAACATCTTCACGATGATCAGGCACTTCAAAGAGGAATACTTGATCATTCTGGGCACCTCGACCGCCGAACCTGCGCTGCCGGGCCTGATGCGCAAACTCGAGCACGCCGGCGTCAAGAAAGAGACTGTAGGGCTCGTTGTCCCCACCGGCTACAGCTTCAACCTCGACGGCGCAGCGATCTACCTTTCCCTGGCCGCCGTATATATCGCCCAAGCGACCAACACGCACCTGAGCATCGGCCAGCAGTTGGGCCTCATCGCCGTCATGCTGCTTACGTCCAAAGGTGCTGCGGGCGTCGCAGGCGGCGGCTTCATCGCCCTCACCGCAACGTTGGCCACCATCGGTACCATCCCGGCCGCCGGCATCATGCTCATCTTCGGCATCGACAAGTTCATGTCCGAATGCCGTGCCCTCGTCAACTTCACCGGCAACGCTGTCGCCACGCTGTTCATCGCCTGGTGGGACCGCACCCTCGACGCCGACCGCGTCCGCCGCGTCTTCGCGGGCGAAGTTATGGAGCCGATTCAGGTTCCTGAAGTTCCGCCGCACGCTGCCGCCGTCGAGCCTTTTCAGCCCGCTGAACGCCGCCCGGCTTACTCGGACTCCATCTGACATGGCGAACGCATCCGCCCCGAAGACCGTCCTCATCGCGCCCGACAAGTTCAAAGGCAGCCTCACCGCCAGCGAGGTGGCGGACGCCCTGGCAGTCGGGCTGCGTTCCGTCGGAGCGGTTCGGTGTGAGCTGCTACCGCTGGCGGACGGAGGTGACGGCAGCGTCGATGCCGCCGTCGCCTCCGGGTTCGCTCGCCACGCTTTCGTAGTCCCCGGCCCGACCGGACAGCCCGTGCAGGCGATCATCGCGTTCGACGGCGTCACTGCTGTTGTGGAAGTAGCGAACACTTGCGGTTTGGGGCTGTTGCCGGACGGACGTCTTTTGCCGCTCGATGCGTCGAGCCGCGGTTTTGGCGAGGCTGTTCTCTTTGCCCTCTCGTTCAGGCCGGCGCGGATCGTCCTGGCACTCGGAGGCAGCGCCAGCACCGACGGAGGAATGGGCATGCTCACCGCCCTGGGCTACCGCTTCCTAGATGCCTCCGGCTGTTCTTTGGAGGGCAACGGGCGGAATCTTGGCCTTGTTCATTCTGTGGATGCGCCTCCTGGGCTGATTGGTGTGGAGCTGATTGTCGCGAGCGATGTGCATAACCCGCTCTGCGGGCCGGACGGTGCGCCGGCCGTGTTCGGTCCGCAGAAGGGCGCATCGCTTGCGGATGTTGCAGCGCTCGACGCCGGTCTGACGCACTTTGTCTCTGTGCTCACTTCGGGCGGGTTTGAGAGTGCGGCTTCCCTTGCCGAGCATCCCGGCGCCGGAAGCGCCGGCGGGGTCGGCTTTGCGTGCATGTTGCTTGGCGCTTCTCAAGTTTCCGGGGCGGACTACTTCCTGGACCTCCTGGACTTCGACGCCCGGAAGGAAGGGTGCGACCTTGTGGTGACCGGCGAGGGCAGCATCGACGAGCAGACCCTCGCCGGAAAGCTGCCGGCCGCCGTCGCGCGCCGCTCGGGCACCCGGCCGATCATCGCCGTCGCGGGCCGCTCGTTGCTGCCGCGGGAGCGGTGGTCCGAGATGTCGCTCTCGCGTGTCTACACACTGACGGACTACACGGACCGGGACTCGTCGAAGGATCCTGGGTTTTCGGTGGAACTGCTGCGGCGGATCGGGCGGGAGATTGGGGAGGGGTTGGAGTGAGGTACTCCCCCCAACCACCTCTCGCCGTGCAATCCACTGCGCGATATGTTCGGAGGGTCTCGAACTGAGTTGTAAGAGCCTTGTCACCGGACTGGCCGAGCGAGGCTTGGTCTTCGTCCCTGCACGAAGGAGCACTCCATGACTGACACCAAACCGGTCCTCGTCGTCGGCGGCACTGGCCATGTCGGCGGCAAAGTGGTCGATGAACTGCTCGCAAGGGGAAAGAGCGTCCGGGCGTTGGTCCGGCCAGGATCGGACGCGAGCAAGCTCGAGGCCAAAGGTGTCGATATTGCCCGCGGCGACATGCTCGACCTTGACTCTCTCGTCGCCGCTATGACAGGGGCCGACGCCGTTATCACCTCTGCGGCCGGGTACACCCGCCGGGACAAACGGGCCTTGGAGATCGACACGACCGGCAACACCAACCTAGCCGTCGCTGCGAGCCGGACGGGTGTCAGGCGATTCATTCTGGTCAGCATTCTCACCTCGGACCAGACACCGGACGTCCCGCATTTCTGGCACAAGAAGCTCACGGAAGACAAGCTGGAGGAACTGGGTGTCCCGTTTGTCGCACTTCGCCCCGGCGCGTTTCTCGACCAGATCACCCAGATGGGAGGAGACCCCTTCGAGAAGAAGCGCCTCACGTGGTTCGGCACCAAGACCGTCCCGCTGACCTTCGTGCTCACCTCCGACCTCGCCTGCTACCTCGCAGCTGCTGTCGACGCGGACATCGCCGACGGCGAGCGGATCGACATCGGATGGGACCGAGCTGTCAGCATGCAGGATATCGCGGACCTCGCGTCGACTTTTGCGGGTGAGCAAGTCCGCGTGCGCTCGATGCCGGCCGGGTTGGTTCACGCGCTCGGCGCGCTAATGGGACCTTTCGTCCCTATGGTCAAGGACATGAGCTCCATGCTCGCATGGTTCGAGACCGGCAAATACGTCGCGGACACTTCGCGCCAAGCCGAAGTATTCGGACCGGTCCCGACGGCGGAAAACGCGGTCGCGCGGTTTGCTCGGAGTCTGGGGCACTAGGGGGAGCTACAAGTCTCTCAGCGAGGAATCCGCGTCGAGCCGAGCGAGTCTTGCGACGTGGCCGATGGCTCCAAGGCACAAGAACAAGGGCACGCAGAAGAGTGCTCCGAGCACGAGCAGCCAGTTGGGCATTGCCCACGCAGCCACCGGCAGAAGGTCGAGTTGCAGGCCGCTGAAGACCGCCGTTCCTACGATGGAGCAAAAGGTTCCCAGGAACGCCCCAACCAGGCCGATGATGAGACCCACTACTGCCAACTCGACCATATAAACCCCTGCTATCGAGGCCCCCGACCAGCCGATGGCCTTGAGAAGACCCACCTCGCGGGCCCTCTGCTTTATCCAGCTGCCACCAACGGACACTCCAACCCCGAGGCAGAAGATGATCAGGAACCCACCGATCACCCAACTGACAAGGGCGAGAAGCGCAAACAGTCCTGACAAGGACCGGATTTGGCCCGCAACGCTGTTCACCGAGTATCCGAGGGCTCGAACTTGGTTTTGCACGTTGATCACTTCGTCTGCTGAGTCAACGCGAACATATGCGCGGGGATAGGTTAACCCTTTGGCATTTGGCCGAGCGTTGGCGAGTGTTGACTTGAGTAACTCGCGAGATACGTACGCGGCCTGCGCGCCATCCGTGCCCGGCGACGAGTTGTCATAGATTCCTGACACGCGGAGAGAAACGGAAACGGGTTCTCCGTTGCCGGGGCCGATTTCCTTCGTGTACACGAAGCTCATTACCTTGCCGAGCAGCTGAGCGTACTTCTGACCCTGTCCCCTGTCGGGGAGCAGGATCTGGCCTACCCCAGGGCCGTCTCCGGGCACGTCTCCGAGCAGTACTTTTGGGGCGATGCCACTGATAAATGGCGTCCCCATGAATGCACCGGGGTTGTTCTGAGATGGCCAGTTCGCCGGATCCTCGATGGCGAGGTCAATTTGCGCCCAGCCGGAGGACCCCACCACGTGATCGATTTGGTCGAACCGGGACAACGAGTCGTCGGTGATCTCGCGAGCTGAGTCTGGACCGACCGATGTCACCTCAACGTAATTCAGGGCGGAGTTGGTGGTGATCTTGTTTGAGTATGAACTTATGCCGGCCCCGACGATGCTGTCGGCGAAAATGAATACCGCGATGCCAAGACTCATCAGGACCGCGAGTGGCCTCAATTTCGATAGAGAAAGCCGCACTGACCTCGCAGCAAGGATTCTATTTCTGTTCACGGAGCAACTCCTTCATAGGAAGCTGACGGTGGGCCACCTGCTGGAAGACTTGGTCGTGGGAAGCGACGAGGACACCGCACCCGCTGTTGGCGCCCGTTCGCATGGCCTCGAGGATGGCTCCAGTGTTTGGCGCGTCAAGACCCGAACTTGGTTCGTCCGCTAGTAGCAGCAATGGTTCGTTGATCAGTGCGCGGCAAAACGCGACTCTTTGTTGCTGCCCGCCGGAAAGCCTCTTCGCTTGCCGGTCGGCGACCGCCCCCAGACCGAAGCATTCCAACTGTTCCGTAACCGTTGCGCGTGTCATGGGCTGGCGGCTGGCAAGGAGGACATTTTCCAACGCCGTAAGTTCGGGCAGTAGGTTGCTGCTCTGAAAAACCATTCCAATTTCGTTCGCGCGAATGAGACTCGCCGTCCGCGACGACGCATTGGTTCTGTCGTCACCGTTAATCCACACTTTGCCGGCATCGGGGGTCGACAGAAGTCCGGAGATATTCAAGATCGTTGACTTCCCCGAACCTGACTCACCTCGCAGCCAGACGATTTCACCTGCCTCGACATTCAGGCTGATTCCAGGAAGGACTATTTGTCGATTCCCGCGTTCATCTGCAAAAGACTTGGCGATGTTCTCAAGACGCAGTACCGAGGTCACTTGTTCTCCCCGAAGTCGTAGGCACCCGGGACCGCGATCATGGCCGCCGAAATCGAGAGGCTACAAGGTGACGACTTGCCTGCTTCCATCCGATACAAGGACGGGAATTCTTTGCAGCCTTTCAGAGTCCGGAGTTTCTCGGCCGCCTTGTCGAAGTCGTTTGATCCAAGTCCGGAGCGACTTGCGTTCGTCATCGCGGTCAACGCCCGAAAATAGTTCAGGCCGTTTCCTTTGGGTGAATCGATGAGCTGCGGGAGGGCGGACTGGGCGGCCGGAAACATTGATCTCACTTCTTCACTGTTTGAGAAGTACATGGAGTTGGAGAGCGCCATCAGAGCGCCGGAGAGTAGGTCTTCAACTCCGGGGTCTGCATCGAACGCCTCCAGTCGCGCCAACTGGGCACTGGGCTCAAGCTGCACCAGCACATCCACCAAGTCGATGTACCCGCTGAGATTTGCCAATGTCACGACGGCCGGAAGCGCTGCCTTTCCCCGCTCTATGACCGGACCGTAACTTCCCCAGGACGAAGAGCCGGAGCGCTTCAGCGCCACAAGCGCCTTGAGCTGAGAGACGAGGTCGGTTTCGGACGCCTTCAGAACCCGTTCCAGCTCGTCTCGGGTTCGCTCACTTGCGACCGCTGAAAAGCTCGTGTCGAGCAGTCTCGCGGCAAGATACGTCCCATGGACCGACCCTTTGGCGAGAGTTGATGAACGGATAAGTCCGGTCTTCTGGTCGACCCTGGGCGCAATACGGTATTTGACAAGTCGCTGCGCCTCGCTGTGCGCGTTCAGCAATTCCAGGGAACGCAGCATTGACGCGATCAGCGCGTCATCATGCACCTGGTTTGAATCCAAAAGCCTAACGATATGGTCTCTAGCATCGCTGGGAGCGACCAGATCCTTTCTATGAGTTACTCTCGCTTCGAGAGCGGCTTGAAAGTCAAGGGTTGACTCATAGTCGCCAGGGAGCTTCATGGAATCCACGTTCTTCAACGCTCGTTCCAATTCGCTGGGCTTCTCCTTTTGCAGAGCCGAATAGGAATCGAAGAGACGCCACAAAAGATAGGGCTTGTTCGTGATCGAGTTGACGTCGATTGCGCCAAGCCGCACGAGCGCTTCTTCCACAAAGGACTTTCTAGCGATCGCGGACCAGCCTTGCATCCTACCGATATCGATCCAAAACCAGAGGGCGGCGATTTCCGCGCCTATATCCTGTTGTCTCGGAGGCATCGCGTCATTGGCCAATCTCTTCTCCAATTCGGCAGGCAAAGCTGCGCCGGCAGCCCTAATCAGCTTGAGCGCCGACCAGAGGGTCGGTAGGTCAGCTGTGGACTGCTCGCTGAGTACTTCACGGACAGTCCTATTGGCGTTGTCCGCGGCCAGCAGGTAGGAACCAAGGTCCTCGGAGTACAACGCAGTGGTGTACAGATCTCCACGCTCTTGGCCCTCCCCTTCGGGCATCCTTATGAGACCGTTGATTCCCTCGAGCTTCTTCAAGTCCTCTTGTATGGCAGACACATCGTTAGTCGGCGCGGAGAGACCGGCACTGCAGGCAGTCAGGCAAAGCATGGCCACGATTAGCGCCGACAACAGTTTGGCGCTTCGTGTGTGCTGCAACTTTTGACGGCATATACCTAGGCTTCTTGTCATGACTGCAGTGCCGATCTCTTCGTTATACGCGCGCGGAAGCAGTGCGCAAATTGCCGTAGTAGTAAGCGGTGGCCGCCACATCCGCACCTAGGTAGAAGGCCCCCCAACCCATGCAGACTGTGCCACTCAGATAGGATCCACGAGCACCGTTACTATTGGTCCACTGAAGTGTCGCCGGGTTGCTGGTTCCCGATCCCGATACGTTGACACCCTTGATACTGATGGACCCAACTCCGTACTGGTAGAACGATGTCGTATTGCGGATCCAATTTGGTGATACGTTCATCACCGCCGACGAGGAAAAACTCCCACAACCGCCATTTGAAACCGGCTGGATCCACATATTTGCCGTGATCGGCTGCCCGTTATCGAAATACGCCGTGCCCGATGCGCTAGTGGCCTGCGCTCCGGACGCGGCCCCAATTGCCAAAAGAGCCGTCAGTGCTCCTGCTGCCATTGCCTTCCTTGCATTCCTAACCATTTTCATTCGATTCCCCATTCTCAATTACCGGCCGGTCTTGGAATTCCGGCCGCTTTTCTGGTCAGACATGAATATCGAACATGTTCTCCGCCCTGAGTCGATCGCACGGAACGAGTCCGGGATCGCGGCTCGCGAGTCTTTTACTTCACGTACGGAGGAGCCCGTTGCCGGCCCCAGATCAGGCGCGCCACGAACATGACCACCGCGAGCCCCGGCGCGAGAACGAACAGCCTTCGCATCGCCGATGCCTAGAGACGACTGACGGATTTGTTTTCGGAGGCCTCCGCGTCGACGACGAGAGACATGGTTCCAAGACCGATCGCGCCGATTGTCCAAAGCCATATCGGAAGCGACCCGGGGAAGCCAACGGTCGCCGCTCCCGTGAAAACGCCACTACCCATCCCGCTGATCGCGAACAGAGCAGCATCGCGCTTCGGACTCGGCTTTGTTGTGAGCACTAGAACCAGGGCGAGCGCGCCAACAGCCAAGGAGGTCCAGGCAAGCGGTGGTGTCTTCGTTTCGTGGAGGAGCCCGACAATAGCGCTGCCAGCGACATACGTGAGCACGAAACCAGTGCCCGTCCTGCGGATAGCTGATGAAAAAATCATTTTCGGAACCTTTCTCGGAGTCTGGGGGCCGAGCGGGCGTAGCAAAGGGGGTAGCTGCGGCCCTTGGGGGCGACAGGGGGCAACTTAGGCTTCGCATGCGCGTTCGCTTCGTCTGTACGCTTCGAAAATGTCTTTTCGGGCCCAGGCAGCAACAAGGGCTGCGTGGCATACGAACTCGATGCAAACCACCGGGACGATAACCCAGCTCGACACGCCGGTTCTGGCGAGTGCACCGAACATCACGACGATGAGGACGGCACTAGCTAGGTTGAACCAGCGTCGACCGGGAGTTGCGTTCACTGCCGTCAGAAGTTCGTCTAGGTAATAGAGCATTTCGATCCATTCCGAAGGCCGCCGTCACCGGCAAGAACCGCTCGCGGAGCGGCACGCCGCAGCCCTGATCGCATCGGGCGCGATGATCGCAGTAGCACGGGCTGGCATTGCCGCGAGGACTTCCCGAGCAATCAAGACGCGCTTTTCCATGAATCCCCCAATGTCTTCTAAGGTTCGGATCCGAGTTCGAAACCCGTACACGAAGGCTAAGGGCGAAAATCGCGACTCAGTGCTGGAATCGGCAAATTAAGTGGTGCCGCTGACGAATCTAAGTGGTCAAACATGGCAACACGTAGACGGAAACGTGGCAACACGTAGACGGACACACAAGCCTTCCTTATGCTCAGGCCAACGTCCGTTTAACCTAACGCCCTCCACACCCGGTCGGGGAACACGATCTGGCCTTTCCCAGGGAAGTCTCCAAGGCAGCAGTCCCACTCCGCCGCCGCCCACCCCAACGTCGGGTCGAGCGTCAAACTGAAATCCCTCACGCCGCTGATACCCAATACCGCGCGTTCTCGGCTATGTTTTCATCGTCATGAAAGTCGGGCTGGTCAATCAGCGCCCGTGCCGCGGCAATCGATCCCTGGACACCGGGTGGGGGTCAAGTCCGAGGACTTAGGGCGTCCTAGTCCTTTTTCCGACGAGACTTAAGCCAGTGGCTCGCAAAGTCAGATAGGGCTACGAAGCCAAGCGAAAGGGCAAACGCAAGGGCGACCGTCAGTGCCTCCCGAATTACATTTCTGCCAGTCCACAAACTGTTGTTGACAAGCATCAAAATGATCGTCATGAGCCCAGCCTTTCCGAAGCGCGATCTCCACGCTTTTTCGTTCGGGCCTTTCGAGCCTTCCATCCGTTACCTCTTCGGACCGAGTTGAACAATGCCCCATGAAATTGCACCGGCAGGTTCGTTTTGGACCCGTTGCGCTAGGGGCTCGAGAAATGGAGGAAAGCAGAACTGATGCATCCGCCGACCGGTTCATGTACACGGCTTTGAGCGTCGGATTGCTTGCTTTGATGCACCAGGGTGATGGCTTCGTTAGGCACAGCCCTCCCAACGCCCCAAACGCCGCGCGCCAGAACAGATACAAGGGAGCAAAGGAAATCATCAATCGGCAGACGCTAGGGTTCGCTCTCTGTTTGGCGATACGCCGCTATGGCGTCTTTGCGGGCCCACCTGACAACAAGAGCGATGTCGAGGACGAAAGACGCGCAAAAGTAGGCAACAAAGACGGGAAATGGTGCTCCAGCGACGAACAGGGCGCCCGCGATCACGATGAAGACGACGCCGCTGATCAAGTTGTATCGACGCCGACCCGGAGTCGCATTCATCGCCGTCCTGAGCTCGTCTAGGTAGTAGAGCATGTCCCTCCTCTCCGATGGCCAACATCACCGGCAATATCCGCCGGTGTAACGGAAGGCCATCGCACCAATCGGGGCACGGGTGTCACTGCCCGTTTCTTTCGATCTTTGATGCCCTAGCATCACGCACGAACTTCCACAGCGAAAAAAGTGAAGCCGCCCCGAGGACTACTGCGGAAACGATGCTCCACGGTGAGTCGCCGCGAATGGTTGAAAATATGTATGCGGAGTAGAAACCAAAGACAAGCGCGAGTAGAAGCCAAATGATCGGGTTGCTTTTCACTGTGGATTCCTTAGCCCGTGGACGCCCGTAATCCCCCGGTCATCAGCTGCGGCCATAGTATGTTGCTCACCCAGCTTCATCCCCAACCCCCAATAAGTTGTGCGTCGCACTGATCTTCCAGAGAGGCCCTCCGATAATCGGTTGCTCGGGGACCGTCCTTGTGAAGCAGGCTAACGCCAGAAAGGCCGTCTCGGTGTAGAAAAAGGGGGAACTCAGTGCTGGGAGACCGGAATCTCAGTGTGAAATCGAGCAATCTCCGTGTGGTCGGTGACGCTTCTCCGTGTAAATCGAGGGTGAACACGGAGAGAGGTGTCGTCAGCCGGCCGGGATCGAGTCAGTTCAAGCTAGACCCAACCAAACCGGCTCACGTCCTCCGCACCATCGCACGCGTAGCTACCCCCTTGTACTCCAGCGCTGTGAAGCCGAGGGCTCGAAGAAACCGGACTTCCTTCGGCTTGCTGGCCACCGCAAGTATCGGCGTTCCCGGGGGGAGAGCCAACATGAGGGCCTTCCTGGCAAAGGGCACGCCTGAACCCCACGCAACGTCGTCGTGCTTCGTAAGGCATGCAACGTTGTAGGCCTGTTCGCTCGAGGAGGCATTCCATGCCTTCACAGCCGCATTAGCGCGGCGCATATTCCTCGACAAAAGGAAAGGGAGCGCGATGAACGCCGGAATCAGCCAGATCAACACAAGCACGACAAGAACCGAATATGCGATCATCCCGAATGTCGGAAAGATGCCCCTTAACACGCTGACGAGAGCCAAAGCGCCAAGGCCTCCCCACAGCACCGCGCCGGAAGAGCGAGCAGGGCGTCCAACAGGTATCACCAGGAGAAGTAGCTCAAGGTCGGCGTGCCAGACCTGGCCGGCTCGAACTAGCCGAACCATGCTGCTCCGGTAGCCGAAGAAACAGGCCGCAGCAAGCAATTCGCGAAGCGGCCCTTTCACCTGCGCTGCGCCAGCCCACGAAATGATCCCCGCCAACCACGACACGTCGGACCTCGTAGCCAATCGCGGCGTTCCAAGCCCCGCATCTTCGCGCAGCGAGCGCGCCTGATGTTCCGTCATCTGTATTCCCCCAATATTCATCAAGTAAGGCGCCAAGACCTCGCATCGCAAAGCATCCTAACCGTTGCAGCACGCCGGCAGCCCCCCTCCCAACCCACCCAACCCCGCCACTTGGTATCCCAAACCGCTCCCGCCGGAAGACCCCCTTGACTCCCACCCCCTCGTTCCCTAAACTTTTCATAAAGCAGAATCTAAATTCCACAAAGCGGAAATCAACGAAGGCGAACTAGCCCAAGAGAACAAGCCAAGCGGAAGATGGATCCCAAGCCCTCCCCCGGAAGGACACCTACGATGACGTACACAGTGAACTGCTCCATCCTCCTGACGGAGCTGCCCCTGCTCGAGCGCCCCGCGGCCGCGAAGGCTGCCGGCTTTGACGCCGTCGAATTCTGGTGGCCTTTTGAGACTTCCGTCCCGTCGGACGCCCAGGTCACCGAGTTCGAGAACGCCACCAAGGACGCTGGCGTTCAGCTCACAGGCCTGAACTTCAACGCCGGCAACATGCCGGGCGGCGACCGCGGCCTTGTTTCCTGGCCCGCCCGTTCCTCCGAATTCCTGGACAACATCGACGTCGTCGCGGGCATCGGCGAGCGGCTCGGCTGCAAGGCCTTCAACGCCCTCTACGGCAACCGCGTGGACGGCGAATCGGCCGAGAAGCAGGACGCCATCGGGGCCGAGAACCTGGCCAGTGCCGCGGAAGGCGTCGCACGCATCGGCGGCACCGTCCTCCTTGAACCGGTCAGCGGCGCCCCCAAGTACCCGCTCCTCAAGGCCGCCGACGCCCTCAATGTGATCGCCCGCGTCAAGGAAGAATCCGGCGCCACGAACGTCAAGCTCCTCGCCGACTTCTACCACCTGGCAGTCAACGGGGACGACGTCGCAGCCGTCATCGAAAACCACGCCAAGGACTTCGGCCACATCCAGATCGCCGACAACCCCGGCCGCGGGGCTCCCGGAACCGGCGAGCTTCCCCTCGGCGAATGGATCGCCCGCAGCCGCGAACTCGGCTACGAAGGCTACATCGGCCTCGAATACAAGGAACCGCAGGAAACGGCGTTCAGCTGGGCCATCCGCCAGCGCGCCACCTCCCACTAGTCCCCGCCCGCCCAACTGGGTAGCAATTGATGTCGTTTAGAGCCCTCAAAACGACATCAACTGCGAGCTAGTTGGGTCCAGCACACCTGAGCTAAAACAAAGACTTCAGTAAGGAAAATCATGAGCAACGTTGCAGTTATCGGACTCGGAATCATGGGCCTCCCCATGGCCATCAACTTGGTCAAGGCCGGCCACACCGTCACCGGTTTCAACCGCAGCCAGGACAAGATCGACAAGCTCGTCTCCGAAGGCGGCAAGGGTGCCACGAGCATCGCCGACGCCGTCAAGGACGCCGACGTCGTGATCACCATGGTGCCGGACTCCCCCGACGTCGAAGGCGTCGTGAGCGGCCCGGACGGTGTCTTCGCCAACGCGAAGCAGGGCACCCTCTGGATCGACGCGAGCAGCATCCGCCCGGACGTCGCCGCCCGCCTCTCGGCAGACGCCGTCGCAGCGGGCATCCGCCCGCTCGACGCACCGGTTTCCGGTGGCGAACAGGGCGCCATCGACGCCGTCCTGTCCATCATGGTCGGCGGCGACGCAGCCGACTTCGAAGCAGCACAGGATGTCCTCAACGCCGTCGGCAAGACCATCGTCCACGTCGGCCCCTCCGGCTCCGGCCAGACCGTCAAGGCAGCGAACCAGCTGATCGTGGCCGTCAACATCGAGGTCCTCGGCGAGGCTATCGCCTTCCTTGAGGCCTATGGCGTGGACACCGACGCAGCCCTCAAGGTCCTCGGCGGCGGCCTGGCCGGCTCCAAGGTCCTCGACCAGAAGGGCCAGAAGATGCTCGAGCGCAACTTCGACCCCGGCTTCCGCCTTGCCCTCCACCACAAGGACCTCGGCATCGTCACCTCAGCAGCCCGCGAAGCCAACGTCGCAATCCCGCTCGGCGCCGTCGTCGCACAGCTCGTCGCCGCCACTGTCAACCAGGGCGACGGCGGACTCGACCACTCCGGCCTCTTCAAGCAGGTCCTTCAGCTCAGCGGTCGCAAGTAAAGCCAAGCGCTAAGTAGGCCACCCGCCCCAAAGGGCGGAAACAAGCGAAAACCAGCAGCCGGCGTCGGGCACTTCCGACGCCGGCTCCCCCAGACACACCCAAAAATCCGCCCGTAGCGGGCACCAAAGCTTTCAAGGAGCACACCATGACGAAGATGCGCACTGTAGACGCAGCCGTCGCCATCTTGGCAAAGGAAGGCGCCATCGAGGCGTTCGGACTGCCAGGCGCGGCAATCAACCCCTTCTATTCCGCGATGCGGGCACACGGCGGCATCCGCCACACCCTGGCCCGCCACGTTGAAGGCGCCAGCCACATGGCTGACGGCTACTCCCGTGCAGCGGACGGAAACATCGGCATCTGCATCGGCACCTCGGGCCCCGCAGGAACGGACATGATCACCGGCCTGTACGCAGCCTGGGCAGATTCCATCCCAATGCTCTGCATCACCGGCCAGGCCCCGGTTGCCAAGCTGCACAAGGAAGACTTCCAGGCCGTGGACATCGAGTCCATTGCCAAGCCGGTCACCAAGATGGCCATGACCATCCTGGAACCGGGCCAGGTTCCAGGCGCCTTCCAGAAGGCTTTCCAGCTGATGCGTTCCGGACGTCCCGGCCCGGTCCTGCTGGACCTGCCGTTCGACGTGCAGATGGCCGAGATCGAGTTCGACATCGACGCTTACGAGCCCATCGCCGTCGAAAAGCCGAAGGCCAGCCGCAAGCAGCTGGAAAAGGCACTGGACATGCTCACTGCAGCCGAGCGCCCGCTGATCGTCGCCGGTGGCGGCATCATCAACGCCGGCGCCTCCGCACAGCTGGTTGAGCTGGCGGAGCTGCTGAACGTTCCGGTCATCCCCACCCTGATGGGCTGGGGAACCATCCCGGACGACCACGTGCTGATGGCAGGCATGGTGGGCCTGCAGACCTCGCACCGCTACGGCAACGAGACCATGCTGGCCTCGGACTTCGTCATCGGCATCGGCAACCGCTGGGCCAACCGTCACACGGGCGGCCTGGACACCTACACGGCCGGCCGCAAGTTCGTGCACATCGACATCGAGCCGACGCAGATCGGCCGCGTGTTCTCGCCGGACTTCGGTATCGCGTCCGACGCCGGTGCGGCGCTGGACGGGCTGATCGAGCTGGCACGCGAGCGCCAGGCCGCCAAGTCCCTGCCGGACTACTCCGCTTGGGTCGCCGAGTGCACCGCCCGCAAGGGTTCCCTGCAGCGCAAGACCCACTTCGAGAACGTCCCGATCAAGCCGCAGCGCGTGTACGAAGAGATGAACAAGGCCTTCGGCAAGGACACCACCTACGTGTCCACCATCGGCCTCTCGCAGATCGCCGGCGCACAGTTGCTGCACGTCTTCGGCCCGCGCAAGTGGATCAACGCCGGCCAGGCCGGTCCCTTGGGCTGGACCGCCCCGGCCGCCCTCGGCGTCGTTCGCGGCAAGCCGGACGAGACCGTTGTTGCCCTGTCCGGTGACTACGACTTCCAGTTCATGATCGAAGAGCTGGCCGTTGGCGCACAGTTCAACCTGCCGTACATCCACGTGGTGGTGAACAACTCGTACCTGGGCCTGATCCGCCAGTCGCAGCGCGGCTTCAACATGGAACAGAACGTGTCCCTGGCGTTCGAGAACATCAACTCCCCGGAAACCAACGGCTACGGCGTGGACCACGTCAAGGTTGCCGAAGGCCTGGGCTGCAAGGCGATCCGCGTGGAGAACCCGTCCGACCTGCCTGCCGCGTTCGACAAGGCCAAGGCACTCATGGACGAGTTCAAGGTTCCCGTTGTGGTCGAAGTGATCCTGGAAAAGGTCACCAACATCTCCATGGGTGTTGAAATCAACGGCGTGAACGAGTTCGAAGAGCTGGCCGAGCGCGGCGAAGACGCCCCCACTGCGATCATCGCCCTGCTGGACTAGTAAGTATTGAAGGAGGTACGGAATGCGTGTGGTCATAGCCCCGGACAAGTTCAAGGGATCGCTGTCAGCTCCCGAGGTCGCCAGCCGCTTGAGCGCCGGACTGCGGGCAGGTTTCGCCGCTGGCCGCGCAGCGGCGAGTTTGCCAGCCGAGGGCTTTGAAACCACGCTCATTCCAGTGGCCGACGGCGGCGAGGGGACTCTCGACGCCGCCGTCGGCTCCGGCTTCACCCGCCGCAGCGCCACGGTCACCGGCCCCACGGGCCACCCGATCACGGCCGAATTCGCAGTCCGCGGCGAGGAAGCCGTCATTGAAATGGCGGCGGCCTCCGGACTCGCGGTACTGCCGGGCTTCGGCGACGGCAGCGCCCCGAACACCGAAACGGCCAAGAGCTCCACCAGCCTGGGTACGGGCGAACTCATCCGCGCCGCCCTGGACCTCGGCTGCCGGCACATCATCCTCGGCGTCGGCGGCAGTGCCAATACCGACGGCGGCGCCGGCGTGCTGCAAGGCCTCGGCGCGGTCCTCCTCGACGCCGAAGGTAACGAACTCCCCGGCGGCGGCGCGGCACTGGCCCGCTTGGACCGGATCGACTTCTCGAACCTCGATGTCCGTTTGGAAGCCACCGAGGTCGTCCTGGCGTCCGACGTCGACAATCCCCTTTTGGGCCGCACCGGCGCCGCCGCGATCTTCGGACCGCAGAAGGGCGCGACGCCGGACGACGTCGCCTCGCTCGACGCGGCTCTGGCCCACTTCGTCCAAGTCCTCGCCACCGAGATCGGCCCCGAAGCGAAGGACGCCGCACAGGCACCGGGCGCGGGCGCGGCAGGCGGCGTCGGCTACATTGCCATCGCGGCGCTGGGCGCGGCACGCAGGCCGGGCATCGACGTCGTACTCGAATTCACTGAACTCGAGCAGCGGCTGGCAGGCGCCGACCTGGTAATCACTGGCGAAGGCAGCCTCGACGAACAAAGCCTGCTCGGCAAAACGCCCATGGGCGTGGCGCGGGCGGCGGCGCGTTCCGGGATCCCTGTGATTGCCGTCTGCGGCCGCAGTACGCTGAGCCCGGAACAACTTTCGGAGTCCGGTTTCGAGTCGGTCCACGCGTTGACCGAACTCGAATCCAATGTAGAGAAATGTATAGCTGAAGCAGGGCCGCTGCTTGAAGAATTGGGTAAGCACATCGGCGTGCGCCTCTCTGAAAAAGCGGTACCCACCCATGACGCAGCGCGAACCGAGACCAAGGAGCAACTCCATGTCTGAAGAAACCACCACGGCACACGGCCCGTTTGACCTGGTCATCCGCGGCCAGCGCATCCTCACCACCGCCGGCATCACCGCCCGCGAAGTCGGCGTCCGGGGCGGCAAGATCGTCGCGATTGAACCGCTGGGCAACGGGCTCTCCGGCACCGAGGTGATCGAGCTCGGCGACGACGAAACCCTCATCCCCGGCCTCGTGGACACCCACGTGCACGTCAACGAGCCCGGCCGCACCGAGTGGGAAGGCTTCGCCTCCGCCACCCGCGCCGCAGCAGCCGGCGGCGTCACCACCATCATCGACATGCCGCTGAACTCCATCCCGCCCACCACCAACGTGGAAGGCCTCAAGCTCAAGCGCGAAGTTGCCGAGGACCAGGCCTTCGTGGACGTCGGATTCTGGGGCGGCGCCATTCCGGGCAACAAGAAGGACCTCCGCCCGTTGCACGACGAGGGCGTCTTCGGCTTCAAGTGCTTCCTCCTCCACTCGGGCGTGGACGAGTTCCCGCATCTCGACGCGGACGAGATGGAAGAGGACATGGCCGAGCTCAAGTCCTTCGACTCCCTCATGATCGTCCACGCCGAGGACTCCCACGCGATCGACCACGCACCCCACCCCGGCGGCGCGCACTACTCCACGTTCCTTGCTTCCCGCCCCCGCGGCGCCGAGAACAAGGCGATCGCCGAAGTGATCGAACGCGCCCGCTGGACCGGCGCGCGCGCCCACATCCTGCACCTCTCGTCGTCTGACGCGCTGCCCATGATCGCTTCGGCAAAGCGCGACGGCGTGCACCTCACCGTGGAGACCTGCCCGCACTACCTCACGCTCATGGCCGAGGAAATCCCCGACGGCGCCACCGCCTACAAGTGCTGCCCTCCCATCCGCGAGGCCTCCAACCGCGAGCTCCTCTGGCAAGGCCTGCAGGACGGTACGATCGACTGCATTGTCTCGGACCACTCGCCGTCGACGCTTGACCTGAAGGACCTGGAAAATGGCGACTTCGCAGTGGCCTGGGGCGGCGTCTCCTCGTTGCAGCTCGGGCTCTCGCTGATCTGGACCGAGGCACGGCACCGCGGCATCTCCCTCGAGCAGGTGGTGTCCTGGATGTCCGAGAAGCCCGCAGCCTTGGCCCGCCTGCACAACAAAGGCCAGCTCGCACTCGGCTACGACGCCGATTTCTCCATCTTCGCGCCCGACGACGCGTTCGTCGTCGACGTCAAGAAGCTCAAGCACAAGAACCCGATCACGCCGTACGACGGCAAGGCGCTCTCCGGCGTCGTACGCAAAACGTACCTGCGTGGCAGCGAGATCGACGGCCGGACGCCCAGCGGCAAGCTGATTCGCCGCGGCGGCGTGTAAGGCCAAGCCATGGCCGTCAACGTCCATGCCCCGTACGGGCAACTGCCCGCACGGCTCAACGCCTCGCGGCACCAGCCCGCCCCCCGGCCTTCCGGGCTTCGGCCCGGACTGGTTCGGCCCGGGATGCTTCCGCGCGGCCTGGCCGTGTGGGTACAGCCCGGCGAAGGCCACGAGATCGATCCCGAGGTTTGGGCCCGGGCCGCGGAAGCGGTCCTGGCCCGGGCCCGCAAACTTGCTCCGGGGGCGGAAGTCCTCCTTTGGCCCGCCGCCGGAGCTGCAACGTCCGATGATTCTTCCGGCGTGTCCGACGGTGCGGAAGCGCCCGACGCCGGTTCGGCGTCGGAGGCGTCCGACGCCGGAAACCGCCCCGCCGCTGCCAACCCGCCGGTGTCCCTGGCCGGCCGACGCAGCACCGTGGCAGTGGACCTGGCCGCGAACACCGTCCTCCTCGATGGGGTCCCTGTCAGCTTCACGGCAATGGAACACAGCCTCCTCCGCTACCTCGTGGAAAACCTGTCCCGACCCATCCCACGTGAAGAATTGCAACGTTTTCTGGAGTCACTTGACTGTCCCGGCGCGGCATTTCGGTCCATCGACGTGTATGTTGGACGCGTCCGGCGCAAGCTGGGCTCAGCCCGCCATGTCATCGCCACAGTGCGTGGAGGCGGCTACCAGTTCGTGCCCGGACCAGGCTCTACAGTCCGCGGACCCGCGGAATACTGCATCTAGGCAGCCCGTTACACCTATAGATTGATCGCCGGCCACGGCGGTTGCCCGACAAGTCAAGGATCGCAACATGACCCAGAAACTCCTCGCCGGAACCCAGGCCCCCGATTTCGCGCTGCTTAACTCCGAAGGCCAGAAGGTCTCGCTGTCCGATTACCGCGGACGCAACGTCATCGTGTACTTCTACCCGGAAGCCGCCACCCCCGGCTGCACCACCGAGGCCTGCGACTTCCGCGACAGCCTGTCCAGCCTGCAGTCCTCCGGATACGAAGTCCTGGGCATCTCGCCCGATGCCCCGGAAAAGATCGCACACTTCGCCGGCGACTATTCCCTGACCTTCCCGCTCCTCTCCGACGAAGACCACGCCGTGGCCCTCGCCTACGGTGCCTGGGGCGAGAAGCTCGTGAACGGCGAAGTGGTAGACGGACTGGTCCGCTCCACCGTAGTGCTCGACGGCGAGGGCAAGGTCAAGCTGACCCAGTACCAAGTCAAGGCCCAAGGCCACGTAGCAGCCCTGAAGGCCGAACTCGGCCTGTAACGCTCGCTCACATATCGGGCCGTCCGGCGTGACGCCCGCTCACCTATAACGGCTCCCCGGCGGACGCCCGCCCACATATGACGACTCCCGGCCCGACGCTCGCTCACCTATGACGACTCCCGGGCGGACGCCCGCTCACAAGTAACGGCTCCCGGCCCGACGCCCGCTCACAAGTAACGGCTCCCGGCCCGACGCCCGCTCACAAGTAACGGCTCCCGGCCCGACGCCCGCTCACAAAAGTGGTCAAATAGTGAATCCTCCAGCAGCTCATCTGCTGGAGGATTCCGCTATTTTCCGGCCATATGTGAGCGAGCGTTTGGGATTTGGTCGTCATATGTGAGCGAGCGTCCGGATTAGCTACTGCCGGCAGTATTCCACGCCTCTTCGGACACGGGGATCCACCACTCGCGGGCCTTGCCTGTCCCGATGTATTCAGGCCAGCGGAAATCCGTCGGCGCGCTGAAATCGGCAGGAAGCAGCGGCGCCACGGCACCGCGGCGGCGCTTCTCGGCGTCGAACTCTGCCTTTGCCTTCGCCAGCACGTCCGGAGAAGTCAGCAGGTCCAGCACCATGCCGGCAATCATCTTGCCCGTCGCCGTGATGGTGGGGTCGATCGTCTCCGGCATTCCGCCCATCGCGGTCATGGCCCAGCCCGGGTATGGAGTACCTTTCTCATCCGGCGCCAAGGTGGGCCGCGCCGTATAGAAGCGGATGGTGGGTGCGTACCAGGTCATTTCAACGTAATCATCGCTGGTCCAGTTCTGCTGGGTTGCCGGGATGTGCCGGCGCAGCTCTGCTTCGGCGCCCTGCGGGGTGATGAGCTCGGCCGTTGCTGGATGGAACGGATTTTCCATGGGTTCCACTCCACACGAGGCTTGGATCTCTCGTCCGATCTTCCGGGCCCGCTCATCCAAAACCGGCGCGCCAACAGCGGCGATGTTCTCCCAGGCCACCTGCGCGACGGTGTGGTTCGCGATGCCCGGACGGTTGCGCGCCACCCAGCGCGAACTAACGCTGCAATGCGATGCAGCCGCGGCGAGTTCCGCGTTGCGATCCAACACGGCGAGCACGGAGTCGGCCTCGGCGAGGCCCGGGCAGCGCCAGGAGTACTGGATCTGGGCGAGTCCCGCAGGCTGGTTGTCCGCCGTCGCCTGCCCGGCGGTGAGGATCGCTTCCGACAACGACCAGCCACCCGCCTGCGGCAGCATCGAATCCTGCGTCGTCTTGGTCAGCGAGAACATCGTGAACAGCGCGGCGTCCGCTCCGGGAGCCCGGGCGGCGGAGTGCGACGACGGGATGGGACTGTCGCCGTAGGTGTTGTTCCAGCCCTCCGGGCTGTCGCACGTGAAAGTGTAGATCTTGCTGTAGTACGAACCGCAGTGAGTGTCCCAACGCGCGGTGTTGCACAGGGGCATCATGTAGAACGGGTGGTACGAGATGATGGCGTCCAGATTGTCGTAGTAGCCGCGGAGGCCGTGAACAACCTTGGATCCCTGGACCTTTTCGGCCGGCTCGCCCGTGTAGACCAAGGTGCCCGGAATGTCATGCCGCTCCATTGCATCTTTCGCCGCGAGGAAGCCCGCGAGCGTCGAGATGCCCAAGGCGGAATGCGGATCCGTATGGCCCGGGGCGAAGCGCGACATGCCCGTTCGTGGTTCCCTCTTAGTGGACGCCGCCTGGCAATTGCCCGGGATGGCATCGTATTCGGCATAGCCAAGGATCCGAGCGCCGGGACCGGCGGGGCTTGTCCACTCGGCGGCGAATGCGGTGGGCATGCCCCCGCTGCCTTCCTCCACGGTAAAGCCATGTTCTCGCAGCGTCCTGACGTACCAGGCGCAGGACTCGTACTCGCGCCAGGCTGGTTCGGCCAGTTCCCAAATATTCGTGTGCCAGGCGGAAAGCTGCTCTTTCTGCTGTTCCACCCACTCCCATGCAGTGCCCTTCAACTCAGCATTCTTGACCGTCTCGCTCATCGTGTTCCTTCCTAAAGTCATGCAGATCCAAAACCGTTCCGCCCCACGCGCTCGCCCCCGGGCGACCCTCGCTCACCTATAGGGGCTCGCTACCGGACGCTCGCTCACTTGCTTGAAGAAAGTGAGCGAGCATCCGCCCAAAGGGCGTCGTAAGTGAGCGAGCGTCGCAAGGGGGGGTGGGGGCGTTGCGGGGGCTAATCGATGCTCACGTGGATGAGGCTGGGCCCCTTGACGGCGAGCGCCTGGGTCACAATCCCAGCGAGCTCGTCGAGGGATTCCACGTTGAACGCCGTCAGACCGAAACCCTCAGCCAGCCGCACCCAGTCCGGCTGCGTCAGGTTCACGCCGACCGGAGCCAGGTCCCGGTCCTCCATGTTCTGCCGGATTTCGCCGTAGCCGCCGTTATTGACGCAAATGATGGGCAGGTCCACGCCCTGTTCCACAGCGGTGATGAACTCCTGTACGGCGAACATGAGCGCGCCGTCGCCGATCAACCCCACCACCGGACGATCCGGATCGGCCACCTTCGCGCCAATCGCGGCCGGCAGTCCATAACCCAACGTGGCGTACGCAGGCGTGTACAAGAGCTGATGCGGCTTCTGAACGGGGAAGAAGGACGTGGTTCCGAAATAGGTGACCTGCGAGGAATCGCCCGCAATAACGGTGTCGGCCGGCAGCGTGGCCGCGAGGATCTCGTTGATCCGTGCCAGCGCGGGCGCCATGGAACGGGCTTCCGTCCGCAGTTCGGCGCGCAAAGGGTCGAGTTCCGGGGCGGAGGCGGGCTCATGTCCGGCGAGCGCTTCGAGCAGTTGGGGTACGACGGCGGACGCGTTGCCAAGGAGCTCAACGTCCGGCGCAACGTTGCACTGCAGTTGGGCGGGGTCGATGTCGATCCGGATGCACGAACCCTGCGGCACGATCTTGCCGCCCCACAGCTCCGATTCGCCCACCTTGGAGCCGATCACCAGCAGCGCGTCGGAAGCGTTGCACAGGTCTTGCGCCGCTGCGAGCCGGATCTCCGAACCGAGGGACAAAGGGTGGGCTTCGGGAATAGCGCCCTTGCCATTGATCGTGGTCACCACGGGGGCTTGCAAGAGTTCTGCAAGTTCGAGCAACGCGCCGCCGGTTCCGAGCGAACCGCCCCCGGCCAGGATCACCGGGCTGAAAGCGCGCCGGAG
Source organism: Arthrobacter sp. NPDC058127 (assembly GCF_042884555.1). Classification (NCBI taxonomy): domain Bacteria; kingdom Bacillati; phylum Actinomycetota; class Actinomycetes; order Micrococcales; family Micrococcaceae; genus Arthrobacter; species Arthrobacter sp. NPDC058127. The sequence goes on along the minus strand of NZ_JBHVTT010000005.1, from coordinate 255,992 downwards.
GATGTCCGCGGCGGTGGCGACGGCGTCGTCGGCTGCTGTTTTCGGCGCACCCAAAGGGCGGGCCTCGAGCGCGGCGGGGTCGACGTCGGACGCCCCCTCCAGGACGTCCAACGGGATCTCGATGTGGACGGGACGCGGCCGCCCGTGCGCGAAGAAGGCAAAGGCTTCGTGGATCAGCTCCACGGCTTCGCTGCCGCTGGACACACGCGTGCTGCGCCCGATCAGGGCGCGGACGGCGCCGGTGGGGTCCTTGGTTTCGTGCAGCAGACCGATGTCCGAAAACTCGCTGCCGCGCGGCGCGCCCGGGGACAGAATGATCATGGGCCGGGACTCGCAATACGAGGTGGCCGCAGCGGACATCGCGTTCAGCAGTCCGGGCCCGGACGTGGTGATCACGACGCCGGGAAGCCCCTTGAGCTGGCTCCATCCGTCGGAGCCGTACCCGGCTCCTTGCTCGTGGCGGGTGGTGACGGGGCGGATGCCGAGCGGCTCAAGGTGCCGATAGAACTCGAGGTTGTGGGTGCCGGGGATCCCGAAGATCGCGTCGATCCCGTAGTTCCGCAGCGTGGTCATGACGGCGAGGCCGACGTTGTTGGTGGGGATGGAACTGGTCAAGGTTGGAGTCCTTAAATCGTGGCCTAGAGAACTTTGGAGAGGAACGCCTTTGTTCGCTCGTGCTGGGGGCGGGAAATGATCTCGTTGGGATCGCCGGCTTCGACAATGACACCGCCGTCCATGAACGCCACGACGTCCGCCACCTCGCGGGCAAAGCCCATCTCGTGGGTCACGACGATCATGGTCATGCCGTCGCGAGCCAGGGCTTTCATGACGTCCAGGACTTCGCCCACGAGTTCGGGGTCGAGTGCGGAGGTGGGCTCGTCGAAGAGCATGAGGTCGGGCTTCATGGACAGCGCCCGGGCAATCGCGACGCGCTGCTGCTGGCCGCCGGAGAGCTGGGCCGGATAGTGGCCCGTGCGGTCGGCGAGGCCCACTTTGGCCAGTAGTTCATGGGCTTCGGCCTCGGCTTGGGCCTTGGGTACCTTGAGGAGTTTGACGGGACCCATCATCACGTTTTCGAGGGCTGTCATGTGGCCGAAGAGGTTGAAGGACTGGAACACCATGCCAATACGGGAACGGCGCCTATTGATGTCCTTCTGGTGGGCCTCGATGAGCCTGTCGCCGTGGACTTCGTAGCCGATCATGCGGCCACCCACCAGGATGGTTCCTGAGCTGGTGGTTTCGAGGTGGTTGACGCAGCGGAGCAGGGTGGATTTGCCCGATCCGGAGGGGCCGATCAGGCACGCCACTTGTCCGGATTCGACCGTGAAGTTGATGCCTTTGAGGACCTCCATGCCGGAGAAATCCTTGTGCACGTTGAGGAACTGGACTTCAGACATTGCCGCTACGCCTTTCGTGCCTGGATGGTGTTGCCGCGGGAGTACCGCTTCTCAATGCGGGCCTGGACGAGCGAGAGGATGGTGGTGAGCAGGATGTACCAGAGGCTCGCCACGATCAGCAGGGGGATCTGCTGGAGGTTGCGGGCATAGATCTGCTGGGTGTTGTAGAGCAAGTCCCCGACGCCGATCACGATCACCAGCGACGTGGTCTTGAGCATGGAGATCGTCTCGTTGCCTACCGGCGGAAGGATGATCTTCATGGCCTGCGGGATGACCACGTGGCGCAGGGTTTCCATCCGGCTGAAGCCCATGGCGTGGGAGGCCTCGGACTGTCCCGCGGGAACACCCATCAGTCCTGCACGAACGATTTCGGCCATGTAGGCGCCTTCGTTCAAGCCCAAACCCAGGATGCCGGCCACGAACAGCGGCAGGACGTCGTTGGTGTTCCATTCCACCAGCATGGGACCGCCCGGGATCCCGATGCCGATGGTCGGAAAAAGCACCGCGGCGAAGCCCCAGAAGAGCATCTGCACCAGGAGCGGAGTGCCGCGGAAGAACCAGATGTAGGCGCCGGCCACGCCGCGGAGGAGCACGTTGTCGGACATCCGCATGACCGCGATCACCAGGCCGATCACGAGTCCCAGGACCATGGCAATGACCGTGAGTTCGATCGTGGTCAGGAGGCCGTCGAGGATGCGGACATCGAACAGGTACTTGGCCACGGTGGGCCAGCCGAAGCCGGGGTTGGTCACAATGACGTACGCGCCCATGAGTGCGAACAGTCCCACCACCACCATGGCGATCAGTTGCCCGGGCCGTTTGCGCTTGAGGACAGGCCGCGACGCCAGCTCCGCGAAGTCATGCCGTGCTTCGGCGGTGCTCGGCAGCTCAGACACGGTCATGACCCCACCGTCGGGTTGACCTCGGACTTGGTGATGATGCCGGACTTGAGGTTCCAGGCATCCATGATCTTGGCGTAGGTGCCGTCGTCCATGAGCGACTGGACCGCGGCCTGGAATGCCTTGGACAGGCCGCCGTCGTCCTTGGGGCTCACGACGCCGGACAGGGACGGTTCCACGAGGATGGAGTCCACGGAGGTGAAGGCGTCCGGCTGCAGCTGGGCGTAGTACCCGGTCAGCGCATTGTCGGCCACGAGTGCCTGGGCGCGGCCCGATGCCACGGCTTGGTTGACGTTGTCTTGCTGGGGCAACAGGAGGGAAACAGGCTTGTCCTTGCCGGCGTCGGCACACTTCTTATCAAAGGAGGGGAGCACGTTCAGGGCCTGGGTTGTCCCGGTCTGGGCAGCAACGGTCTTGCCGCAGAGGTCCAGCTCGGACTTGATGCCCAGCGGATTGCCCTTTTTGACCATGACGGACGTTCCTCCGCGCATGTAGCTGACCATGTTGACCTTGTCCTTGCGCTCCTCCGTGATGGAAAACGCTGCCCAGGAGGCGTCGTAGCGCCGGGCTTCGATACCGGCGAGGATGCCGTTGAAGTCGGCCTTTTCGATGTTGATCGAGACGCCCATCTTCTTCGCGACGGCCAAGGCCATGTCCGGCTCCAGTCCGACGATCTTGCCATTGTCGTCGGTGAAGTCGATCGGGGCGTAGGTGGGGTCCGTGACGAGGGTCAACGAGCCCTTGCTCTTGATCGCGGCCGGAAGGAGCGCCTGAACCTTGGAATCTGTTTGCACGGCCTGCGCGAGTTCCTGGCCGCTCTGGCTGCTTTGGCCGCTCGCCGATGCGTTGCCGGATACAGTAGCGGCCGCACCTTCGGTGTTGGAGCAAGCCGTTGTCAACGCCAGGAAACTGATGGCTGCCGCTGCAACGAGCGAGCTTTTCACGCCTTTGCGCATCATTTGTGAATCTCCGGTTCGAGTCGGGTTGAAATAACAATATGTTCAACTTATTGTGAGATGAGTAACAACGCGTGTCAAGGGACCATGGCAACATCGTGGAGAGATGACTACGGGCACCCACAAGGCGCCCCAACTGGACCAGCGCGACCAGACAAACGAAGGAGCAACGGCATGAGCGAGACAAACCCGGGCCGCCGCACGCGAAGCGTCACGGCGGAGGCCATGGCAGAACGCCGGCAGAGCATTCTGCAGCACGCCTCGCAGGTAATCTCCCGCGAGGGTGTGGAGGGCTGCTCCTTCGCCGAACTGTCGGAAGCTTCGGGTTTCAGCATCGGCATGATCCAGCACTATTTCCGGCACCGGGAACGGCTCATTGGCGCCGCGGTTGAGTACCGGATCGACGAATCCCTCGCCGAATGGCAGCGCATCTACGATCACGGCAGAAACGCCGTGGAACGCCTGCACGACCTCTTGACGTTCTCCATCCAGAGCGACACCCCGTTCGAAGAAGCCTGGGGCTTCTGGCTGCAGATATACGCCGCTGCCCACAAGAACTCAGAGATCAGGGAAAGCGTCGCAGCAGTCTGGACTTCATGGCGGGGCTTGTTCGTCCGGGCGCTCGAGGAGGCGGTGGACGAGAAACTGCTCCAACCGGCCCTCGATATCGACGAAGTGGCTACCTTGCTTCTGGCCACGATCGATGGCCTCGCGATCCAGTCCTTGAACGGGGTCCACAGCTTCTCACCTGCGGAGATGATCGAGACCCTGCACCGCTTTGCCGCCCGGGAGTTCGGCATCGACGCCGACGAATTCATCCATAAGAAGCGCTCCAAACTCGTGGACGCGCACTAAGACGCGCGCCAACTCGCGCCGGGAGAAGGTGCGCGAGTTGCGCACCGCAACGCGCGCCAACCCGCGCGCTGGAAAGGACCATCTGTGGGGGAACATCACGACGCCATGGCCGCCGAGGCCGTGGAGTTTTGCAGCACCTTGATCCGCATCGATTCCACCAACACCGGCGATCCCGCCACCATCGGCGACGGCGAATCGCGCTGCGCCGAATACGTCCAGTCGTTGCTCGCGGAATTCGGCCTCGAAGGCCAGGTCCTCGAAAAAGCTCCTGGCCGGGGCAACCTCGTAGTAAGGATGAAGGGCAGCGACCCGGAGGCGCCGGCCCTTCTGGTGCACGGCCATACCGACGTCGTCCCCGCCAACATTGCGGACTGGACCGTGGACCCGTTCTCCGGCGAGGTCAAGGACGATTTCGTGTGGGGTCGCGGTGCCGTGGACATGAAGGACATGGTTGCCATGACCGTGGCCGCCGTCCGCCAATTGCGCCGCGAAAACTTCGTGCCCCAGCGGGACATCGTCTTTGCGTTCGTGGCCGATGAGGAAATGGCCGGCGAGTTCGGTGCCCAGTTCCTGGTGGATGAGCACCCTGAACTGTTCCACGGCGTCACCGAGGCTATCGGCGAAATCGGCGGCTTCTCCCTTCAGCTTCGCGACGACCTGAGGCTCTACCTGCTCGGAGTCGCGGAAAAGGGGGTCGCTTGGGCGACGCTGACCGCGCACGGAAGCACAGGCCACGGTTCCATCGTGCCCAACGAAAGCAACGCCGTCGCGCGCCTTTCTTCTGCCCTGTCACGAATCTCGGAACACAAATGGCCGGTGGTCCGGAGCGCCTCGCTCTCCGCCTTGGTGGAGCAGTTGGGCGAGGCCCTCGGCCGGCCTTTGGATGGCGAAAGGCTCGACGACGAACTCGCCTCTCTCGGTTTGCTCGCCGCCATGCTCCTCCCGGGCTTGCGTACCAGCGCCGTCCCGACCCAGTTCCATGCCGGCTACAAGACCAACGTGGTTCCCGGGACTGCCACCGCCACGGTTGATTGCCGGATCGCCCCGGGCACCGATGACGAGTTCAAAGCGCAATTCATGGAGCTGTTGGGGCCCGGCATCGAGGTCAGCTGGGAAGAGGGGCGTTCGCTGGAATCACCCGCCCACGGCGCCCTTCTGGACGCGATGCGAGCGGCCATCACCGCCGTCGACCCCGCCGGGAAGGCCCTCCCGTTCGTCATGTCCGGAGCCACCGACGCCAAAGCTTTCTCCCAGCTGGGCATCAATTGCTACGGTTTCTCGCCATTACGGCTTCCCGAAGGCTTTGATTTCGCGGGCATGTTCCACGGCATCGACGAACGCGTCCCCGTCACGGCCATCCACGCAGGCACCCGTATCCTGCACCAGTTCCTCAGCGCACAGTAACCACCACGCAGTCCGGGGCCGCATCGAAGCGGCCACCCACCAACACCGAAGGACCACCATGACCCTCACCACAGAGCTGTCCCATACCGGCCGGATGGCCAAGCGTGCGGCCGGCTTCCAACCCTCCCCCGTCCGCGCAGTCTTCGATGTTTCCATGCAGCCGGGCATGATCTCCCTCGCGGGCGGCAACCCCTACCTGCCCGTCCTGCCGATGGAGCGCATCGCCGCCATGGCGTCCGACGTCGTCGCTCGCCGCGGACTGGAGGCCCTCCAGTACGGCTCGGGTGCGGGAACAGAGGAACTGCAGGCCCTGATCTGCCAAGTCATGGAACTCGAAGGCATCAACACGTCGCCGGAAAACGTGCAGGTCACCGCGGGCTCGCAAATGGCACTGGAACTCGTGACCAAGCTCTTCTGCGATCCCGGGGACGTGGTGATCGCGGAAGGACCGACATATGTGGGCGCGCTCGGCGTGTTCGAAGGCTTCCAGGCCGAAGTGGCCCACGTGGCGATGGACAACGACGGCGTCGATCCCGACCGCCTCCAGGACGTCATTTCCGGGCTCAAAGCCGCCGGCAAAGCCATCAAGTTCTTCTACACGGTCCCCAATTTCAACAACCCGAGCGGCATCAGCCTTTCCCTCGGGCGGCGGCAGCGCGTGGTGGACATTTGCCGGGCCGAAGGCGTGCTGATCGTCGAGGACAACCCCTACGGACTGCTGAGCTTCGACGGCACGCTCAAACCCGCCATGCACTCCCTCGACCCGGACAACGTGTTCTACCTCGGCTCGTTCTCCAAGATCTTCGCCCCCGGCCTGCGCGTCGGCTGGGTGGTGGCACCCCGAGAGGTGCGCGGCCGCCTCCAGATCGCCTCCGAAGCCACCACCATCTGCCCCTCGGTCCTGAGCCAACTGGTAGTGGAGCAGTACATCAGCAGCTTCGACTGGCGGGACCAGATAGCCGCTTACAGTGCCGTCTACGCCTCCCGCTGCAAAGCCACCCTGGACGCCTTGGCCGCCTACATGCCCGAGGGTACCCAGTGGACCAGCCCGAGCGGCGGATTCTTCACCTGGGTAACCCTGCCCGAGGGCATCGACACCGATCAAGTGCTCGCCGCGGCCATCGAGGCGGGAGTCGTGTTCGTGCCCGGTAGCGCCTTCTATGCCGACGGCGGTGGCAGCAACCAGCTCCGCATCGCCTTCTCCTACGCCCCGGAAGATCAGCTCACCGAGGGTGTCAAGCGCCTGGCTGAGGCTATCCGCCGGGCCTAAGCCCTGCCCACCCATTGTGAGGCACCCAACTGACTCGCAGTAAGTGTCGTTTTCAGCCCTGAAAACGACATTAAGTGCGAGCTAGTTGGGCCAGCCGTCAAGCAACACGAAACCCCGACGTCGGCACTCACCGTGAGTGCCGACGTCGGGGTTTATCTGTGGCTACTTAGCCCGCGTACACCCGCACGCCGTTGACCCAGGTCTCCAGAACCTCGATGCTGCTGATGTCACCTTCGTGCGCCTCAAGGGGGTCGGCGGCCAAGATCACGAAGTCGGCCAGCTTGTCCGGCTCGAGGGAACCAAGGTCCTTCTCGCGCCCCATGGCCCGCGCACCGTTGATGGTGTGTGCACGGAGGGCCTCGACGACGTCGATCTTAAGATCGTCCGAGCCCAACTGGACGCCGGAGCGGGTCTTGCGGGTCACGGACGTCTGGATGGCTTCGAGCGGACGGGGATCGGCCACGGGAGCGTCAGAGCTCATCGTCACGGGGACCGCTGCGGCCACGAATTCGCCGAGGGGGTTGAAGCGCTCGCCCGGGGACCCGATGGCATCTGTGACCCCCGGACCCCAGTTGTAGTAGTGCTGCGGCTGGTTGACGGGCATGATCCCGAGCTCCGCCATTTGGCCGATCTGCTCCAAGGTGGGCAGTCCGCAGTGCTCGATCCTGTGCCGGTGGTCGTCCCGCGGCGACACCGAAAGAGCCTCGCTGACGGCGTCGAGCACCAACTGAATGGCTGTGGGCGATTGGGCGTGGGTCGCCGTCTGCAGACCGGCACTGTGCGCCTTGGCGACGAGGGCGCGGTACTCTGCCGGCTCGTGGTAGAGCGAACCGGTGCGGCAAGGATCGTCGCGGTAGCCCTCCGGGAAGTACGCAGTCCAGCCGCCCAGGGTGCCATCGGCGTAGAGCTTGATCCCGGCGAAGGAAAGGAGGGAATCCCCGAACTTGTCCACGAGACCCAGTTCCAGGACCTCGTCGAGGAGGCTCGACAGGAAATACGCGTTGATGCGCGTCACGAGTTCGCCGCGCTCCACGAGATCCAGGTAGGCGCCAAATTCGCGCTTGGTCACCTGCGCGTCGCCGATGGTGGTCACGCCGTGGCTGAGGAACTCGCGTTGGGCGTGCAGCAGCTGGGCGCGGTGATGTTCCTTGCTGTCCCCGAGGTGGAAGTTCGGTCCGTGGTGCCCCAGCTTGACGCCTTCCACCCCTGTGAGGATGTCGCAGGCGGCATCGGAGAGTTCGCCCGTCAGCTCGCCGTCAGGGTCCCGGAAGAAAGTTCCGCCCGGCGGGTTGGGCGTGTCGCGGTCCACTCCCGCCTTCGCGAGCACGTACGAGTTCACCACTCCGCCGTGGCCGCTCGCGTTCATGACGTACACCTCGCGCGTGGTGGAAACGGTGTCGAATTCCTGCCGTGTGGGGTGGCGCTGCTCGGCAAGGTTGCGGTGCTCGTAGCCATAGCCCCTGATCGGGGTGTCCCCCGGATTGTCGTCCGCCGCCTTCGCCAGCAGTTCAAGCATGGTGGGGATGTCCGGCGCCGCCTCGGGACCGCAATCCACCCAGGACAGCAGTTGTCCGTACATCAGGGGATGCGCGTGCGGATCGATGAAGCCGGGCACCAACGTACGGCCACGGAGGTCGACGACGTCGGGCACCGCCGTCGTGAGCTTGAGCGCCGCGTCGCGGCACTCCTGTGGCGTTCCGACGGCGGCAACACGGTTGCCGATGACCAGCATCGCCTCCGCGATGGAGTTCAGGGAGTCAACGGTCCGGACGCGACCGCCGAAGAACAACGTTGCGGCGGGGGCTACGGGGGAAGTTTCATGGGATGCCAGGAATGACATGGGAATGACCTTTGCGTGTTGAAGTTTGCGGTACGGCCGGAACTCAGCGGGCGGGTGCCAGCTCGAACAACGGGGTGTCCGGGACTCCGCTGCGGGCTTGGGAAATGACGTTGTGCGCCTGGATCCTGACGTATTCGGCCAGCGTGTACTCCGAGAGGAAGCCGACATGGGGCGTCACGAGGATCCGCGGGTGGCCCATGAGCGGGTGGTCGGCAGGTGCCGGTTCGACGTCGAGCACGTCCAGCGCTGCTCCACGGATGTGGCCGGAGTCGACGACGGCACGCAGGGCTTCGTCGTCGATCAGCTGCCCGCGGCTCACGTTCACCAAGTAACTGCCCGGCCGCATCGCGGCGAGGCTTCCGGCGTTGATGATGTGCCGGGTTTCCTCCGTGAGCGGCATGTGCAAGGACACGACGGCGGATTCCGCCAGGACTTCTTCCAAGCCAGTCCGGCGGATGCCTGCCTTCGCGAGCATCTCCCTGGTAGCCGGAGTGTCCGGGAGGTAGGGATCGTAGCCGACCACCTCGCCGAAGACTCCGGAGGCGAGCTCTCCGAGGCGGCTGCCTATCCGCCCGAGTCCGATCAGCCCAAGCCGCTCCTGGCTGAGCCGGAACACTGTGCTGTCCGGGCGGGCGTTCCAGTCCCCCTCGGCCACGCGTTCCTGGAAGAACGGGATTTCTCGCGTGACGGCGAGGGCAAGCGCCAGCGCGTGCGAAGCGACTTCCTCGGTGGCCACACCGGGAAGGTTGCTGACCCAAATGCCCCGTTCCTTGGCTGCATCGAGGTCAACGTTGTCTGAGCCCATTGAGACCAAGGCGATGATCTTCAAGCCCGGAATGGCGTCCATGACCTCCGCGGTGACCGTCGCGTAGCCCACCAGGAGGGCTTCCGCGTCCTTCGCCTGCTCCGCGATGACCGCGGGATCCTGGGTGCCAAGGTACCGGACGTCGTAACCGTTTTCTTCCAGGAGCACGACGCCGGCGGAGTAATCGAGGTCTTCCATGTCCGTGTAGACGGCGAGGGGGCGATGCTTAGTGGACATGGCTCAAGAACTTCCTCGTGCGTTGGTGCTGGGGGTTGTCGAAGAACTCGTCCGGGGTGGCTTGTTCCACGATCACGCCGCTGTCGAACAGGGTCACTTCATCGGCCACGCGGCGCGCGAAACGGACTTCGTGGGTGACCACGATCATGGTCATGCCGTCGTTGGCCAGGCTCTCCATGACGTCCAGGACTTCGCCCACCAACTCGGGGTCCAGGGCGGACGTCGGTTCGTCGAAGAGGAGCACGTCCGGGTTCATCACCAGGGCGCGGGCGATGGCCACGCGTTGCTGCTGGCCGCCGGAGAGCTCCGAAGGGAAATGCCCGGCGCGATGCGAAAGACCCACGCGCTGGAGCATGGCCATGGCCTGTTCCTCGGCTTCCTTGTGATGGATGCCCTTGACGGAGGTCAGCCCGAGCATCACGTTGCGGCAAGCCGTCAGATGCGGGAACAGGTTGAACTTCTGGAAGACCATGCCAATGTTGCGGCGTTCCTTGGCGAGTTCGCGTTCGGGGAGGGCCACGGCTCCGCTTGCTTTCTCACGGACACCGATGCGCCGCCCGCGGAGCCGGATCTCGCCGTCGTCGGCTGGCTCGAGGAGCGCCATCAGGCGCAACATCGTGGACTTGCCGGAACCGGAGGGACCCAGCACTGCCTTGACTTGTCCCTGGCGGATATCGAACTCGACGCCGCGCAGGACGTTCTGGTCCTGGTAGCTCTTGTGGAGGTTCCGCACGCTCAGTACGGGGTCGTTGGTGGACCAGGTTTCCGGCATGGGTTCCGGGCCGCTGTGGGTCATGACTGCACTCCTTGGCCGACTGGTTCCAGGATGGAAGGCTTCTTGGATTTGGACCGTGACGTCCAGACGAATTTCTTTTCCACATAGCTTTGGAGAAGCGTCAAAAGGCTCACGATGATGAGGTAGTAGACGATTGCCGCGGCGTAGTACTCGGCGTAGCGGAACGTGATGTTCACTCCCACCTGCGCCGTGGTGAGGAGTTCCTGCAGGGAAATCACGGAGGCCAACGAGGAGAACTTCACGAGGCCGATGAACTCATTGCCCGTGGGAGGCAGGGCCGTGCGGATGGCCTGCGGGAGGACAACTTTGAGCATGACCTTAACCGGCGACATCCCAAGCGCCCTGCCGGCGAGGGCCTGCCCTTCGTCGATACTGAGCAACGCCGAACGGATGATTTCCGCCATGAAGGCCGCTTCCACGATGCCCAGGCCGATGAACGCGGCAATGAACGGGGAGAACCAATCCTGGCGCAGGACTGGGAAGAGCTGCGGCAAGGCGTTCCAGATGATGAGCAGCACCAGCAGTGCCGGGATGGCACGGAAGAACCAGGTGTAGATTCCTGCGACGCCCTGCGCGATCCGGCTGCGGGAGGTGCGTCCCAGGGCGACAGCGAAGCCGATGGCCGTAGCCAGGATAAGTGAAAGCACCGCGACGGCGACGGACAGGAAAGCCCCGGACAGGTAGCTCGGATTCACGAGTTGTTGGACGAAGATGTTGACGTCGAATTCCATCACCAACTCCTTTCGTGTGGGGCGGAGGCCGCAGGGCTGTTGCGGCCTCCGCGGGGAGGATGGCTAGGGGACGTCGACGATCGTGGGGTCGAGCTTGTTGTCCTTCGCGATCTTGCCGAGGGTGCCGTCCTGGTGGAGTTCCCTCAGCGCCTGCGCGATGGCTGGAGACAACGGATCGTTCTTGCGGGTGAACACGCCGAAGGTGGTGTCGGCCGGAAAGACTCCGGGGGCCACCGTGAGCTTGCCTTCGTTCTGGCTGGCCATGTAGGCGGCCGCCACATTCGTCTCGATCAGGGCCTCGGACTTGCCGTTGAGGACCGCCAGGACTGTTTCAGCGGTCTTGGGGTATTCGGTGAGCTTGGGCTCGTCCTTGCCGGCTTTCTTGCACTCATCCTTGAGCGCACTGATGCGGGCGGCGTTGGACGAAGCACTCTGCGCTGCCACCGAGTGACCGCACAAGTCCAGTGCTGTCTTGTAATTCCCGGCGCTGCCCGGGGCCGAGAGGATCGCGGGACCGGCGTTCATCACGGCTGAAGCGTCGGCGACATCCAGGCGGGCCTTGCTCATGTACAGGCCACCGAAAATGGCATCGCAGCGGCGGGTCTGGAGCCCCGGCATGAGTCCGTCGAATGTGGTCACCTCGAACTTGGCATCGACGCCCCAGTGCTTGGCGAGCGCGCGGGCGGCATCGGCGTCGAACCCTACGATGTCGCCGCTGGAACCGTTGGCGTAGTACTCCAGTGGCGCATATTCGGGGTCGATACACAGGGTGAGCTTGCCGCTCGTGGTGAGTCCCTTCGGCGCGGTGGCGGATGCTTGCCCCGTGGAACTGGGGGAAGCTGCGGCGGAGCAGCCGCTCAACAGCAGGGCCAACGCAGCGGCCGCCAAGGCGGGCTTCGTGAACTTGAGCATGTGCAGATCTCCAATTGAACTGTTGGGGTCGCGTGGGAACGCGAGTCGGAGTACGCCGATGTGGCGCTGATCACGATGCTAGCGAAAAAATCGATCAATTCAAGCGAATCAGTTGTTTAATACTGATATGACACAGTTTTTGTACTCACTTTGTGATTTTCTGATCCAAATCACTTGCCTATTGCTCGACTCGTGAAAGTATTGAGTACGACGGCGGCGCTCGGCTCGCCGGGGCGCCGCAGCTTCGCTAAGCACCCGCTGCCGCGGCCCAGAGACAAGGCGGTTATTGTGAAGACCATGCATGATCTGGACGACAGGCTGATCCGCCTGCTGCAGGCCGATGGCCGCGCCTCGTTCAGCGAGCTATCCAAGCAACTGGGCGTAACGCGCTCCGCTGTGACGGCCAAGGTCAATGAGCTAACGTCCTCCGGAGAACTGCGGATTGTCGCGGCAGTCCATCCGCGCCTGCTGGGCCTGACCGCCGTCGCGCACATCTCCATCCACCTAAACGGTTCCGCACGCTCGGCCTTGGAGAAGCTGAGCCAATTGGACGGCGCCGTCTTCGCCTCCCTGACCACGGGCAAATACGGCATCATCGCCGAACTCCGCCTGCCCACGGTGGAAAGGCTCTACGAAGACGTCGAGGCCATCCGCCTTTGCGAAGGTGTGGCTGGCGTCGATGTCCTCATGTACAAAGAGGTGGTCCGCAGCCTCTTCCTCGGCAAGGAGCCGCCGGACCCCCGTCTCGAGCTTGACCAGGCGGATCTGCTCCTCATGAGCGAACTGCAGGTGGACGGCCGACTCGGTTTCGAGGCCCTCGGCGAACGGATCGGCCTTTCGGCCAGCGCCGCCAGGATCCGGGTCCTTCGCCTGCTGGAAGCCCGGGTCATGCAGATCGGCCCCATCCGGAGCCGCTCCGGTTCTTCACGGTCCATGGCCTTTGGCTTCGGAATCTCGACAGCAGCCGGAACCGAGGAGGCAGTCGACTTCTTCTCGGCGACGCCAGGAGTGGAGTTCATCGCCAGCTGCCTCGGCAGGCACGACCTCGTGGCCACCGTGGGCGTCAGCTCGCTGGACGAAATGTACGACATCCTGGACAAAGTGCGTGCGATGGACTCGGTGGCAAGCGTGGAATGCTGGTTGCACTTGAAGATCGTCCAGGAACGATACGCCAAGCCCCTCGACAAGATGCTCGCAACCAAGGCCCAATCCAACGGCCACTAACCTCTCCCGACGCTCGCTCACAAACAAGACCGTTTGGTGTGACCCTCGCTCACGTCTAGCGTCTCCCGGGCCGACGCTCGCTCACATAGGCTTTCGCTATCGCTTCTTCCAGCGCGCCAAGGACGAGCTTGACCGATGCCCTGTTAGCGTTCGGACCCATCATGCCGATCCGCCAAACCGTCGAGGTAAACGCTCCCGCCCCGGAGCCGATTTCCATACTGAAGTTCTCCAGAAGGTAAGCGCGGACGGCAGCTGAGTCCACGCCGTCGGGCACTTTGACCGTGGTGAGGCTCGGCAATCTCGAACCCTCCGCGGCAAACAGCTCGAGACCCATCGCTTCGAGGCCGTCGCGCAACTCGGCCCCGGCCGCGCGGTGCCGCGCTTGAACAGCCGCGAGCCCCTCGGCCAAGATGCGGTCAAGTCCCGCCTCTAGCCCCGCGATCATGGTCACTGGCGCCGTATGGTGATACGTCCGGCTGCCACTCGCCGCGCCAACATACCCACCCAGAAGGCCGATATCCAGGTACCACGAACGCGGCTCCTTGATGCGCCGCTCGAAAGCGCGCTCGGACACCGTGAACGGGGACAAGCCAGGGGGCGCTCCCAAACACTTCTGCGTCCCGGCATACCCGACGTCGATCCCCCAGTCGTCAGCCAGAAGTTCCAGCCCGCCGATGGACGTCACCGCGTCCACGATCAATAGCGCGTCGCCCTTGCCAGCGCCAAGCGGCGCGACGTCGGACAGGACACCTGTGGAGGTTTCGGCATGGACGGCGGCAATCACCTTGGGATGGGGGTGCGCGGCGAGAACCCGCTCCGCATCCACGGGCTGGCCCCATTCATGGTCGACGCGAACTACCGTGGCCCCGCAGCGCCGGGCAACCTCACACATTCGCTCCCCGAAAAGCCCGTTGACCGCAATTACTGCCACGTCGCCGTCGGACACTGTATTAACAAAGGCAGCCTCCATGCCGCCGGAACCAGTAGCACTCAATGGCAGGGTGCGGGCGTTCCGGGTCCCCCACACCGACCGAAGCCCGGCGCACGTCCGGTCCAGTCGCTCTATGAACACCGGGTCCAGATGCCCGATCACCGGATACGCCAACGCCGCGGTCACTTCCGGATAGCAATTACTGGGACCCGGTCCGAACAGATACCGGGAAGTCAGGACCTCTGGCATGGCGGAACTCCTTTGGCTCGTTGCTGACATTGTCCACCAGACGGCAAACGTGAGCGAGCGTCTCGGTAGAAGCCACCAAACGTGAGCGAGCGTCTCGGTAGAAGCCACCAAACGTGAGCGAGCGTCTCGGTAGAAGCCACCAAACGTGAGCGAGCGTCGCAGGGGGCAGGGCGAGTCGGGAGGACCGGGGTGCGGTATTCTCTTGACACCACGGCAGTCATTGGATTCACTATTACGTATGCTGAAATAACAGTTCCATGATGTGGAAGACCTGGAGTGCGGAGGCGCACAGGTCCATCCGGCAGGAATCGCCGGAGTTCCGCATAGCCAACACCATGGATGCCAGCACTCGCACGAGGAATGAACAAGCATGCAGCTTGAAGTATTCAACAGCGTGGACCGTGCGGACGCCATCGACGTCCTCCGCCCATGCCTCGACATCCAGCGTTGGGTGGAGCACGTAGCAGATGCGCGCCCGTTCAGCGGCTTGGACTCCTTGCTCGATTTCGCCCGGGAAACCGCCGAGCCGTTCACGTCGGACGAAGTGGCGGCCGCGATGGCCCACCACCCTCGGATCGGCGAACGGCCCAAGGCACAGACCACCGAAGCCGCGATGTCCCGCTCCGAACAGGCCGGCGTCGACCCCGGCGATGACGGCGTCGTCACCGCCCTGGCCGAAGGCAACCGCGAGTACGAGGCCAAGTTCGGCCGCGTCTTCCTCATCCGCGCAGCAGGACGGACAGCCAACGACATCCTGGCCTCCCTCCACGAGCGCCTGAGCCATACCGCGGAAGAAGAAGACGTGATCGTGGCCGGACAATTGCGCGAAATCGCATTGCTGCGCCTTGCCGGCGTCATCAGCGAAGGAGTGCCCAGCAAATGAGCGTTTCCCAGATCACCACCCATATCCTGGACACCGGTTCCGGTCGCCCGGCGGCCGGCGTCGCCGTCGTTCTCTCCGTGCGCGACGGCGACAACTGGAGGCACGTGGCTAGCGGCACCACTGACGCGGACGGCCGGATCAAGGATCTGGGCCCTGAGCGGGTCGACGGCGGCAGTTACCGCCTGAACTTCGCGACCGGTCCGTATTACAAAGCACAGGGCGTGGACACCTTTTTCCCGGAAGTGGACTTGAGCTTCACGGTGTCCGACGCCGGCGAGCACTACCACGTGCCGCTCCTGCTCAGCCCCTTCGCGTTCTCCACATACCGGGGAAGCTAGCCCGTCGGTTGCTCCCCACCGGCCGGCGAGGAGGCCGGTGGGGAGCAATTGACGGGAACCTTCTAGTCGATCGGGGTGACGTACGCTCCCGAGATTCCGCCGTCAACCATGAAGGTCGAAGCGGTAATGAACGAGGCGTCGTCGCTTGCCAGGAAGGCGACCGCAGCGGCCAGTTCCTCGGGCTCCGCGAAACGGCCCAAGGGCACGTGGACCAAGCGCCGCGCGGCCCGCTCCGGATCGGAGGCGAAGAGTTCCTTCAGCAACGGGGTGTTGACCGGTCCTGGGCACAGCGCGTTGATTCGCACCCCCTTGCGCGCGAATTCGACGCCGAGCTCACGGGTCATGGCCAGCACGCCGCCTTTGGACGCGCTGTAGGAGATCTGCGAGGTTGCCGCACCCATCACAGCCACGAAGGACGCGGTGTTGATGATCGAGCCCTTGCCCTGCTCCAACATGTACGGCAGCGCGTATTTGCAGCAGTAATAGACGCTCGTCAGGTTGACCTCCTGGACCCGGCGCCAGGCGTCGATGCCGGTGTCGAGGATGGATGCATCGTCCGGCGGCGAAATGCCCGCGTTGTTGAACGCGATATCCACGCTGCCGTAATGGCTCTTGGCGGCGGCGAAGAGGTCGATGACTTCCTGCTCGTCTGTGACGTTGACCTTTACGAAGATGCCATCGACGGCGGCCGCGGCTGCTTCTCCGGCAGCCGGATCGATATCGGCGATGACCACGTTGGCACCCTCCGAGGCGAAACGCTTTGCCGTGGCCAAACCGATCCCGCTGCCGCCGCCGGTGATGACGGCAGTGCGGTCCTTGAGTCGGTTTGAAATGAATTCGGTCATGGTGATCTCTCCTTGAATCATGGGGCTTCCAAAGTTGGTGGGTTCAGTGCGCGATGAAGACGTTCTTCACTTCGCTGAATGAATCGAGGGCATCGGGACCCAGTTCGCGGCCCAGGCCCGATTGCTTGAAGCCGCCGAACGGCGTCGAATACCGGACTGAAGAGTGGGAATTCACCGAGAGGTTTCCGGCATCCACCCCGCGGGCCACGCGCAAGGCCCGCCCAATGTCTTGGGTCCAGATCGATCCAGAAAGGCCGTATTCGGTGTCATTGGCAATCCGTACCGCGTCCGCCTCGTCGTTGAAGGGAACGACGACGACGACAGGTCCGAAGATCTCCTCACGCACCGCCGGATCGTCGAAGGAGTCGGGTGCCAGGACGGTGGGCGGGAACCAGAATCCCGGCCCTTCGGGCACCTCGCCTTGGAAGGCTATGGGCGCTCCCGAAGGCACAAAGCCTGCGACGGTTTCCCGTTGCCGGGCGGAAATCAAGGGCCCCATGACCGTGCTCTCATCCGCCGGGTCGCCGACTTTGACACCCCGGACAGCAGGCTCCAGGAGCTCGAGGAAGGCATCGTAGGCCGATTTTTCCACCAGGATCCTGGATCTGGCGCAGCAGTCCTGGCCGGCGTTGTCGAACGCGCCGCCGGGTGCTGCGGCAGCAGCGGCGGGAAGGTCGGCGTCGGCGAACACGATGTTCGCGCTCTTCCCACCCAGTTCGAGGGTCACGCGCTTCACTTGGTCGGCACAACCGGCCATGATCTGCTTGCCGACCTCGGTGGACCCGGTAAAGACGACCTTTCGCACCGCGGGGTGGGTGACGAAGCGCGCCCCCACCACGGAGCCCTTCCCGGGGATGATCGTCAGCACGCCGTCGGGCAGGCCGGCCTCGCGCGCCAACTCGCCGAGCCTCATCGCGGTCAGCGGCGTAAGTTCCGCGGGTTTGAGTACCACCGTGTTGCCTGCCGCGAGTGCCGGAGCGAAGCCCCACGCCGCGATCGGCATGGGGAAATTCCACGGCACAATGATGCCGACCACGCCCAGCGGCTCGTGGAACGTCACATCGAGGCCTCCGGCAACGGGGATCTGCCGCCCGAAGTGCCGCTCGGGAGCCGCCGAGTAGTAGCTGATGACGTCGCGCGCATTGCCCGCTTCCCAGCGGGCGTTGCCGACCGTATGCCCCGCGTTGCGGACTTCCAGTTGCGCGAGGTTCTCCAGATCGGCGTCGACGGCGGCCGCGAACCGGCGCAGGAGCAGTGCACGGTCCGACGGCGACACTTTTCGCCAGGTCTCAAAGGCGGCGGCCGCGCGGGCAATCAGCGCGTCCGTTTCGGCGAGGGATGCCAGCTCAACGGTTTGAAGGAACTCTTCGGTGGCCGGATTGATGATGTCAAAAGTTGTGGCACTCACGCCCAGCTCTTTTCTGTCGCTTTGAATTCCGTCGATGGGTCGAGGCGCTCAGCGTAGAGTTCCCCGTCCCGGTACCTTCTGGCGGCCTCAATGAATCCTTCGAAGAGGCGCACGTCGGAAGGATTTTGTTCCGGATGAAACTGAACGCCCAACGCCCAACTTCCCTGGGTCGATTCGACGGCCTCGACCGTTCCATCCGCCGCACGCGCGGTGACGCAAAGGCCTTCGGCAACCCGGTCAAGAATCTGGTGGTGATAGACCGGAGCCGATGCCTTTTCGCCTAGTAGTTGCGCGCTGATGCTGCCCGGCTGCGTGCGGAACTCCACCTCCCCGTAGACTCCGGGAGCAGGTTGGTAGTTCGCCTCGGGCAGCACGTCCGGCACGTGCTGGATGAGGTTTCCGCCCAGGGCCACGTTGAGGATTTGCGCGCCGCGGCAGATCGCAAAGAGCGGAATGCCCTTCTCCAAGGCCGCCAACGTCAAGGCGATATCGTGCTCGTCCCGCTCGGGCTGGCTGCGAGTGCTCGGGTGGGGCTCGGCGTCGTAGTTTCCGGGGTCGACGTCGGCGCCCCCCACGACGATGAGGCCATCCACGAGGTCAAGGACCGAAGTGTCGGTGCCGATAGGCGGCAGCAGGAGAGGCGTTCCGCCGGCCGCTACGACGGCCTCCAAATATGTTGCCGGCAGCACGGCTGCCTGCGCGTCCCAAACCCCCCATTTCGCGTTCTGAAGATAGGTGGTCAACGCGATGCGGGGAGGCCGGTGTGAATCCGGTGCAGGAGCAGGTGTTTCGGTCTGAGTCATCGCCTACAGCCTTTCGAAGCCGCGGCGGAGCTCCCAGTCCGTGATGGCGGACTCAAAAGCTGCCAGTTCGACGTCGGCGTAGTTCACGTAGTGCCGCACCACTTCCTCACCGAACACTTCCTTGGCGATCACGGAGTTGGCGAACAGATCCCGGGCTTCCCGCATCGTCGTCGGAACGGTGGGAGCGCCCGAAATGTAGGCGTTGCCGGTGGTTGCCGGTTCGAGTTCGAGCTCATTTTCGATTCCGTAAAGGCCGCCGGCAAGCATGGCCGACAGTGCCAAGTACGGGTTGACATCGCCACCCGGCAGCCGGTTTTCCAGCCGTGCGCTCTGCCCATGCCCCACGAGGCGCACGGAACAGGTGCGGTTGTCGAGGCCCCAGGCCACCGCCGTCGGAGCGAACGAGCCTTTGACGAACCGTTTGTAGGAGTTGATGTTGGGAGCGTAGAAGAGCGTGAATTCCCGCATCGTGGCAAGCACGCCGGCGATGAAGTGGTCGTAGGTCTTGGTGCGGGCGCCGGTGGCCTTGTCCCAGAAGACCAGCTCGTCGTCGAGCCCGCGAAGGGACAGGTGGATGTGGCAGGAATTGCCCTCACGCTCGTTGGGCTTGGCCATGAAGGTAATGGATTGGCCCATGTCATGGGCGATGTCCTTGGCCGCGGTCTTGTAGACGGAATGGTTGTCCGCCGTAGTGACCACCTCGTCGTACTTGAAGGCGATCTCGTGCTGGCCGAAGTTGCATTCACCCTTTGCGGACTCCACTGTCATGCCGGCCGCGTACATCTCGTTCCGGATCCGGCGAAGCAGGGGTTCAACACGGCCGGATCCCAGGAGCGAGTAGTCCACGTTGTATTGGTTGGCAGGCGTGAGGTGCTTGTAGTCCAGGTCCCACGCTTGCTCGTAGGAGTCGTTGTAGACCACAAACTCAAGCTCGGTTCCTGCAAGTGCCTTCCAACCGCGCCCAGCCGCCTTGGCCGTCTGGCGCTTGAGCATGGCGCGGGGTGAAACTGAGACCGGGGTGCCGTCGGTCGTGGACAGATCGCACTGGATCAGCGCACTCCGCCCTCGCCAATCTGCGCCTTGAGTTGCTCAACGGTGAGCATACGGTCATTGCGAGGGTGAACTGTGGTATCTACAGTTTTCGAAATGTCGTTCGGATTGTCGTTCATCGTGGTGCTCATTTCAGTAGTCCCTTGAGTAGTGCGGCGGTGGATTCGCAATGCAATTCCATGACGCTTCGGGCCGCTGCAGGCTCGCCGTCGAGGATGGCCTGCACTATCAATCGATGTTCTTGGTTTGAATGTTCGATGTTCCGTTGCAGGAAAGGGATTTCCGCCAGGAATTCGTGGATCTTGGTCTGGATGGTGGTGCTGGCTTTGTTCAGTTCGGACGACCCCGCAACGGCTGAAAAGGCCAGGTGAAGGCGGGCGTCCGCTTGCCTGTATTCCACCGGTGAACCCGCGTTTTCAACCTCGGCCAGGGAATCAATCAGGAGCTGGCGCTGATCCTCGCTGAGCCGCATCGAGGCCGCCCGCTGGCAGGCCCCGGGTTCAATCACGGAACGGAAGATGAGGATGTCGCTGATTTCCCCCTGCCGGTCCTTGTTGTCGAGGCGCTCCGGCGGCCGCGCGTTGCCAACCGGTTCCACGATGGTTCCGCCGCCCCTCCCCCGGACAGTCGTGACGAAGCCCGCTGCGCGCAACGCACTGATCGCTTCCCGCAGGGTGGCCCTGGAGACCTGCATGCGCTCGGCCAAGTCGCGCTCGGGCGGGAGGCGCTCGCCGGTTTTGAAGATCCCCAACTGGATTGCCGATCCCAAGTGCTCGACACACGATTCGAAGGCCATGTGTCCGCGTACGGGAAGCAAGACCGTCTCCAGCAGGGGGGATTCAATCGGTTCGGCGAACAACATGGTGGCCTTCCTTGTTGGGAGGCCACCGGCGGAGAACCGCCGGCGGCCCGCGAGTGTTGCTAGTTGAGCAGCTTATCCGCGTCGATCGTCAGGTGCTCCTGCTCGGCACTCGTCATGAACGTCCGACGCCCCGTGGTGTACCACAGCACGGTGGCAAGGAGGAAGACGACCACGACGGCGATCGGCGCGTAGTTGAAGGTGTCGATGGTGATATCTGCGACGGGCGGAAGAACGAAAAGAATCACAATGATGGCGACCCACACAATCGCTACCCAGTTGATCATGGGACTCCATTTCCCGAGGTGCCACGGGCCCGGTACGAAGTCCTTGTTGAGCCTGCGGAGCAACACCGGGGTGATGTACGCGATGTAGAGGCCAATGACGGCCACGCTCGTCACGGCAAAATACGCGGTTGTATTGAACAGGGCGGGGGACGCGAGCACAATCGCGCAGCCAACGCAGAGCCAGATTGAATTTGTCGGGGTGCCACTCCGGGCGTTGACTTTGGCCCAGATGCGGGAGCCTGGCAATGCATTGTCGCGGGAGAAAGCGTAGGTCATGCGTGAGTTGGCGGTCACTGACGCCATGCCGCAGAAGAACTGTGCTCCCACCACGATGGCGAGGAGGAACTTCGCTACGCCGGGGTTGCCCAGCGCATCCAGGAAAATCTGTGCGGGCGGCAAGCCGGTCGGCGTAGCGCCAAGGGTGGTCAGGCCGTCCTCTGAGCCGTTCGGGATCGCCGCGACGAGTGAGTAGAGCAGAATCCAGCCACCAATGATGGAGATGACGACGCTCATGACAATCCCCTTCGGGGCCGCGATGGCTGCGTTCTTGGTCTCTTCGGCAACGTGGGCCGAGGCATCGTAGCCGGTGTAGGTGTACTGCGACATGAGCAGGCCCATGAGGAAGACATACGGCCCGAAGGTGAAGCCTGTTTCGTTGTGCCAGGCGGTCATCGTCCAGTCGAAGGACTGGTGGCTCGTGGGCATGATCCACAGTGCCGCCACGATGATTGCTACACCAACAATGTGCCACCAGGCGGAGACATTGGACAGGAAACTGACAATCTTGACGCCGAAGCTGTTGAGCAGGGCGTGGATGACCATGAGGACGACGAACAGCGCGAACGTACCGCCAGGGGTGGGCTCGACGCCGAAAGTCAGGGCCGCGAAAGCCATCATTGTGGTGGCGCAGCCGAAGTCGATCGCAGCCGTGACGGCCACTTCACCGAGGAAGTTGAACCAGCCGACGTACCAGGCCCAGGCCCTCTTGTTACGTTTGGCGAGCCTGCCCGCCCAGAAATACAGGCCACCGGCTGTGGGGTACCGGGAGCAAACCTCGGCCATGGAAAGGGCCACGCACAGGACCAAGAGACCGACGATGGGCCAACCCAGGTTGATGGCAGCCGGGCCGCCGGACTTGAGCGCAATGCTGAAGGAGGTGATGCAGCCAGCCAAAATCGAAATGATGGAAAACGAGACTGCGAAGTTGGAGAAGCCGGACATGCCGCGATGTAGCTCTTGCTTGTAGCCAAGCTCGGCGAGCGCCGCAGCATCTGCGTCTTGCACAGCCTGCACCTTCGCTGCCGTAGAACGATCACTCATGATTATTCTCTTTCTAAACGGAAGGGGGGGGAACGGGCCGACACCGCTCGCATCGATAGTGACCCACTTCACACCAATCTGTCAATGGTCTGACTTCAGACCACAAACCAACCTTCTCGAACGCTAAGCTGGAAGGCATGGTTTCTGAGGGTTCGAACGCCGACGGCACGTCACAAAACAGCACGTCACACAGCAGCACGGCACACAACGCCGCGCCACAGGACAGCGCCACCGCGGAACGCCGCGGGATCACGGTCCGCCGTGCGCCGAAGTTTGTTCCATTCATGGGACTCGGCGGGGTCCTCGGCATCATCGTCGCCGCATTCGTGGCCTACGGGATCCCGGGCGACGAGAGTTTCGACACCGGGGCGGTGTTCGGGTTCTTCCTTGTGAGCTTCGCCGCGGGTGGCGTGCTGCTGGGCGCCATCGCGGCCCTCGTCCTCGACAAGCTCAGCGTGCAGCGCTCCCGGCGTGCCGTCGTCGAGTCTGTACCCAACCCGACAGACGACGCCGAGGCATAGGATCCCGGTCACAATGTCGCGTGAGGGAAAGTACCACGCCAACATCATGCGACAATTGACCAGTGGCACGTGGCGACGGAAAACTTTCTCATGATCTTCTCCCCGACGAAAAAGGACCTCAGGACGCTTGTGGCGTCTTCGGGGTCTGGGCGCCGGGCGAAGAAGTAGCAAAACTCACCTATTACGGGCTGTATGCGTTGCAGCACCGCGGACAAGAATCGGCTGGTATTGCTACCAGTGACGGCAAACGCATCAATGTCTACAAGGACATGGGCCTCGTGTCCCAGGTCTTCGACGAGACAACCCTGAACACCCTCACCGGGCACCTTGCCGTCGGCCACTGCCGCTACTCCACCACCGGAGCAAGCCACTGGGCCAACGCACAGCCCACCTTGGGAGCAACGGCCACAGGCACCGTTGCCCTCGCGCACAACGGCAACCTGACCAACACCGCTGAGCTCCGGGAAATGATCCTCGAACTCAACGGCGGTCAGCTGACCGGAGAAATGAAGCAGGGCAACACCTCGGACACGGCCCTGGTCACCGCGCTCCTCGAAGGCGAAGAGGGCAAGACCCTCGAACAAACCGCGCTTGAACTGCTTCCCAAGATCCGGGGCGGCTTCTGCTTCGTGTTCATGGACGAAGGCACCCTCTACGCCGCCCGCGATACCTTCGGCATCCGCCCCTTGTGCCTTGGCCGCCTCGAGCGCGGCTGGGTTGTCGCCTCGGAGCAGTCCGCCCTCGCAACCGTCGGCGCGAGCTTCATCCGCGAGATCGAGCCCGGCGAGTTCATCGCCATTGACGAGAACGGCGTCCGTTCCCAGCGTTTCGCGGAAGCGACGCCGGCCGGTTGCGTATTCGAGTACGTCTACCTTGCGCGCCCCGACGCTGCGATTGCCGGGCGCTCCGTGTACGAGTCCCGCGTGGAGATGGGCCGCCAGCTGGCCCGCGAAAACACCCAGGTAGCGGACATCGTCATCCCGGTCCCCGAGTCCGGAACCCCGGCAGCGGTCGGCTACGCCGAGGAATCCGGCATCCCGTTCGCGCACGGCTTCGTCAAGAACTCCTACGTGGGCCGCACGTTCATCCAGCCCTCGCAGACCTTGCGCCAGCTCGGCATCCGGCTCAAGCTCAACGCCCTCGAATCCGTGATCCGCGGCAAGCGCGTGGTGGTGGTGGATGACTCGATCGTCCGCGGCAACACCCAGCGCGCCATCGTCAGGATGCTCCGCGAGGCCGGCGCCGCTGCCGTCCACGTCAAGATCTCCTCCCCGCCCGTCCAGTGGCCCTGCTTCTACGGCATCGACTTCGCGTCCCGCGCTGAACTGATCGCCAACGGTGCCACCATCGAGGAAATCTCCCAGGCCATCGGAGCCGATTCGCTGGCTTACATTTCCGAAGACGGCATGATCGGCGCCACCCAGCAGCCGCGCGAACGCCTCTGTACCGCCTGTTTCACCGGCCAGTACCCCATCGCACTTCCGGGTTCGGACAAACTGGGCAAGAACCTCCTGGAGCGCACCGACCTCGGCGGGCTGCCGACGTCGGGCATCTCCGCCGAAGCCGTAACCGCGGACTCGGACGACCCGGCCAACAAGCCCGGTGCCACGGGCTGTGATCCCGGACCCGACGCCGAGTTTGAGAACCTGCTGACCGACGCCGATAAGAAAGAGTCTGTATGACCTCCGCATCCTCCGCCGCTGAGAACACAACCGGCATCACCTACGCGTCCGCCGGCGTCGACGTCGAAGCGGGCGACCGCGCCGTCGAACTCATGAAGGACGCCGTCAAGGCGACCCACAACAGCTCGGTGCTCGGCGGCGTCGGCGGCTTCGCCGGCCTGTACGACGTCTCGAAGCTGCTCACGTACAAGAGGCCGCTGCTGGCCACGTCCACGGACGGCGTCGGCACTAAGGTTGCCATCGCCCAGGCCATGGACATCCACGACACCATCGGCTTCGACCTGGTCGGCATGGTGGTGGACGACATCGTGGTGGTGGGTGCAGAGCCGCTCTTCATGACCGACTACATCGCGTGCGGCAAGGTTGTCCCCGAGCGCATCGCGGACATCGTCCGCGGCATCGCCGCCGCTTGCTCCGTGGCGGGCACTGCCCTCGTGGGTGGCGAAACCGCTGAACACCCGGGCCTGCTAGGTGAGCACGAGTACGACGTCGCCGGTGCGGCTACCGGTGTTGTCGAAGCCGACGCCCTGCTTGGCCCGGACCGCGTCCGCGCCGGCGACGTCGTGATCGGCATGGCTTCCTCGGGCCTGCACTCCAACGGCTACTCCCTGGTCCGCCGCGTGATCAACCACGCCGGCTGGGCCCTGGACCGCCAAGTCTCCGAACTCGGCCGAACCCTGGGCGAAGAACTGCTGGAGCCCACCCGCGTCTACGCCGCCGACTGCCTGGACCTCGCCCGCGCGTTCCCGGTCAGCGGCCTGGCTACTGCGCCGGCCGTCCACGGCTTCAGCCACGTCACCGGCGGTGGCCTCGCAGCCAACCTGGCCCGCGTCCTGCCGCAGGGCCTCGTGGCCACGGTTGACCGCGCCACGTGGGAACTGCCGGCCATCTTCAAGCTGGTCTCCGAGCTCGGCAATGTGCCGCTGGCCGACCTTGAGCGCACGCTCAACCTCGGTGTCGGCATGGTGGCCATCGTGTCCCCCGAAATCGCCGACGCCGCCGTGGCCCGCCTCAACGAACGCGGCCTGCCGTCGTGGATCATGGGTACCGTCGAAGCGGACTCCGACTCGATCATCAAGAGCGGCCCGGACTACGTCCAGGGCGCCAAGGGTGTCGACGGCGGGGCCGTGCGCCTCGTGAACGCCTACGCCTAAAGGTTCTTAAGCCAAAGAGTGCCCACCCAATTGCCGATCCGGCAGTTGGGTGGGCACTCGCTTTTGCTTAGGAGCTTTCGCCGGCCATCACGCTGAAGGCCGCTCCGGCAGGATCGCCGAGAACCGCCATGCGGCCGATGCCGGGCACATCGAAGGCAGGCGCGAAGACCTGGGCTCCGAGTTCAACAGCCTTCGCCACGGACTCGTTGACGTCAGCCACATTGAAGTAGGTCATCCAGAACGGCGGCATACCCTCCACGGGCTGCTTCATGGCGCCGGCCACGGACTTCCCGTCCACAACAAGCTGGGTGTATTCCTGCAGGTCGCCGGCCGCGGCCGTCTCGCTGGAGCACCCCGTCACGGATTCGTAGAACGCCACGGCCTTGGCGACGTCGTTTGTTTGCAGCTCGCTCCAGACCACCGTGCCCGGTTCATTGACCAACCCGGCGCCGTGGTGGTTTCCTGCCTCCCAGAAACCAATCTGAGCACCCGTCGGATCGGCGGCGAAGAACATCCGCCCGCTCCCGTTGGGGACGCTGTCCGGCGGGAAGAGGATGTTGCCGCCTGCCGCCGTCGCGCGCTCAGCGGCTTCATCGACCGAGTCGACGGCGAGGTAGTTGGCCCAGAAGGACGGCGCCCCGGCCGCAGCCATGTCCGGCATCTGCTGCATCAGGCCCGCCACATAGCGGTCCTGCAGCTTGGCCATGTAGTAGGTCATGCCGTTGCCGGCATCCATCGCGTCCAATTCCCAGCCGAACAGATCACGGTAGAAGGCCTTGGAAGCCTCGATGTCCGACGACGACAGGTCCACCCAACACGGAGTTCCCTGCTTGTAGCTATCAACCTGCGGCATTGCTATCCCTTCGTTGAGTAGCCTTGAGCTTAGGCGTGAACTGCCCGGCCCGTGAAAGCGACCAAGCGCTCCAGGCTGGACGCCGTCTCGGCGACTTCCTGGGCCGGGGCGAAGCTCCCGCTGGCGCGGACCTGCTCGCTGATGGTGTTCTGCGAGAGGACCTCGACGTAGTCGGTGAGCTCATCCGCCACCGACACCTCGAGGCCCAAGGCCTTGGAGAAGTCCCAAGCGTGCACCAGGAACTCGAGGTTGAGGATGGAGGCGACTATCGTGGCCGGCAGTTGTGCGAAGCCCATGTCGACCGTGCCTTCGAGACCGCGGCGGTAGAAGGCTTCCAGCGTCGGTTGGGCGAGGTCGGCGATGCGAACCTCAGGCGACTTTCCGGCGTCGTCGGCTACTTCGGCGCCCAAGGCCTTGGCGATGTTGGCAATTGAGCCGGCAAGGTGGTCGAGCAACTGCGAGACGTTGAAATCGGCGCACGGAGTCTGGGTCCGCGCGTCGGCTTCCGTGACGCGCGCCAGCACTCGCTGCACGATGGCAAGCGTGGCGTCCGCGGAGGTGAGCTCATTGAGATCGGCAGGGGCAGCTGCCCATTCGTCGGCACCGGCGTCGCCCGTGGAGGCCTCGGCGAGGAGACGGTCGAGGTAGTGGTTCCAGCCCTCGGCGTGGCCTGCAAGAGCTTCCGGAGTCGGAAGGCCTTCGTGCACCAAGCGCACGGAGGTGCCGCCGTCGGCCGGCTCAAGGGTGATGGCTACCGTGGAGACGTTGTCCGCCGGCGCTTCGGGCTGCTCCCAGCCCCAGGTGAAGACGACGCGCTTGCCCGGCTCGATTTCGGTGAACGTTCCAGCCGCGTGGTGACCCGGGGTGATGGTCCAGCGGTACTCGCCGCCAACCTTCAGGTCGACGCGGGCGGCAACGGCCTGCCAGCGGCGGAGGCGTGCGGGCTGCGTGATGAGTTCGAACGCCTGGTCGACGTTGAGGGGAAGAAGAACGGTCTTGTCGTAAATCATGGTGATTCCTCTGTTGTTTGAAGGCGGTCGGTGGTGAAGTTTTGTGCGTCAGCGAGGAGCATGTCCAGCTCAGCGGTCCAGAACTGCTCAAAAAGCAGCCGGAGTTCCCTCATCCCGGCATTGTCCAAGCGGTAGAAGCGGTTGCGTCCCTCTTTGCGGGCAGCAACGAGGCCTACCTGCTCCAGCAACAACAAGTGCTGCGAGACGGCGGATCTGCTCACCGTGAATTCGCCGGCCAGCTCGGTCACGGTGCGCTCGCCCGCCGCAAGCAGGTGCAACAGACGCCGCCTATTCGGCTCCGCGGCAACTTCCAGTCGGTCGAGCATGATTAATACGTTAGCCATCACTAACGCATATTGTCAATCTTTTCCGAGAGCGCACTATCAACAACTACAGAACCGCGGACAAGAACGCCTTGGTCCGCTCGTGCTGCGGGTTGCCGATGACCTCTTCGGCGGGACCTTCCTCAATGATCCGGCCGCCGTGCATGAACACCACGCGGTCCGCCACGTCGCGGGCAAACCCCATTTCGTGCGTCACAACAATCATGGTCATTCCCGTCCGGGCCAGGTCCTTCATCACCCTGAGGACTTCGCCCACCAGCTCCGGATCCAGCGCCGACGTCGGCTCGTCAAACAGCATCAGCTTCGGCTGCATGCACAGGGCCCGGGCGATCGCCACCCGCTGCTGCTGCCCGCCCGAGAGGTGCCGCGGATAGGCCTCCGCCTTCTCCGACAGACCCACCTTCTCCAACAAATCCAACGCCCGACGGCGGACATCCGCCTTGCGCTGCTTGAGCACCCTGAGCGGGGCTTCCATCAGGTTCTCCAGCACAGTCATGTGCGGGAAGAGGTTGAAGTGCTGGAAGACCATCCCGATATCGGTGCGGTCCGCGCAGATTTCGTTGTGGGACTGTTCGTGGAGCTTGTCGCCTTTGATCCGGTAGCCCACGGCCCTGTCCGCTACCCACAACAGCCCGCCGTCGATCTTCTCCAGGTGGTTCACGCACCGCAGGAAGGTGCTCTTCCCGGAGCCCGAGGCTCCAATCAGGCAGACCACCTCGCCGCGTTGGACGTGGAGATCGATTCCCTTGAGGACCTCATTGTCGCCGAAACTCTTGCGCACGCCTTCCGCGCGCACCAGCGGAAGCGCTTCCGGCGCCTTCCGGCTTTCCTTCACGTCGATGGTCATGACTGGCCGCCCTTTCCTGAGCGTTGTTTTCCTGAACCCTGTTTTCCTGCGTCCTGCTTTCCGGTGCCCTGCGCGGAGTGGACCCTGAAGAATTTCCGCAACCGCTCGGCGGCGGTCGGCGGGACGGAACGGGACGTTCCTCGCGCGAAGTGCCGCTCCAGGTAGCCTTGGCCCACCGTGAACACCGTGGTGACGATGATGTACCAGATGCTGGCAACCAAGAGCAGGGGGACAACCTGGAGGTTCTTCGAGTAGATGATCTGGGCGGAGTACAGGAGCTCGGGGACAGCCAGGACACTGACCAGCGACGTCATCTTGAGCATGCCAATGAACTCGTTGCCCGTGGGCGGGATGATGACCCGCATGGCCTGGGGCAGGATCACCCTGGTGAGGGTCTGGATGCGGGACATGCCGAGGGCACCCGCGGCTTCGCCTTGACCTTGATCGATGGACTGGATTCCTGCCCGGACGATCTCCGACATGTAGGCAGCCTCGTTGAGGCCCAGGCCAAGGATCGCCGCGGCGAGGGGTGTGATGATCTGGTTGGCGTCGAGGCTGACGCCGGGGATACCAAAGGTGATCTCCGGATACAGCGCCGACAAGTTGAACCAGAACAACAGCTGGACCAGGACGGGGGTGCCTCGGAAGATCGTCACATAGGCGCTTGCCGAGGCCTTGACCACGGGGTTTGCCGAAAGCTGCATGACCGCAAGCACTACGCCAAGCCCCACCCCGACAGCCATGCAGACAACCGTCAGGAACAGGGTGATGCCGATCCCGTTGACTATGGCAACGTCACGGAAATACAGGGCCACCTTGTCCCAGCCGAAACGGGGATTGCTCACCGCGGAAACAAGCAACAGGATCACGACGGCGCCTACCGCAGTGCCAGCCACCCATCGCCAGGGGTGCCTGGCCGAGACCACGGTGAACTGTCCGCGGTCCGTTGTTCCCATCTTGGGGACGGTGATCACGGTGCTCATTTCGCACCACTCGCGTCCACGGCATCAGCGCTGATGGTCACCGAGTCCGGGATTCCGTACTTCGCATTGATCGCCTTGTACGTGTCGCCAGCGATCAGCGCCCTGACGGCCGCGACGATCGCCTTGGTCAGGGGCGAGCCCTTGGGCATGGCGATACCTACCGGCGTCGGTTCGAAGTCCTGGTTGCCGGCGAGCTCGAAGGCACCGCCGCAAAGCTTGCTTGCGTAACCCATGCCAACAAGGCCTGAGAGGACGCTGTCCACGCGGCCGGAGATGAGTGCCAGGTTGGCTTCGTTCTGGGAGGGAAACAACTGGATGTCGATCGGCGCTTTGCCAGCGACGACGCACTGCTTCGAAAACGCCGGAAGGGTCTCGATCCCTTGCGTGGTCCCCTTTTCGCCACCCACCTTCGTGCCGCACAGCTTCATCGCGTCGAGGGCCAGCTTCTTGGGGTTGCCGGCCTTGACGGCAAGGCCGGAGCCGCTGCTTTGGTAGGAGGCGAAATCGGCATTCATCTTACGCTCGGCCGTGACATTGAAACCCGAGATGCCGACGTCGTACTTGTTGGAGCTCACGCCCGGGAGGATGGTATCGAAGGTCGCGGGAACCATCTTGACTTCGAGCCCCAGCGTCTCGCCGACTGCTTTCGCAAAGTCCGCGTCCCAGCCGACAACCGTCTTGCTGTCAGCCGCGTAGAACTCATAAGGCGCGAAGGTGGGGTCGGTGCCGACCACCAATGTCCCCTTGGCCTTGACGTCCGGGGGCAAGAGATTCGCGGCGGACTTGTTGAAGGGCGCCGCCGGAATCGCAGCGTCCTTGCCGGGAATCGAACTGGCGGCGGCTTCCTTGCCGGCGTCGAGTGAAGCCGTGGTGCAGCCGCTGAGCCCGACGGCGGCGGCCAGCAGCAGAGCGGATGTGGAGATGTATCTAGGACGGTTCATGATTGCCTTTCTCATAGCTTGTTCCGTGGTCAACGGCGATGTTGACCACAGTGGTGCCGACATTGACGAGGGCGGGATGCCGAACGATTGCGACCACCCCGTCAATGGGTGCAAAGAAGTCTTTTGGTGGACGCTCGAGTTCTTCCACTGAGTGAACCCGGGCCACGAGGTCTCCGGCCACAACTTTCTGGCCAAGTTCGACCACCGGCTCGAGGATGCCTGCCATCGTGGAATGGACCGCGGACTGGGCAGTGAGTTCGACCCACTGGATCGGGGCTCCGGTCTCCGGAAGCCCGGCGACCTTGAGCACGCCCCAGTGGCCAAGCAGCGAACGTAGCCCCTTCCGGGCCCTGTTGAGGATCGCCAGGGACACGGTTCCCCTGCCGCCGAGTTCGGTCGAGATCATCGGCACGCCCGCCTGATCGGCCGCGCCGCTGATGGAGCCCGCCTTGAGCATGGGCTTCACCGCGACGGAATAAGGGGCATTGAACGCGGCCACCGCCGCCGTCTTCTCAGCCCACAGCTCCGGCGTCGGTCCTTGGTAGACGAACGCGGACGGAACATACTCCGAGGCAATTCCACCGGAGTGGATGTCCATCACAAAGTCAGCCATGGGGATGAGTTCTTCGGCCACAATCGAGGCGATCTGCAGGGCCGGTCCGCCGTCGGCACGGCCCGGGAGGGCACGGTTCAGATTGACCCGGTCCACGCTGGAAACACGTCTTCCTTCGCGGACAGCAGCGATGTTGAGGGCAGGCAGAATGATCAACCTCCCGGTCACCTCATCCGGGTTCAAGGTGCGGATGAGTTCCTGGAGCAGGATCTGGCCTTCATATTCGTCACCATGCGTACCGGCGATCAAGAGGACCGTGGGGCCGTCCCCACCGCTCAGGACCGCGATCGGCGAGGGGATGACAGCGGCGTCGTTCTCGTTGTCCGAGTGTTCGATCTCCAGGTAACCCAACCGCTTGCCGACGGCGGCAAAATCAATGCCGGGTATGCGTGGAATGTGCAGGCTCATAGGGCAACTTTCATCGGGGTTGGTAGGATTGGATTCACTGTATACAGTGAATCCTGTGATGTAAAGCACGTAGGATTGAGCAAGTTTTGATACCGAAAAGGGGATGAGGCGAATGGCCGCGCAAGCTGCCAAGGGGATGCGGCCACTGAGCGAGCACGTCTACGACAGGATCAGCAATGAGATCGTCAACGGCGTGGTCGAGCCTGGCGCTCCCCTGGTCCAGGAACAACTGGCCGAAGAATACGGCGTTTCCCGGACGCCTGTCCGCGACGCCCTGAACCGCTTGGTCCACGAAGGACTCGCCACTTTGGTCCCAGGCGCAGGATATTTTGCGACGACACTGACCCGCTCAGCTGTCGAGGAAGTCTACGAGGTGCGCAAGGCCCTCGAGATCATGGCCATCAGGCAGTGCGGGGCCAAATACACAAACCTGCAGCTCGCCCGGCTCGAACTGCTTATCGCCGAGGGTGCGGCAAGCGCGGACCCCGAGGAACTCTTTACCGCGACGCGGGCGTTCCATTTGGGCCTGGCCGCGCCTGCCCCCAACGGATTCCTGCTGAAAACGCTCGAATCCGTCTGGGACAACCCCGTTCAACGGCTCATCAGCCGCTCGTATCCCTTGGACGACGCCAAGCTTGAGCGCGTCGCGGACGCCCACCGGAAGATCCTGGCTGCAGCCCGCGCCAACGACCTCGAAACCCTGATCCCCTTGCTGGATCTGTGCCACGAGAAGGACTGACCGGCAGAAGGAGACGAAAAAGGCCCGTAGCGCACGCCGATTATGGCGCGCCCTACGGGCTAGATCGTTTTGGGTGGCATCCGGGGATGCCAAATGACTTCGTGTACGACGGCGGTACGCAACTCGATGCCGAAAGGCACCTGATTGTTGCTACAGCTATCCGATGCGGCGGGTGTCTACCTCGTCGTCATCGTCTTCCAAGTCCTGTGCGTACTTGTCCTCGTAAGCCGAGTAGTCCGGCTCCGGCGGATCATCCGCGAATCGGCTCGTCGCACGACTTGATGGCCCGGTCAGCTCGCGCTGAAGGGCAGAATAGTCAGTGTTCGGGGAGTAGTACTTGATGTCCCGAGCCTGCTTGGTAGCTTTTGCCTTTTGACGGCCGCGCCCCATGGCGTGACCCCCTTTTGTACTTGGACCGGAGGTGGTCACCTTGGCTATCGGTGAGGCCCCGGAATGTTTGGTCAATTTGTCGTATGTCTAGATTACATGCTTTCTGGAGCAACTGCTTGCCACGACCTTCGCGAAAGCGGCGTCACAGTTCCACCTGGCAGCATCACCGTTCATTGGCATGGAAAACTTGGGTAGAGTCGCCCTAATATCGGGCCGCACGCATGAAAGGCGCAATCTCAGACATGGGCCAGGACAACACCATCCCGGGCAACAACGGTACAGGCGACAACGAGTCGCCGGTAGACCCTGGTTCCCCCCTGCGGAGCGCCCTGGACGCCATAACGCGGTATCGGCTCATCATTGGCGGAATTGTGCTGGCCGTGCTGATCCTCATCGGCGTAGTGATCTGGATCCTCGTCGGGGCCTTGGCCAACCGCCCGGCGGCCGCGCCCGTCCCGGCACCGTCCACGTCCACCAGCCGCGGCCCCCTCCCGGCTGACATCGAGGCAAGGGATTACCAACTGGGCGATTGCTTCGCCGATTTCGACTCCAATGCAATCCACGCCAAGGTGGTGGACTGCACCACCGACCATTCGGCCCAGCTGGGCGCCATCTTCCGGTACAAGGCTGAGGACACCTTCCCCGGTGCCACTGCCTTGCGGGACAAAGGCCGCGAAATCTGCCGCGATGTGATGCTCAACGAGGCCTCCACCAAGTACGCACTCCTGCAGCAGAACGTGTACCCGAGCGCCACCAGCTGGGACAACGGCGACCGCCGCGTGGACTGCTTCATCGTGGTGAACTCGGGAAACACACTCAAGGAATCCGTGCTGCAGAAGTAGCTAGTCCTTCCGCCTCACCGTCAGGCCGCTACCCGCCGGAGCCCCGCCGTCGGGACCCGTCAAAGCTTCGAGCCCCTCGATGGTGAGTTCGTCGACGTCGGCCGCGGTGTCCACCATGACCGTGTCGCCGTCGGCGATCTGTCCGGCGAGGATCTCCTTGGCCAAGCGGTCGCCGATCTCGCGTTGAACCAGCCGGCGCAGCGGACGGGCACCGTAGGCCGGATCGTAACCGGACATCGCGAGCCAGGCCCGTGCGCCGTCGCTGACCTCAAGGGTGAGCCGACGGTCGTGCAGCCGCTTGGTCAGCTCGTCCACGTGCAGCTCGACGATCCTCGCGAGCTCGTCCACGGTGAGTGCATCAAACAGGACAATCTCATCGAGCCTATTGAGGAACTCGGGCTTGAAGGACGCGTTGACCACGGCCATGACCGCATTTCGCTTCGCCGTGGCGTCCAGGGTTGGATCCACGAGGAACTGGCTACCGTGGTTCGACGTCAGAACCAGGATGGTGTTCCGGAAGTCCACGGTGCGGCCCTGCCCGTCGGTGAGGCGACCGTCGTCGAGCACTTGCAGGAGGATGTCGAACACTTCCGGGTGGGCCTTCTCCACCTCGTCGAGCAGGATTACGGAGTACGGGCGACGGCGGACGGCTTCAGTAAGCTGGCCGCCTTCCTCGTAGCCCACGTATCCGGGAGGGGCGCCGACCAGCCGGGCCACGGAGTGCTTCTCCCCGTACTCGGACATGTCGATCCGCACCATGGCGCGTTCGTCGTCGAAAAGGAAATCGGCGAGTGCCTTGGCGAGCTCCGTCTTACCGACGCCGGTGGGGCCAAGGAACAGGAACGAACCCGTGGGTCGGTTGGGGTCGCTGATGCCCGCACGGGCGCGGCGGACGGCATCGGAGACGGCGGCCACGGCCTTGGACTGGCCGACCAGCCGCTTTCCGATCTCCTCTTCCATGTGCAGCAGCTTCTGGGATTCTCCCTGGAGCATGCGGCCGGCAGGGATGCCCGTCCAGGCCGAAATAACCTCGGCGATATCGTCCGCCGTGACTTCGTCCGCGACCATCAGGGCGGGCTTCGCTTCACCCCGCGCTTCCCGGGCGGACTCTTCCTCGGCTGCTGCGCTGAGCTCGCGCTCCAACGCGGGCAGTTCGCCGTAGAGAATACGCGAGGCAGCCTCAAGGTCGCCCTCGCGCTGGTACTTTTCGGCGGCCGAGCGCAATTCGTCGATCTTCGCCTTGAGGTCGCCAACACGGTTGAGCCCGGCCTTCTCGGATTCCCAACGGGCGTTCAGCGCCCCCAGGGCTTCCTTCTTGTCCGCCTTGTCCGCACGGAGCGCAGCGAGGCGTTCGATGGAGGCCGCATCAGTCTCGCGCTCGAGGGCCAATTCCTCCATCGTCAGACGGTCCACGGCACGGCGAAGCTGGTCGATTTCCTCGGGAGCCGAGTCGATTTCCATGCGCAGCCGTGACGCAGCCTCGTCCACGAGGTCGATCGCCTTGTCCGGCAACTGGCGGCCCGAGATGTAGCGGTTGGAGAGCGTGGCGGCGGCTACCAAGGCGGAGTCTGCGATGGCTACCTTGTGGTGGGCCTCGTAGCGTTCCTTGAGGCCGCGGAGGATACCGATGGTGTCCTCGACGCTCGGCTCACCCACGTAGACCTGCTGGAAGCGGCGTTCCAGGGCAGGGTCCTTCTCCACGTTCTCGCGATACTCGTCCAGGGTGGTGGCGCCGATAAGGCGCAGCTCGCCGCGGGCCAGCATCGGCTTGAGCATGTTGCCCGCATCCATGGCGCTCTCACCGGTGGCACCGGCACCCACCACCGTGTGGATTTCGTCGATGAAGGTGACGATCTGCCCGTTGGAGTTCTTGATCTCCTCCAGCACGGCCTTGAGCCGTTCCTCGAATTCGCCGCGGTACTTCGCGCCGGCCACCATGGACGCGAGGTCCAGCGCGATCAGGGTCTTGCCCCGCAGGCTTTCCGGGACGTCGCCGGCCACCATGCGTTGGGCGAGGCCTTCGACGACGGCGGTCTTGCCGACACCGGGTTCCCCGATGAGTACGGGGTTGTTCTTGGTGCGCCGGCTCAGGACCTGGACGACTCGCCGGATTTCGCTGTCCCGACCGATCACGGGATCCAGCTTGCCGGAGCGAGCGACGGCTGTGAGGTCCATGCCGTATTTCTCGAGCGCCTGGAAGGTGTTTTCCGGGTCTTGCGAGGTGACTTTCCGGTCGCCGCGGACACCCGGCAGGGCGGCGAGGAGCGCTTCATGGGAGGCACCGGCGTCGCGCAGTAGCTTCCCCACGGCATCGCTACCGGCAGAGAGCCCCAAGAGGAGGTGCTCTGTGGACACGAAGGAGTCTCCGAGTTTCTCGGACTCGTTCTGGGCGGCCTGGATGGCCTGCATGGAAGGACGCGAAAGCTGCGCTTGCTGCACGGAACTGCCCGACGACGACGGCAGGGCCTTGATGGCCGAACTCGCCTGCACGCTCACGGCATCCGGGTCCGCTCCAGTAGCGCGCAAAAGTGCTACCGCGACGCCCTCGCGCTGGTCCATGAGCGCTTTGAGCAAGTGGGCTGGCTCCAGCTGCGGATTTCCGGCGGTGGAGGCGTTCATGGCCGCCGCGGAAAGAGCCTCCTGGCTCTTGGTGGTGAATTTGACGTCCATGGAAGAGCTCCTCTCGGGAAAGACGACTATTTCTCAAAGTTGAGTCTACTATGCTCAACTTTGGCGAATTGTCCTTCCTGCTCCATGTTTGCCGACGGCGAAACTGCTGTCCATAGCCTTCTCCGCTTACCTTGAAAAGCCCCTCGCTGTTTGCGATCCCTAACCCTAGGATCAGGTGTGACCGGGTGGAACACCGCCTGGCGAGCATGAGGAAAAGGACACGCAATGAAGAAGTTCGTAGTTCTCTACAATGCACCGCAATCGGCGGAATCGATGATGGCTGACAGCACCCCTGAGGCAGCAGCAGAAGGCATGAAGCTGTGGATGGACTGGGCCGCGAAGGCTGGCGATGGGCTTGCCGATCTTGGCACACCCCTCGGTGGCGGCAAAGTGGTTGGG
Source organism: Arthrobacter sp. NPDC058127 (assembly GCF_042884555.1). NCBI lineage: Bacteria > Bacillati > Actinomycetota > Actinomycetes > Micrococcales > Micrococcaceae > Arthrobacter > Arthrobacter sp. NPDC058127. Next base: position 219,297 of record NZ_JBHVTT010000005.1, on the reverse strand, counting down.
AACTCTGGAGTATCCGATGCAGAGACCGGCGTGGGCGGTTACAGCGTCCTCCAAGCCGAAGACATGGACGGAGCGCTGAAGCTCCTCGAAGGCCACCCGCATTTCCTCATGGCCCCCGAAGCCTCGATCACCGTCTACGAAGCGCTCGACGTCCCGGGCATGTAAGGCAGCACCCGCCGTCGAAATCGTGGGTCCGGGCCGCGCGCTGCGTGCCGGAACGCAGCACTCGGCCCGCGCCCACGATCCCGGCAAAGCGCCGTACGATATGCACATGGCACCCTTCACAGTCACTCGCAATGCGCTGATCCCCGCCGCACCCGCCGACGTCTTCCCCTTCGTCAACAACTTCCACGAGTGGACCAAGTGGTCTCCGTGGGAAGCCGTGGACCCCAAGCTGAACCGGAGCTATTCCGGCAACGAATCCGGCGTCGGAGCAAAGTATGCCTGGAGCGGCAACAACAAGGCCGGCACCGGAACCATGGAAATCGTCGGCTCGGAGGAGCCCGGCAAGATCGACATCCGCCTCGAGTTCACCAAGCCGATGAAGGCAGTCAATCCCACAGGGTTCACGTTCGTGCCCGAAGGGGACGGCACCCGCGTCACCTGGACCATGACCGGTGAGAACAAAGGCCTCGGCAAAATCTTCGCTTTGTTCATGAACATGGAGAAGATGGTGGGCGGCGACTTCGAAAAGGGTTTAACCGCTCTCTCTGCGGTAGCCACCCGGAAAAACTCCTAGTTCCCTGGCGCGGGCCATGGCCGTCTATGTTGATCCGCCGCTGTGGCCCGCGCACGGGACCGTGTTTTCCCACCTCGTCTCGGACACCTCGCTCGAGGAGTTGCATGCCTTCGCCGGGGCCGCGGGAATTCCCGGGCGTGCCTTCGATGGCGACCACTACGACGTCCCGGAACGCCGCTACCAGGATCTCCTCTCGGCAGGCGCCATCCCCGTGGAGGCGCGCATTCTTGTGCGGAAACTGATCGCGAGCGGTTTGCGGATCCCCGCCCGCCAACGCAGCAAGGCGCTCACCGTACCCTTGCTGGAGCGCTGGAATTCGGCTCTTCCAGGACATGAGGAGCTGGGTTTTGAGCTCCTCGAACGCTGGGGCGAGGACCATCGGAAATACCACAGCCGCACGCATTTGCTGGCGGTCCTGGAAGCCTTGGATCTCCTCACCGAACCCGGGCCGCCCGCGCGCTCAGTGACGTTGGCCGCCTGGTTCCATGACGCCGTCTACGAGGGAATCGCAGGGCAGGACGAAGAGCAATCGGCCCGGCTGGCCGAGGACCGCCTGGCTCTTGCGGGACTCCCGGAACCGACGATCCACGAAGTTGCCCGGCTGGTCAGGCTGACCTCCACCCACAGCCCCGAACCGGGAGACCGACTCGGCGCCCTCTTGTGCGACGCCGATCTCTCCATCCTCGGCGCGGAACCAACGGCTTACGCCCGCTACCTTGCTGCTGTCCGCGAGGACTACGCCCACGTCAGCGATGCCGACTTCGCTGCCGGCCGGGCCGCCGTCGTCCGCCATCTGCTCGCCTTGGATCCACTCTTCCACAGCGAACGCGCGCGGAGCCTGTGGCTGGATGCCGCCCGCCGCAACCTGGAGGCCGAACTGTCATGAGCGCGCCAGGGACGGTGCACCGGCAGCTTCCGTTCACCGTGAGGTTTGAATGGGGGCTCGACGGCGCCCGTGCGGTTGCGTCCGGAGCGGACCTCGCCGTCGTGGTTGACGTCCTCACCTTCACCACATGTGTCAGCGTCGCCGTCGACCGCGGTGCCATCGTGTTCCCCTACGCGTGGAAGGACGCCGGGGCCGAGGACTTCGCCGCCCACCACGACGCCCAGCTGGCTGGTCCGCGGGGTGGAGGCGGATTGAGCCTCTCGCCGTCGAGCCTGCGGGATGCGCGGTCGTTGAGCCGCGTCGTGCTGCCATCGCCCAACGGCTCTTCGATCGCTTATGAGCTCGCCCAGGAAGTCCCGCTCATCGCGGCCGTGTCTCTGCGGAACGCAGCCGCCACCGCCGAGTGGGTGGCCGCCGAACTCCCTCCGGATTTAGTGGTGACGGTGATCGCGGCCGGTGAACTGTGGCCAGGCGGCTCCCTCCGGCCCGCCCTGGAAGATCAGATCGGGGCCGGCGCCTTCATTGCCGGACTCACTGCCGCCGGGCGGGGCGGCTTCACGCCGGAAGACGGCAGGGAAGGTTTCTCGCCGGAGGCTGATGCGGCGATGGCTGTTTTCAACGCCGTCGAGCCGCGGCTCCATCACGCGTTGCGGGATTGCTCCAGCGGCCGGGAGTTGATCGGTACAGGGCACGCGGACGACGTCGAGATTGCCGCCGAACTTGACGCCGGGACCGCCGTGGCCCTCTTGAGGGACGGCGCGTTCCAGCAGCCCTGAGTGCACTTCGGTGCGGTTTCCGAAGGGGCTTGCGCTTCCACTACTTAGCGATACTATGTACCAGTAGCTAGTAACACTGAGTAGTGAAAGGAGGTGTCCGATGGGCAGGCAAATGACGGAGATGCTCAAAGGGACCCTCGAGGGCATCGTTCTCGCCCTCCTGACCGGGAATCCCGCGTACGGGTACGAAATCACGACGCTGCTCCGAGGCCAGGGCTTCACCGAGATCGCCGAGGGCACCGTGTATGCGCTGCTCGTCAGGATCGAGCAAAAAGGCCTTGTCGACGTCGAGAAACGGCCGTCCGAGAAGGGCCCGCCGCGCAAGGTCTATTCGCTCAACGAGCAGGGCGAAAAGGAACTGGACGAATTCTGGAATACGTGGAGTTTCCTGTCCGAGCGACTGGAACAGCTCCGAAAGGGAGGAAAGTGAACATGGCCGCAGGGTGGATCGAGCAGCTTACGGGATCGCTCGAACAGAAGAAGCAATACCGGCAAAACAAGGCACGCGTGGAGCAGCTTCCCGCGGACTATCGCGCGGCGGCGACCGCGCTGGAACGGTACCTGATGTACTTCGGTGCCATCACCAAGGGCGATGTGCTGCTGCGGATGCTCGGGGACCTCACCGATCTCTTCGAACAGAGCGCCGCAGACGGGACGCCGATCCGCGACATCGTTGGTGACGACCCCGTGGAGTTCGCTGAAACGTTCATACGCAACTACACGGGCGGGCAGTGGATCAACAAGGAGCGTGAACGCCTCGTCAAGGCAATCGACGCCGCTGCCGGGGACGATGGGAGGGAGGGGGAATCATGAGCAATGGCTCCACCACCCGCGAACCCGCGATCCGCGTGCAGGGCATGGAAAAGTCCTACAAAGAGCTGCACGTGCTGCGCGGCGTGGACTTCGACGTGGAACCGGGCAGCATCTTCGCCCTTCTCGGCTCCAACGGAGCGGGAAAAACCACGATGGTGAAAATCCTGTCCACACTGCTGAGTCCGGACGCCGGCACGGCCACCGTCAACGGATTCGACGTCGTAACCCAAGCGCTGCGGGTCCGGGAATCCATCAGCCTCACCGGACAATTCGCAGCAGTCGATGAAATCCTCTCCGGCCGGGAAAACCTGGTGCTTGTTGCCAGGTTGCGGCACCTGAAGGACCCCGGCCAAGCGGCGGATGATCTTCTGGCGCGCTTCAACCTCTCCGAGGCAGCATCCCGAAAAGTGTCCGCGTATTCGGGGGGCATGCGCCGTCGCCTTGACATCGCCATGAGCCTGATCGGCCAGCCCGAGGTGATCTTCCTCGATGAGCCGACCACCGGGCTCGACCCCGAAGCACGCATCGAAGTGTGGCAGGTAATCCAGGAGCTCGCGAATCAGGGCACCACTGTTCTGCTCACCACACAGTATCTCGACGAGGCCGAACAACTCGCGGACCGGATCGCCATCCTTCATCAAGGGCGCATCATCGCGAACGGGACTCTCGCCGAGCTCAAGCAACTACTCCCACCGGCTAAGGTCGAGTACGTCGAAAAGCAGCCCACCCTGGAGGATATCTTCCTTGCACTTGTGGGGAACCAGGGCAAGGTCGCGTCAAGTAAGGACCAGTCATGAGCACACACTTCTTTGGAGACACGTCCGTCTTGCTGGGCCGCTCCATGCGCCACATTTTCCGCAGCGCGGACACCATTATCACCACCGCGATCACGCCGATCGCCCTCATGCTGCTGTTCGTCTACGTGTTCGGCGGAGCCATCAAGACCGGCACCGAGAACTACGTCAATTACCTGCTGCCGGGAATCATGCTGATCGCGATCGCATCAGGCATCGCTTACACCGCCGTTCGCTTGTTCACCGACATGAAGAGCGGCATTTTCGAGCGGTTCCACTCCATGCCGATCGCACGATCATCCGTGCTGTGGGCACATGTGCTGACCTCCATGGTGGCCAACGGTCTCTCCCTCGTGATCATCGTGCTGGTGGCCTTCCTGATGGGATTCCGCACATCGGCAAGCCTGCTGGAGTGGCTCGCCATCATCGGAATCCTGGCACTGTTCACCCTCGCACTCACGTGGCTCGCCATCATCGCGGGCCTGACAGCGAAGTCCGTGGACGGCGCCGGCGGGTTCTCCTATCCGCTCATCTTCCTGCCGTTCATCAGTTCGGCTTTCGTCCCCACGGCCACCATGCCGGGTCCCGTGCGCGCCTTCGCCGAGAACCAGCCGGTCACGTCGATCGTCAACACGATCCAGGATCTGTTTGAACAACGGCCGATCGGAAGCGACATATGGGTAGCCCTCGCATGGTGCCTCGGCATCCTCGTTCTCGCGTACTTCTTCGCCGCAGCCGCCTACCGACGCAGGATCAGCTAAGCAACTGCGACGGCTGAAGGCGGATCTCGGAACCGTAACGGCTGGCCCCGCCGGTAGCGGTTCGGTTCAGAATATCTGGCGGATATTGGTCTTCGCGAGGTCGATGAGCTGGTCGCCGCGGCCGGAGAGTACCGTCCGGATCGCGTAGAGCGTGAAGCCCTTGACCTGCTCGGCACTGATCGCCGGCGGAATGGACAGTTCCTGCCGGGCCGTGCGGACATCGATGAGGGCCGGACCGTCGTGCGCGAAGGCTTCAGCCAGCCCCGCCTTCAACCCGGAGGAGTTGTCCACCCGGATTCCGCGGATGCCCAGCGATTCTGCCAGTTTGGCGAAGTCCGGATTCTCGAGCTCAGTGCCGAAATTGACGAATCCGGCGGCCTTCATTTCGAGCTCGACGAAGTTCAGCGAGGAGTTGTTGAAGACCACGACTTTGACGGGGAGCTTGTTCTGCACCAAGGTGATCAGCTCGCCGAGAAGCATGGTCAGGCCGCCGTCGCCGGCCAGGGCCACCACCTGGCGCCCGGGGTACGAGGCGGCCGCACCGATTCCGTGGGACAGGGCGTTGGCCATGGTTCCGTGGTTGAACGAGCCGAGCAGCCGGCGTCGGCCGTTCATGCTCAGGTACCGGGCGGCCCACACGGTGGGGGACCCGACGTCGCACGTGAAAACCGCATCCGGGGCCGCCACCTCATCCACGAGCCTGCCCACGAACTGCGGATGGATGGGCTGGCCGTCCTTCGCCGGAGAGGCCAGGTCGTCGAGTTTTGCACGGGACTTGGCGTAGTGCTTGAGGGAGGCTTGGAGGTGCGTTCGTCTTTTTTTGGGCTCGATCAAGGGCAGGAGCGAGGCCGCAGTGTCCTTAACCGTGCCCACAAGGCCAAGATCGATCCGGGAACGCCTGCCGAGTTGCTCGCCCCTGATATCCACCTGGATGATCTTGGCATTCTCCGGGTAGAACTGCTGGTACGGAAAATCGGTGCCCAGCATAAGCAGGGCTTCGCAGCTCTCCATCGCGCGGTAGCCGGAGCTGAACCCCAAGAGGCCCGTCATGCCGACGTCGAAGGGGTTGTCGTACTCGATGTGCTCCTTGCCGCGCATCGCGTGGACGATCGGCGCGCCCAGCGCGTCCGCCAGGGCCATGACCTCGGCGTGCGCACCCGCGGTGCCGGCACCGGCCAGGATAGTGACTTTGCCTGCCGCGTTGAGAATGTCAGCTGCTTCGGCGAGCTCCCGGGGGTTGGGCCGGATCTCCGGCCGGGCGGCCCGGATCACCGCTGTCCGGTTGCTCTGCGCCTCCGCGAGGGCGACATCGCCGGGAATCACGACGACGGCGACGCCCCGCTTCTCGACGGCCGTCCGCATGGCGATTTCCAAGACCCTGGGCATCTGGGAAGGATGGGCGACGTGCTCGACATAAACGCTGCACTCCTGGAACAACTCCTGGGGATGTGTCTCCTGGAAGTACTGGCTGCCGATCTCTTCGCTGGGAATGTGGGCGGCGATGGCCAGCACGGGGACCCTTGACTTGTTGGCATCGTAGAGGCCGTTGATCAGGTGCAGGTTGCCCGGGCCGCAGGATCCGGCGCACACCGCGAGTTCATCCGTGAGGCCCGCCTCGGCCGCGGCCGCCAACGCCGCGGCTTCTTCGTGCCGGACATGCACCCAACGGATGCTCTGTTCCTCCCTCAGCGCGTCCGTAAATCCGTTCAGCGAATCCCCGGGGATCCCGTAGACGCGCTGGACGTTGTTGGCTTTGAGGGTGGCGACGATGTTCTTGGCAACGGTGTTCCTGGCGGCGGACATGGACTGTTCCTTTCGAGGGGAGGCAGTGCAGACACGGCCTACGCTACTCCGGAACAGTCCATGGCGTCTGATACCCGACGCGGGGTTTCGGGTGGCCGGCGTTGCCGCGCTAGCGGTACGTGCTGACGAAGGGGCGGTTGCTAGGCACGATCTGCTTGCCCAGCGGCATGAGCGATACCGGAATGAGCTTCAGGTTGGCGATGGCCAGCGGGATCCCGATGATCGTGATGGCCATGGCGAACGCAGTGACTACGTGCCCGATCGCGATCCAAATGCCCGCAACCAGCAACCAGATGACGTTGCCCAGGAGCGTAAAGACGCCCCCGCTTCCCGGCTTGTCCACGACCATGCGGCCAAACGGCCACAGGGTGTACGAGGCAATCCGGAACGACGCGATGCCCCACGGGATGGTGACGATCAACAAGCAGCAGATAATTCCGGCCATGAAATAGCCCAAGGCAAGGACGAAGCCACCGAAGACGAGCCAGATGATGTTGAGCAGCGTTTTCATATTTCCCATTGTCCCTTGCGGGACGCGGGCGGGGCCTAGGGGTTCGCCCTGAAATCCCCCTGATTTATGGTTTCCCGGCGTCCAGGACCGCTGACAAATCGAACTTCACGGGTTCCTCAAGCTGCTCATAGGTGCACGACTCCGGATCCCTGTCCGGCCGCCACCGCACGAACTGCGTTGTGTGCCTGAACCGCTCCCCTTCCATATGGTCGTAAGCCACTTCCACAACGAGTTCTGGCCGCAGGGGCGTGAACGACAGGTCCTTCCCTGCGCTCCAGCGGCTCCCTTCGGCGTTGCGGGGTGTCCGGCTGCCTTCCTCCTGCTCGGCCGATGCCCAGGGATGCCCATCGAACCCAGTCACGAGGGGTTGGAGTTCGCCGAACAGTTCCTTGCGCCGCTGCATCGAGAAGGAACCCACCACGCCCACGTTGGAAAGCCGGCCGCCGTCGTCATAAAGCCCCAACAAGAGCGAACCAATAAGGTCGTCACCGGTCTTATGAACCCGGTAGCCGGCCACGACGCAGTCGGCGGTCCGCTGGTGTTTGACCTTGAACATCACGCGCTTGTCCGGTTGGTAGGTACCATCCAGCGGCTTGGCGAGCAGGCCGTCCAGGCCTGCGCCCTCGAACTGGCTGAACCACTGCTCCGCCGTTCCCTTGTCCCGGGTTGCCGCGGTGAGGTGGATGGGAGCGGCGGCGCCTGCGAGTGTTTTTTCAAGCGCTGCCCGCCGTTCGGCGAAGGGCCGTCCCGTGAAGTCCTCATCGCCAAGGGCGAGCAAGTCGAAGGCCACGAATTTCGCCGGCGTCTGCTCGGACAACAGCTTGACCCTGCTGGCTGCCGGATGGATTCGTTGCTGGAGGGCTTCAAAGTCCAAGCGGTCACCGGATCTGCCGACCAGGATGATCTCGCCGTCGAGGACGCAGCGTTCGGGCAGGTTTGCCTTCAACGCCTCGATGAGCTCCGGGAAGTACCGGTTCATGGGCTTCTCGTTGCGACTACCGATTTCGACGTCGTCACCGTCACGAAAAACGATGGAGCGGAAACCATCCCATTTAGGCTCGTAGCTCATGGCGCCGTCCGGGATGGCGCCAACCGCCTTGGCAAGCATGGGTGCGACAGGGGGCATGACTGGCAGCTGCATGAAGCCATTCTTGCCGCGGCACCGGGACCGCGCTACCTGTTCATTCGCTTAAGTGGATAAAGGATTACTTGCAGTTGGCGCTCAGCCAGGTCGTAACGGGAGCCATCGCTTTTTCGAACTTGCCGCTCGAGTAGACGGTTTGGTCCTTCAAGCCGGCGATCGCAGTGTCCTTGAGGTTGGTGAAATCAGCCTTGAGCGCTTCCGGGACCCGATCCGCCGTGGCGGTGAGCTCGGCCTTGTATTGCTCCAGCTCGGCCGTCTTTCCCTGCGCCGCAGACATTGGCAGCAAGGAAGCGCCAGTGGCTTCTTTGGAGATGGTGGAGCACATTTCGGCTGCCGAGGCGAAGCCCCCGAATGGCCCCGATGAGGGAGTCGGGCTTGCGCTTGCGGTTGCGGAGTCCCCGGCAGAAGAGGACGACGGCGTGCCCGCCGCGGTGGAGCCCCCTCCCTGTGTGGAGCAGCCGGACAGCGCCAGTGCGGTGAAGAGCGCGATTGTCAGGTATCGGATAGGGCCGTTAAAAGGTTTGGAAAGGATTTTCAAAAGGTCGCATTCTGCTTGATCGTCTGTCTCCGGAACCGTTCGGTCTCCAGAGCAATGGCATTCTGTCCCCGCCGTGGAGTGTAGCCCGAATGGGCACCGACCTTCCAAGTTGACTTCGGGCCCCTTTTGGACCGCTCCCCTATTCCCGCACCAACAAAGCGTCCAGTTTGGTGAACGAGGTGCCCCATCCGTCTCTGGTCATTTCCACCCATTCGTCGGAGTCGAAGGGGCCCTGGGTGAGATGAAGCCGCGTGCGGCCGCCATCCAGCACCTCAAACTCAAGGTGCATTTCCAGCAGAAGTGTGATCCCGGCGTCGGGCTCTGCCTTTTGGGTGGCGACCAGCAGGGCGGGCGGGTCGTATCCGGTGATGACCGCGTCGATGGGTGATTCCTTGGCGACGCCGTCCTCGTCCCAGGTCATGACGAGCTGCCAGGCTCCGCCCACCCGGGGGTCGACGGTTATCCGGTCGCGCGGCGAATCCACCCCGACCGGCCCGAACCATGCGGCGAGCTGATCGGGGTCCACGAAGGCTTGGAAGACGAGCTCGCGTGGGGCATCGAAATCGCGGGTCATGGTGAGGATGTGCTGTTCCGTGTTCATTGCTTGGCTCCTGGATCCTTCGAATCGTGCTGAATCTTGCGCAGGTGGGCGTCGAGGCGGATAAAACTGGCATCCCAGAAGCGCCTGTATTTGTCCATCCATTCGGTGGCTTCGCGCAGTGGTTCCGCTTCTAATTTGGAAGACCGCCATTGCGCATTCCGGCTCCGGCTGATGAGCCCTGCGTTTTCCAGGACCTTGAGATGCCGGGAGACGGCGGGCAGGCTGATGTCGAACGGTTCGGCAAGCTCGTTCACTGTGGCCTCACCCTCCGAAAGCCGGGCCAGAATGGCCCTTCGGGTGGGGTCGGCCAGTGCCGAGAAGATGAGACTGAGCCGGTCTGTGGACATCGCTAGCGCCTTCGTATTTAACACATCGACTAATTAGCCGATGTGTTAAATATGCGACCCCGGATGGCGGCTGTCAAGGGTTTCTTGCGACGCTCGCTCACCTTCGGGGGCAAAACCGCGGACCCTCGCTCACATCATCGGAGCGAGCGTTCGGGTGGGGGCGTCAGGCTTTTGCGGCTCGGACGAAGGCGCGCACGAGGTCGAGGTCCTTCACGCCACGCGAGGACTCCACGCCGCTGGACACGTCGACGCCCCAGGCCTCGGCTTCGAGCGCCGCGGCACCAACGTTGGACGGGGTCAATCCTCCAGCCAACAACCAGTGGCGTGCACCCAGGCCCAGATTCCGGACCGAGGAATAGTCCCACGCCTCGCCTGAACCTGGTACTGCGGCGTCGATCAGGAGAAGTTCCTCGCCCCACTCCTCGAACTCGTCCGGAGCGGCACCCATGGTGACGGCCCGGATGAGCCGCATGCCGGCGTCGTGCACGGTCTTAACGTCTTCCGGGGAGCGGCTTCCGTGCAGCTGGACCCATTCGAGGCCGGCCTCGCGCGCGGTTGCGACGGCATCGGTCGCTGCCTCGTGACGGAAGACTCCGACGGCGGTCACACCGTCCGGTACATGGACCAGCAAGTCTCGGGCACGGTCAGGCGATACTTCGCGTGGACTCTTCGTCAGCACGAAACCCACGGCGTCCGCGCCGGACTCGACGGCGGCCTGCACGGATTCAGGCGTGCTCAAACCGCACACTTTGACGAACATTCCGCGCCTCCAACCGTTTACCTCCCTACGACGTTAGCAAGGGCCCGCGGGATTGGTGAACCGCGTCAAGATTGCACCGATGTTACGCAAGCGCTCAGCCTGCCGACGGCGGGCTCGGGCTAGGCTGGAGCGCATGGAGATCATCCGCTTTGCCGAGCTCAAACCCGAACCATGGCGCAACGGAGGCGGGGTGACCCGCGAACTCGCCAGCCATCCGAAAGCAGCGTCCGCGCAAGACGGAGCGTGGGACTGGCGGGTCAGCATCGCCGACGTCGGATCGGCCGGCGATTTCTCGACGTTCCCTGGCATGGAGCGAGTCCTCACAGTGATCGACGGCGAATTGCTGCTGCTCACGGTGGATGGCGAAGAACACCCGCTGGAAAAGTATCGGCCTTTCCGGTTTTCAGGCGAAGCGGCTTCGGCCAGCGCACTCCCCACCGGCAACATCCGGGACCTCAACGTGATCGCCCGGGCCGGCGAATTCAAGGGCTACACGTCCATCATCGAGCTCTCCAAGAAGCGTGCACACCCGGTATTCGAAGGCCAGTTGGCAGTCCTTTTGGAGGGTAAGGCTTCGGTGAGTCCCGGCGCGGAGCCTGCGGAATCGGCTTTGTCCGCGGAGGTCTCGGACGGCTCCGAGGGTGGAACCGCCGCCGTCGCGCCTGCGGAGTCCGTGGAACTCGCCCGCTACGACGCAGTAGTGGGTTCCGACACCCGCAGCCCGGAAATCCTGGGCCGTGGATTCCTCGCAGTCATCTCCATCGACCGCGTGGAGCACGCGCACTCCTAGATCCCAGCACCGGACATGTCCCTTGGTGAGGCTCGCCACCAAAGCTGGCCACCCGGCGTCGGGCTTTGCTAGCCTCGAAGGAAGGCCCGCACAGGGACCTCCGGACGACGGTTCAGTACCCGGCACGCGACAAGACTGGCCAAAGGACCTGTCATGTCGTGGTTAATCCTCATTCTGTCCGGAGCGCTCGAGGCCGTCTGGGCGGCCGCACTCCACCGCTCCAAAGGCTTCCGCAAACCGCTGCCCTCCGCCGTCTTCCTCGTCACCGTGGTCGCGAGCACCGCAGGCCTGGCCTTCGCGATGCAAACCATTCCCACCGGAACCGCGTATGCGGTGTGGGTAGGAGTCGGCGTCGTTCTTACAGCGGCTTACGCGATGATCACCAAGGTTGAGCGCCCGACGGCGGCTCGGCTGCTCTTGCTCGCCGGGATCGGCGTGTGCGTGGTCGGCTTGAAGGTGGTGGCGTAGCGATGAACGCCAAGTTTGCATGGGCCGTTCTGCTGGCCTCCGCCGTGCTCGAAGCTGTGTGGGCGACGGCCCTCGGCCTGTCCGACGGATTCAGCCAAGCCGTCCCCACCGTGGTCTTCGCCGTCACCGCGACCCTCAGCATGATCGGCCTCGGCATCGCGGTGAAGTGGATTCCGCTGGGCACGGCCTACGCCGTCTGGGTCGGGATCGGCGCGGCGCTGACGGTCGGCTGGGCGATGGCCACCGGCGTCGAACCAGCCAGCCCGCTCAAGCTGCTATTCATCGCGGGAATCGTGGGTTGCGCAGCCGGGTTGAAGGCCCTTCCCACGGAGAAGCGTGAAGAAGTGGCCGAGCCCGCCCGGCGATGAGCGCGGAATACTCCCCCGCCCGACGGAGTTGCCAGCAGTGAGACGAACACTCGGCGAAGGAGAAGCACGATGAGCCCGGAAACCACGAATGTACAACTCGGCGACGGCCTGGCCGTGAGCCCCCTTGGTTTCGGCGGGATGGCATTGACCCCCGTGTATGGCGAAGTGGATCCCGCCGAATCCCTCAAGACGCTGCACCACGCCGTGGATGCCGGCATCAGCTTCATCGACACCGCGGATATTTACGGCGCGGGCGACAACGAGGAACTGATCGCAAAGCTGCTGAAGGACCGACGCGACGAGGTCCAGTTGGCCACCAAGTTCGGCATCGTGGGCAACCCGCGCGAGGGCTACACAGATGTCCGGGGAGACACCGCGTACGTGGCCCAGGCGGCGGAAGCAAGCCTCCGTCGCCTGGGCGCCGATGTCATCGACCTCTACTACATGCACCGCCGCGACCTCCGCGTTCCGATTGTGGAAACCGTGGAGGCCATGGCAGAGCTTGTCCGGGCAGGCAAAGTCCGGCACCTTGGCCTGTCTGAAGTGACAGCCGAGGAGCTGAGGGAAGCCAACGCCGTGCACCCGATAGCCGCCGTGCAGAGCGAGTGGTCAATCTGGAGCCGGGACGTTGAGCGCAACGTCGTCCCGACTGCGGCAGAGCTCGGTGTGGGCTTCGTGCCCTATTCGCCGCTTGGCCGGGGCTTCCTCACCGGAACCGTCAGCGCCGATCAACTCGGCGAGAACGATTTCCGGCACCGCATCCCCCGTTTTGCGGACGACGCACTCGACGCCAACCAGGCGGTTGTTGCCGCGGTGCGTGCCGTGGCCGCCGAGCTGTCCGAGAGCACCGGCCGGGATGCAACTCCCGCCCAGGTAGCTCTGGCTTGGCTTTTCGCCAAGGGCCGCCGCCTTGAGCTCAGCGTGGTCCCCATCCCCGGCACGCGCAAAGCGCAACGGATCGATGAGAACCTGGGTGCCTTGTCGCTCGAGTTGAGTGCCGCCCAACTGGACGTGCTCGACGGCGCCGCGGACGCCGTCGTCGGCTCACGGTCCGCGGATCCCACCTGGGTTTCGCAGGGCCGCGAGTAGTCGGTGAGCCGCAGGCGGCTTCCGTAGAGTGGACGAATGGACTCACTCATTCATTCACTGCGTGATATCACCATCCGGCGAATCTCGGTCAGCGAGATGAACAACAACGTGTACCTGCTCACCGCAAAGGCAAGCGGCGCGCAGCTCCTGATCGACGCCGCGGACGACCTTCCGGCGGTCCAAGCAATGCTTGCGGAGTCGGTCGCCGACGCCGCATCGCCGCCGAAACTGGCCCTCATCGCCACCACCCACCAGCATTGGGACCACGTCCGTGCGCTCCCCGGGTTGGTGGAAGCTACGGGCGCGAAGACCTCGGCCGGAGTGGACGACGCCGACGCGCTGCCTGTGCCCGTGGATGTTCCGCTGCACCATGGCGATGTGGGGAACTTCGACGGTTTCGACATCACCGCGGTGCACTTGCGCGGCCACACTCCGGGTTCGATCGCCTACGTGTACCTGGACCCGGAAGGGCCATGGAGATCCGACCACACTCGGTGCGGAGCGGCCACACCTTGCGGAATGGCGCGAGCGCGGGTGGTAACCTTAGCGGCCGCGGCGCTCGTTCGACGCGGGAGCCGAGGCACGGCGCGGGCCGCTGCGGGCCGGACGGCCGGAACCCGAGTTGCCTGAGCCAGAGCCGTACGAGCCGCCGGAGTTGCCGCCCGTGTTCGAGGACCACACAGCCTTGTTGCCACTGCTGCGCGTTGAGGTTGCGGACTCGGTGCGCGGAGCCGACGCCGAGCGGTTGCCAGCGGCAGCACGCTGACCTGTCGCCGGACGGCCGCTGCGACCACCCTGCGCACCTTGGCCACGAGCACCAGGAACGTCGTTGCGGTGACCGGCTGCTGCGTTGCCGCGTCCACGTGAGCTGCGGGCGACGTCGTCGTTCGCGGCTGCGCGGCGCTCGGCGCGGTTGATGTCGGTGCGTACGGGCTCGGCCGAAACCTTGCCGCGGCCACCGCGACCACCACGGCCACCCGCAGTGGGTGCAGCCTGTGTGGAGCGACGGGCGCGTTTGCGCTGGGCATTGGCACCTGTGGAGGTACCGCCGCCCGGCTGCTGGGTCTTCGCTGCGAGCAATGCCGCACGGGTGCGCGGGTCAACCTTGTCGGCGACCTCGCCCACGAGCTCGGCAACCAGCGGGGAGTTGGCCGTGACGCGTTCGAACGAAACGTCGACGCCGGCAGCCTTCATGAGCTTCTTGACGTCGGACTGCTGCTCGGGGAGCGTCAGCGTGACCACAGTGCCGTCGGAACCTGCGCGGGCCGTACGGCCGGAGCGGTGCAGATAAGCCTTGTGCTCTGTGGGCGGGTCAACGTGGATGACGAGTTCGACGTCGTCTACGTGCACGCCGCGGGCAGCGACGTCGGTGGCCACCAGGACCCGGACCTCACCGCTGGAAAACTCGGCGAGGTTGCGGTCACGGGCATTCTGCGACAGGTTGCCGTGAAGGTCGACAGCGGGGATACCGCAGTCGGTGAGGGTCTTGGCGAGCTTGCGTGCGTGGTGCTTGGTCCGCATGAAGAGGACGCGGCGGCCGGCGCCGGAGGCCAGCTCCACGATCAGCTGCTTCTTGACGGTCTGGTCGTTGACCACCAGGACGTGGTGCTCCATGGTGGTCACCGCGGCCTGCGGGTCGTCCACGGAGTGGGTCAGCGGGTTGGACAGGTAACGGTTGACCAGCTTGTCAACACCGTTGTCCAACGTCGCGGAGAAGAGCAGGCGCTGGCCCTGGGTGGGGGTCATGTCCATGAGCTTCTTGACCACCGGGAGGAAGCCGAGATCGGCCATGTGGTCGGCCTCGTCCAGCACGGTGATCTCGACGGCTTCGAGGGTCAGGATGCGCTGGCGGATGAGGTCCTCAAGGCGGCCCGGGCAGGCGATGACGATGTCGACGCCGGCGCGCAGCGCCTTTTCCTGGCGGGCCTGGGAGATGCCACCGTAGATGACCGTGGTGTTCAGGCCCATGGCCTTGGCCATCGGTTCGATGGTGGCGTTGATCTGTGTGGCCAGCTCGCGGGTCGGCGCGAGGACCAGTCCCATGGGGCGGCCGGGCTTGCGGAAGTGCTTGGCTTCGCGCTCGGCGAGACGTGCCACGAGCGGGATAGCGAAAGCGATGGTCTTGCCGGAGCCGGTGCGGCCACGGCCCAGGACGTCGCGGCCAGCGAGCGTATCCGGGAGGGTCTTGACCTGGATGGGGAAAGCCTCTTCGATGCCATCTGCAGCGAGGGACTCGGCGATGGCCTTGGGCGTGCCAAGGGCAGCAAAAGTAGTCATGTGTTTCGGGTCTTTCTGGCGGTGTCCAACGGACATCGTCCCCCGACGCCGGTTGGGCCAAGGGTTCGCCGAGGAAAAAGTCAGTGATCGACCGGTAGGCAATAAGCCGTGGCCGGGACCAGAGAAAACGCGTTCATCGACGCAGGATGTGCCTCTCACATGAAAAAAGCCCACTTCCCAAGTTTGGAACTACGCCAAATTCGGGGACTAAGCGGGCATCACTGCACATCAAGTAGATCCATTCTAGCATCCGCGAGCAGCCCACCCTTCCACAGGGGTCTTCTGGCCTGGCCGTTGCCTCGCGGCGCACGTCAGGGCAGGCTTGAGCCATGACGCACCAGCACGACGGCGGAGCCCACCTTCACAGCGAAATCCACGACAGCGGAGCCCACCTTCACAGCAACCCCGACCAGGACGCCGACCCGGCGCAGTTTTGGGACGAGGTCTACCGGGAGAAGGCGAAGAGGTGGAGCGGTAATCCCAATCCGCAGCTGATCGCCGAAGCCAAGCGACTGGCTCCCGGCACCGCCCTGGACCTGGGCTGCGGAGAGGGCGCGGACGCCATCTGGCTCGCCGAGCATGGCTGGTCGGTGACCGCGGTGGACGTCTCCGCCGTCGCGCTTGAACGGGCAGAAGCCCACGCCGAAGACGTCGGGCTACAGGGCCGGATCACGTGGCTGCAACGGAACTTCGGCTCGTGGCACCCTGAAGGGGGCTTCGACTTGGTGTCCTCCCAATTCCTACACTCTCC
The DNA here is from genome assembly GCF_042884555.1 of Arthrobacter sp. NPDC058127. Taxonomy (NCBI): domain Bacteria; kingdom Bacillati; phylum Actinomycetota; class Actinomycetes; order Micrococcales; family Micrococcaceae; genus Arthrobacter; species Arthrobacter sp. NPDC058127. The sequence goes on along the minus strand of NZ_JBHVTT010000005.1, from coordinate 203,081 downwards.
GCTTCTTCCGTGGCGCGATTCCCTTGCCTCTGCCGCGGCAGCGGTGGCTCCCGGCGGCGCTTTGCTGGTGGTCGGGCATCATCCGGATGGCCTGACTCCGTGGAGCGGGCACAAGGATATGAAGGACAAATTCTTCACTCCCGAGGACTTGGTGGAGGCGCTCACGCGCGGCCCGGGCTCGTGGAGGATCAATGTTGCCGATTCCAGGGAGCGCGGGGTGACGGGCCCTGAGGGCCAGCACGCCACCACCATCGACAGCGTGCTCCGGGCCACCCGGACGTCCGAGGCCCGCACGCCCTAGGCCCGCACGTCGTCCGCCTCCGCGGCGGGGTGGGCCTCCGCGTCCCCCACACGTTCAGCGCCCGAAGAGCGCCGAACGGCAACCCGCGGCGAAATGATGAGTCCGACTATGGCGATGCTCGACGTCAGTACGAACACCCCCGCGAACGAGCCCGCCGTCGTCGTCAGCGCACTGAAGACGAGACCCGTCACGGCGAGCGAGAGGGCGCCGCCGAGGGAATCGGCGATGGACATTGCAGAACTGTTGAAGCCTTGATCCACCGGCTTGGAGAGTGCCAGGGTCATGACGCTCAACCGCGGGTACATCAGGCCCATCCCGGCGCCCGCGAACAGCCAGCCCGCAATCGCCACTGCGGCGGGCCACGAAAACACCGTGGTCACGAGGACGATTGCCACCGAACCGAGCACCAGCGCAGACCCGATCTTGATTGCAAGGGCATTGCCAAGCCGGGAACCCATGCGGCCCTGGACGGCGGATGCCCCTGCCCAGGCGATCGCCGATCCCGTCAGCGCGAGTCCGGCAAATGCCGGAGAGAACGAGTATCGCTCCGTGAGAAGGTACGGCACGTAAACCTCGGTACCGAAGAAGGCTGCGGAAGCAACGCCTCGCATCAAAATGACGCTCGGCAATCCGCGGTGCGCGCCGAGCGTGCCGTGCGGAACCAGCGGCCGCACTGCCAGCATTGCGATGACGAGCGCGACGGCGGCAATCACCCAGCCGACGCCGGGCACCTGCCCGGAGAGGTTCAGGCCGAGAACCGCAAGGGCTGCGAGCGCGGCCCATCCCATGCGGCCGAATGCCCAGGGAACGTTGGCGCCCTCAGGCTTTGCCTCACCGGCGGCCTCCTTCGGGGAGTCCGCTTTCGGTGAGCCTGCCTCCCGTGGGTCCGGCGTGGAACGCATGCCCCGCATGGCGGGGAGGATCATTGCCAAGGCCGGAACAACGAGGCCCACGACGCCGAGGAACACCCAGTGCCAGCTGCTCAACTGGGCAACCACGCCGGCGGCGAAGGGACCAATCATCGAAGGAATGACCCAAGCCGCCGAGAACGCGGCAAAGACCTGGGCATGCAATCGGGCGGGGTACACCCGGGCGATCACCACATACAGCGCCACGGTCATCGCGCCTCCGCCGAGGCCTTGGACGAGCCTGCCGGCCACGAGCATCGGCATGGAAACCGCGGTACCGGCGATGAATAGCCCGGCCGCGAACAGCGCCACGGATGCGTACAGCGGGGCGGCCGGACCACGCCTGTCCGCCCAGTTTCCTGCGGCGACCATGCCGATCACACCCGTGGCGAGCGGCCCGGCGAACGCCAATGCATAGAGTCCGGCACCGTCCAGCTCGCGGCTCACTAGCGGCATGATGGTGGTGACGGCCATTGATTCGAAAGCTGCCAGGAAGACCAACGCGCAGGCACCTGCTGTCGCCAGGAGATAGGGGCGTTGCAGTATGCCGGCTGTCGCGTCGTGGCTTGTCATCATCCCAGCCTAGAACTACGGTCGCGTTTATACAGTCGTGTTTATTTTGTGTCCCGTCGGCGTCTTTGACAGCTCAATCGCCCATGCTGCTCGGTGTAGAACGCTGGCCAGCGTCGCCTGGAGACGGACCAGTCGCCTGCGGGTGCGTCCGGGTGGTCGTGGAGCGATAACGGGGGCATTGGGCAATGCGCTGAGTGCTTCATGGTTGATGGAGTTGACGACTACGCAAGCCATCATGAGGGAAAAATCCATGGTTCTCTTCTGTCGTTTGTTGCACCGAAATGCCCGTTCTTGCCTGGCATCTTTCGGGTCGCGGTTTCTTTCGGGTGGCGGTTAGTGGGTTTCTGGAGCGATTCATCCGGAAACCGGTTTCGTCGAGTCCCTGCAGACGACGTTATGCGGCGCCGGGAACCATGTCAGCAGCTGTGCCGCTCCCTGGTTTTCCTAGGACTGAGCGACCTACCTTCCCTATGGAAAGCCCGAATCCGGCGGCGGAGAATTGAAGGCATGGGTCAGAGTGCAGAGTTTGGAAAATTCCTGAAGGCAATGCGGTCACGGCTGACGCCCGAGCAGGCCGGAATCAGCGCCAGTTCCGGTGCCCGCAGGGTCCCGGGTCTGCGCCGTGAAGAGATCGCCCGGCTTGCTGATGTGAGTACCGACTATTACACAAGGCTGGAGCAGGGCCGCAACATCCACCCCTCCCGATCGGTGCTTGACTCCGTGGCGCGGGCGCTGCACTTGGATCCGGGCGAGCATGCGCACATGATGGACCTCTTGCAGAATTGCGCATTGTCCGAGCGTCCGCCCGTTTCCGGGCAGCGAGTACGGCCTGCCCTGCACCAGCTTCTCGACGCCGTGGGCAATGTGCCCGCCCTTATCCTCGGCCGACGCACTGATGTTCTGGCCGGAAACCGTCTCGCCATCCTCCTGCTTGCCGATTTCCCCGCGATGCCCCCAACGGAACGGAACCTGACCCGGTGGATCATGCTGGATCCGCTCGCACAATCGCTCTTCCGGGATTGGAAGACTGTGGCATCTGATGCAGTGGGGTCCCTTCGCGTGGACATCGGGCGCCACCCCAACGACGCGCAGGCAAGTCAACTCGTTGGCGAACTCGCGGTGTCCAGCGAGCACTTCCGCAAGTGGTGGGCAGGGCACCGGGTGGCAAAAGCATCGGCGAGCATTGTTCGGCTCCACCACCCCGTCGTCGGGGACTTGGAATTGAACGTCGAAGACCTCACACTGCCCGACGATCCGGATCAGACGCTAAGGGTGTATTCCGCCCCGCCGGGTTCCTCGTCAGCGGATTCACTCGCGTTGCTCGGCAGCTTCGGCGCCGGAACGGGCACTCCTGAAGCTGCACAAGCAGCCGAAGAAAGACGCGGGTCCGACGCCAGCAAAACCCCCTGAACAAACGCCTGCACATAAGCCCCGGGTCCGATGTCCCGCGCCCGATGTCCCCTCTCCATCTCCGTATCCAAGGGAAATTAGATTGATGAATTACAACCCCACGCAGGACCGCTATGCTTCGATGCCGTACCGAAGGGTGGGGCGAAGCGGTCTGAAACTTCCGGCGGTCTCACTGGGCCTCTGGCATAACTTCGGCGACGACAAGCCCTTTGAGACACAGCGTGCCATCCTTCGCCGCGCTTTCGACCTCGGAGTCACACACTTCGATCTCGCCAATAACTACGGTCCGCCCGGTGGCAGTGCCGAAACGAATTTCGGCCGGCACCTCAGAGACGACTTCAAGCCGTACCGCGACGAACTCGTCGTCTCGACCAAAGCTGGATACCACATGTGGCCCGGCCCGTACGGGGAATGGGGATCCAGGAAATACCTGCTCTCAAGCCTGGACCAGTCTCTCGAGCGCATGGGCCTGGACTACGTGGATATCTTCTACAGCCACCGCCCGGACCCCAACACTCCCCTTGAGGAGACCATGGGAGCGCTCGACACCGCGGTTCGATCTGGCAGGGCGCTGTACGCGGGCATTTCCTCATACTCCCCGGAGAAGACCCTCGAAGCAGCTGCCATCCTCCAGGACCTTGGAACACCATTGCTGATCCACCAGCCCTCGTACTCAATGCTCAACCGCTGGACCGAACACGGCTCCCCCAACTTGTTCGAAACCCTTGAGCAGGTGGGCGCAGGAGCCATCGCGTTCTCGCCCCTTGCGCAAGGATTGCTGACCTCCAGATACCTGCAGGGCGTCCCGGAGGACTCCCGCGCGGCCGCGGGCAAGTCGCTCGTGGACACCCAGCTCTCGGAGGAGAACCTGGCCCGGATACGGGGCCTCAATGAGATCGCGGCGCAGCGTGGGCAGACGCTCGCCCAGATGGCCATTGCCTGGGTGCTGCGCCCGCAGAACAAGGGAATCCCGGTCACATCGGCTCTGATCGGCGCCAGCAGTGTCCGGCAACTGGAGGACAATTTGGCGGCAACCTCAGGTCCCGACTTCACCAACGACGAGTTGGACAATATTGACCAATTCGCCGTCGAATCGGACATCAACCTTTGGGCCAAGGCCCTCCAGGCCTAGCTGTCCTACCCGGCACGGCGAGTCACGCCGTCGTCGTCCATTCGATCGCGGGGAGCAGTCCGCCGGCGGCGGTGGGTACGACGGCGCCCGTCGCCGTCGAGTCCGGGTTCAGCATCCACCCGACTCGCTTGGCCGTGCTCAGCATCACGACGCTTTCAACCAGTTCGATCCTCGGGATGCGCTGCTGGATGGCGAGTTCCATCTCCATGACCTCAGCCAGCGAGCGCAGCCACATGATGATCACAAAGTTGGTACTGCCAGTGGTGGAGGCCGTGAACCTGACGTTCCTGACGGCCCGTAGTTCGGCGGCCGCGGCCTCGTGCTGGCCTGCTGGAACGTTCGCGAACCACTGGCACGTCATGGGATAGCCCGAGAATTGCTGGGCGATTTCGCAGCGGAAGGACAGCATCCGGCTCGCGAGCACCCGGCCTAGCTGCCGCTGCACCGTGGCTGGGTGCCGTCCCAGGGCGCGAGCGATCTCCGCGGCGGAGGCCCTTCCGTCCCGGGCGAGGAACGGAAAGAGTGCCATATGGCTCTCCGGCAGCGGGGTGACCTGGGCGTAGGGGGCGGACGGATTGAGCGCTTCCGGCCCGGCGAGGGCGCGCAGCGCCTGCTGCTCCGCCCTGCTCAGGACGTTGAGCCGCCACGCATAGCCGCTCGTGTGGATCCGGGTGCAGAGCGAGGTCCGGTACTTGGTGAGCCCCCGGATTTCCTTGAGCTGGGGCAATAGCCGGCTGCTGAACTCCCCCAGGTCCTGGGTGATCACGGTCAGCATGAGGTCCCGGTTGCTGGCGGCCTCCTCAACCGTGATGATCTCCGGGATGGCAGCGAGCGCGGCCGTGACCTCGGGCCGGAGGTGCATTTCGCAGTCCACGTCCAACAGGGCAAGGCAGGCATGCTTGGGGTCCCCCATGAGGTGCGCCGTGGTCCAAGCGGCTCCGGATTCGCGCAAGCGGTCCCATCGGGAGGCCAACGTGGTGGCATGGACGCCCAGGACCTCAGCGGCGTCGGACCAACTGATCCGCGGCGAGATCTGGAGGGCGTTGATCAACCGGAGGTCCTCTTCACTGAGCTCCATCAGCGATCCCTTCCTAAATGATGCGTGATTCCTGTTAATTCTGGCACAATCGTGAATTTTTTCAGGGCTTTGGAAGATTGTGAGGCTAGTCACTCCACAATGGCTATGGATACCTACCAATCGTTCAGGAAACAGGAGAACAGATGTCGATCGCCTCAGACGCCAAAGAGATGCAGGGAGAAATCGCCCGGTTCCGCCACGAGCTCCATCAGGAACCGGAAATCGGCCTGGACCTCCCGCGCACCCAGGAAAAGGTGCTCAAGGCGCTCGACGGACTCCCGTACGAAATCACCCTTGGCGAGAGCACGACGTCGGTCACCGCGGTCTTGCGCGGCGGCGCGGCGCACGCTTCAGCGGACAAGCCAACTGTGTTGCTCCGCGCCGACATGGACGGCCTTCCCGTCCAGGAGCGCACCGGCGTCGAGTTCTCCTCGAAGATCGACGGCGCTATGCACGCCTGCGGCCACGACCTGCACACGTCCATGCTCGCCGGAGCGGCAACCCTCTTGGCCGAGCGACGCGATCAGTTGGCGGGCGACGTCGTCCTGATGTTCCAGCCGGGCGAAGAAGGCTTCGACGGCGCGGGCCACATGATCCGCGAAGGCGTCCTGGACGCCGCAGGCCGCCGTGTTGACGCCGCGTACGGCATGCATGTCTTCTCATCCTTGGAGCCGTACGGCCAGTTCTGCACCAAGCCGGGCGTCATGATGAGCGCCTCGGACGGACTCTTCGTCACGGTCCTCGGTGCCGGCGGCCATGGCTCGGCGCCGCATGCGGCAAAGGACCCCGTGACCGCGGCCGCGGAAATGGTGACGGCCCTGCAGGTCATGATCACGCGGCAGTTCAACATGTTCGATCCCGTAGTACTGACGGTTGGCGTGCTGCAGGCAGGTACCAAGCGCAATGTCATCCCCGAATCCGCGCGCTTCGAAGCCACCATCCGCACGTTCTCGGAAGCCTCCCGCAACCGGATGATGACCGCGATTCCGCAGCTTCTCAAGGGCATTGCCTCAGCGCACGGCCTGGAGGTGGACGTCGACTACCGCGGCGAATACCCCATGACCGTCACTGACGAGGACGAGACCCACACGGCCGAGAACGTCATCTCGGACATGTTCGGCGATTCCCGGCTCTCCCGCTGGGCCACGCCGATGAGCGGCTCGGAGGATTTCTCCCGGGTCCTGGCCGAGGTTCCGGGAACCTTCGTGGGCCTCAGCGCCGTGCCGCGGGGCGTGGACCACACCACCTCACCGTTCAACCACTCCCCTTACGCCACGTTCGACGACGGCGTCCTGTCCGATGGTGCGGCGCTCTACGCAGAGCTCGCGGTCTCCCGCATCGCCACCCTCGCCGCCGCCAACTAACCACCACCCCAAACCTTGGAGCAAGACATGACCGCAACCGTAGGCGCTTCAGCCACAGCCCAGGTTCACAAGTCCCATCTGCGAACCCTCGTCGGTACCGGCATCGGCAACGCCGTCGAATGGTACGACTGGGCCATCTACGCCACGTTCTCGCCCTTCATCGCCAGCGCGCTCTTCAGCAGTGCCGACCCCACCTCCGCGGTCCTCTCCACCCTGGCGATCTTCGCCGTCGGATTCGTGGCCCGGCCGTTCGGCGGCTTCGTCTTCGGCTGGATCGGCGACCGGATCGGCCGCAAGACGTCCATGACCATCGCCGTCGGCCTCGCGGCCGTCGGAAGCCTGTTGATCGGTATCGCCCCGACATTCCAGGCCGTTGGGGCCCTGGCATCCGTCATGCTCTTGGTGGCCCGCCTCATCCAGGGCCTCGCCCACGGTGGCGAGCTGCCGTCGTCGCAAACGTATCTGTCCGAAATGGCACCCAAGGAAAAACGCGGCTTCTGGGCGACCCTCATCTACACCTCCGGCACCGCGGGCATCCTCGCCGGGACCCTGCTGGGCGCCATCCTGACCGGTGTGCTGAGCAAGGCCGACATGAACGCGTGGGGCTGGCGCGTCCCGTTCCTGGTTGGCGGCGCCCTGGGCATCTATGCCTTGGTCATGCGGGCCAAGATGAAGGAGACCGAGGCGTTCGAAGCCGAAGCACCGAAGGAAAAGCGCGAGCCCATGTGGCCGCAAATCGTCAAGTACCGCAAGCAGGCCTTGCAGGTTATCGGGCTGACCGTCGGCCTCACCGTTGTCTACTACATCTGGGGCGTCGTGGCACCGAGCTACGCGGCCAGCACGCTCAAGATGGACCGCGGCGCAGCCTTGTGGGCCGGGGTCATCGGTAACGTCGCGTTCATCGCGTCGTTGCCGTTCTGGGGCAAGCTGTCCGACCGCATCGGCCGCAAGCCCGTGCTGATCGTGAGCTCTGCCGGTGCCGCATTGCTGCACTTCCCCATGACGTGGCTCCTGAAGGATTCGCCCTGGCAGCTGGCCGTTTCGATGTCTGTGATGTTGTTTTTCATTGCCGGCAGCGCCTCGATTGTCCCGGCCGTGTACGCCGAACTGTTCCCGACCAAGATCCGCACCGTCGGTGTCGGCGTCCCGTACTCCATTTGCGTTGCGGTCTTCGGCGGGACGGCCCCGTACCTCCAGACGTGGCTCGGCAGCATCGGCCAGGCCAACCTGTTCAACGTCTACGCCGTGATCCTGCTGGCCATCGGTATCGCGTTCGCCTTCATGATCCCGGAAACCAAGGGCAAGGACCTGACGCACTAACCGCCCGCGTTCTGACCCAACTGGCTCGCAGTTAATGTCGTTTAGAGGCCTGATAACGACAACAACTGCGAGCTAGTTGGGCTTGTGGGGACGAGTTAGGTGAGCTGCGCCGAGATCTGCCGGGAGGCGGCTTCGGCGAGGCGCTTCAGGAAGCCGTCGCCTTCGCCTACCACCTCGTCCACAGCATCATCTTCGAGGAGTGCGCGCGCTCCGATCCGTTGCCGCTCGCTCAGCTCGGCCGCCAGGGACGTGTCCCCGTGCACGATGATGCTGGCACCTTCCGGCGGCAGCGGCGCGAGCCAGGCGTTCTCGGCCGCCACCGTGCGGCGGGCAGCCGCAAGAGCGAGCGCGCCGCCACCGGTCCCCTCGCCGAGGAGCACGGCAACGCTTGGCACGGTCAGTCCGAGCATTCCCGCAATGCAATCGGCGATCCCGCCCGCGATCGCGGACTCCTCGGCCCGGACCGAAAGCTCGGCCCCAGGAGTATCCACCACCGTCACGAGCGGCAGACCCAGTTCCTCCGCGAGGCGCATTCCCCGCCGCACCTGCGCCAAACCCGCCGCGTCGAGGACGTTCCCCGCCCGCTGGGCTGCGCGGTCCTGGCCAACGACGACGACCGGCCGGCCCTCGAGTTCAGCCAGCACGACGGCGGTGCTCGCCGAAGCTGCCCCTCGGCCCGTGCCGTGCAAGCGGACGAGGCGGCCGAACCCGCCGTCGAGCAGTTCCACCAGCCCGGGACGCCCAGAGTCGCGTGTCCTCAGGACGGAATCCCAACTGGACATGTCCCCCGGGTTTGGGTCCCCAGTGGACATGTCCCCCGGTCTAGGCGCAAAACCGGCGCCTTCCCACGATCCCCGGGCAGCAAGAATCCCCAGCACCTCAGCGGCAAGGTTCCTGAATCCCGGTGCGTCCAACACGGCGTCGACAGTTCCACGAGCGAGAAGATGCTCGCTCCTCTGGACGCCCTCCGGGAACGCTTGTCCGGTGAGTCCGGCGTAGACCTTGGGACCCAGGAAGCCAACGAGCGCACCCGGTTCGGCCACTGTGACGTGACCCAACGATCCCCATGAGGCGAAGACGCCGCCTGTGGTCGGGTGCCGGAGGTACGCCAGATAGGGCAGTCCAAGACGCTTGTATGCCGTGAGGGCCTCCGTGATCCGCACCATTTGCAGGAACGCGAGGGTGCCTTCCTGCATGCGGGTACCCCCTGACGCGGTAGCGGCCACGAGCGGCAGACTGCGTCGGCCTGCTTCTTCAATTGCCGCGACGATCCGCTCGGCGGCGGACGTCCCGATCGAGCCGCCGAGGAAGGCGAACTCACTGGCCAGGACGGCTACAGGAATTCCATCCAGTGTCCCCTCGCCCGTGAGCACGGACTCGTCCGCACCGCTACGGTCGCGGGCCCGGGCCAGATCCGCGAGGTAGGCAGAATCAGCGCCCGGCGGTACAGGGACCGGCCGGTCCCAATGGCGGAAACTGCCGGCGTCGAGGAACTGTTCAACAAACTCCGTCCCGCCAAGGCGGCGTTGCCGGTGTCCCGCCGGGCTCGGTTCCGGGCGCGCGGCCTCCGCGAGCGCCGTCACGACGCCCTCGAAGCAAGCAACGCGCCGCCGGGCAATGCGTCGCCGGGCAATCCTGCGCCGTCAAGCCATGCCCGGACGGCGTCGTCGTGCTCTCCGAGCCTTGGGGGTGCGGAGTGCCGCAACCTCGTGGTCTCGGTGCCGTCCTGCTGGAAGAAGCGCAGCGGCGATCCCGGGACCTCGATACGTCCCAGCGTGGGGTGCTGGAGTTCAAGCGCCAAATGCTGGCTCCGCGTCTGTTCCCAAGCAAAGACTTCGTCCAGGGAGCGGACCCGGCCGCCCGGCACCCCGGCCGCTTCAAGCCGCGCGAGCAGCTCTTCGGCGTCGGACTCCGAGAACACGGCTTCGATGGCTTCGATCAGCTCGGCCCGGTGGGCTACGCGGGACTGATTGTCGCGCCAGCGTTCGTCGTCAACGGGAAGGCTGAACTCCCCCGCAAAGCGGCGCCACAAGCCTTCGGATCCCACGGCAATCTGCACAGCACCGCCTGCACAACGGAACAGCCCATACGGCGCGATCGAGGGATGGTGGTTGCCTTGGGCCTGCGGAACCTCGCCGCCCACCGTCCAACGCGTGCCTTGGAAAGCGAGCACGCTGACGATCGAAGACAGGAGCGAGGTGCGCACTATTTGGCCACGGCCCGTGCGCTCACGTTCCAGGAGGGCCGCCAACACACCGCAGGCGCCGTGGATTCCGGCCAGGACATCGCCGATAGGTACGCCAACGCGCTGCGGGTCGCCGGGCCCCGAACCCGTGAGGGACATCAGCCCCGCTTCGCCCTGGGCAATCTGGTCGTAACCGGCGCGGTGCCCCTCGGGACCGTCGTGGCCGAAGCCACTGATCGCGAGGACCACGAGCCTCGGATTCAACTTTTCGAGGCTCGCCGGGTCGAAGCCGAGGCGGTCCAGGGTTCCCGGGCGGAAGTTCTCCACGAGGACGTCTGCCCGCCGCAGCAGTTCGCGCAACGCGGCCTTGCCTTCTGCCGCCTTGAGGTCGAGCCGGATGGACTCCTTGTTCCGGTTACACGACAGGAAGTAAGTGGACTCGCGGCCCTCCGGAGTGTCCACGAACGGCGGCCCCCAACCGCGGGTGTCATCACCGCCGTCGGGATTTTCCACCTTGATGACGCGGGCGCCAAGGTCACCGAGCATCATGCCGGCGTGTGGACCGGCAAGGGCACGGGAGAGGTCGACGACGAGCTTCCCGGCGAGCGGTCCTTTGTGGTCTTGCTTGTGGCCGGGGTATTCGGGCTGCGTCATGCTTCGACTCCCACCGTGCTGTGTCCCTCAACCGCGCTGTGTCCCGGAACCGGGCGCTCGACGTCGTCCGCTCGCTCAGCCGGAACCTGCGGAAGGCGACGGCGGCGGATAAGCTCCGCGACCGCGAGCACCACAAGGTTCGGTGCGAGGGAAATGAGGCCCGAATCGACGCCGCCCGTGGGGATGTTGCCGAAGGTAATGACGGCTACCGTGAGCGTGCCCACGATGATGCCGAGGTTGACTGGAACGGCGCCGATGCGCACCTTGCGGCCGATCGCGATGGCGACGGCGGGAGCGAGCTGCGTGAGGCCACCGTAGGTGAGCAGGAGCAGCGCTCCGATGTCCGACTTCGCGAGCCCGAACGCCAGGGCCAGTCCGACGGCGAGGGCGACCACCACGTGGTTGATCCGGAACCGCAGCTTGGGGTTCTTCACGGACAGCAGGTTGTTCGAGACAAGCGAGGAAATGCCCATTGCGATCGCGCCCGCCGGAACCATGGCGGCGGCTGCGCCGCCGATGGCGATGATCGCGATCAATGGCTCGGGCAGGGTGTGCTGGGCGATGCCCAATAGGACAAAGTTGCTCTTGGTCTTCGGATCGAGGACCAGCGTGGCGGCGATTCCGGCTGTGATCGGGATGAGCAGCAGGAACTGGTAGACCGCAAGCCATTTGACGTTGTCCCGCAGCACGGCACCGCTTTTCGCGGCAAGGACCGGCGGCCACAAGTGCGGGAAGGTGTTGAGCCCTGCGCCGATGCTTGTCACGATAACGGAGGTTACCCAGAAGGTCGCGTCGAAGCCCGGGCGGCTGATGGTGAGGTAGCTCGGGGCGGTATCCATGACCTTGGCGAAGATATCCGGGATGCCGCCAATACCCGCCACCACACCGGCCAACACGATGACCAGGGCGGCGAGCATGGCGAAGTCCTTGAAGACAGCCACTTTGGCGAGTCCCCGGATACCCGCCCAGATCACGAAGACGACCACCAGCACGCTGGCCACGGCCATGCTGTAGCCACGCGCCGATTCGCTGCCCGTAGCGAGCTGGACGATCAAGCCGAGCCCGGTGATCTGCAGCTGCAGGTACGGGATGAGGAAGACGGCACCCACGAGGGCCACGGTCTTGCCCAGGGCCTTGCTATTGAACCGGTCCTGGAAGAAGTCCGCCATGGTCAGGTAGCCGCGGTTCGCGCCGAGCTCACGCTGGCGCGGAATCACGAAGTATTGGACGATGCAGTTGATGGTCAGGTAGGCGACGGCGAAGAGCGCGGCAACGCCGCCACCGAACGCGATTCCGGCGAGGCCGAGGAAGCTGAAGGTGGTCAGCGATTCGCCCGCTTGGAGGAACCAACTGGTCCAGCGGGGCAAGTCCCGCTTGCCGACAGTCCAACTGGAGAGTTCTGTCTGGCGTCGGCGGCCCGCGATACCGAGGGCGCCGATGCCGACAATTCCGATGATGATGGCGACTGTAAGCATCAGCGGGCCCTTCTTTCGGTGATCGGGGCAGGGCTGTTGGTTGCGGCGCTTGTTGAAGCGGCGTTTGCCAAGGCGCTTTGCTCGGCTTCAAGACGATCGAGTTCGGCACCGCCTTCGCGGAGGTACGTGTGCTCCACAATCTGGAGGGCGACGATCGTGGCGACGATCATGAGGCCCATCCAGACGATCGCCGACGGGAGGCCAAGCCATAGCGTCGGCGTGGAAACGAAGGGCAGGAACGGTGTGATGATCATGCCGACGATGGGGACTGAGGCAATGGTCAATCTCTTGGGGGATGCCAGGGTAGTGCTCATAGAACTGCAGCTCCTTGGGGGCGAACGGATGAGCAGGAAGAGATCTTCTCGAAGGCGGAAGCCAGGCGGAGGAGGCGGGCGTCGCTGCCGCGCGCTCCGACCATCTGGAGGCCGACGGGAAGTCCGGCGGGGGTGAACCCGGCCGGAACCGACAGGGCAGGGAGGCCCAGCGGGGTGAACAGGTACGGGGCACGCATCCAGTCGAGGTAGTTCTGGAGCTGTTGCCCGTCGATCTCGGTGGGGTATTCGAGATCGACGTCGAACGGGACAATCTGGGAGGCAGGCGCGATAACCAGGTCGTAACGCTCAAAGAATCCGGCCGCCTTGCGGATCAGGCGGGTCATTCCTTCCTCGGCGCGGACGACGTCGCGGCCACTGAGCCGGCCACCTTCACGGATGTTTCCGGCCAGGAAATGGTTGAAGGCATCGGGCTCCGCGGCAAGCTGCTCTCCCCACATCGAGTCGAAGGAGGCTGCGCGCAGTACGCGGAACACTTGCTCGGAACCGTCGAGGTCCGGGCAGTCCAGCTCCACGTGTGCGCCGAGGGCCGCGAGTGCCGCCGCCTGCGGTTCAATGACGTCGAGTACCTCGCGGCTCACCGGGATCCGGCCGCCGAGCGTAGGGGCGAAGGCAATGCGCAGACCGGAAAAATCGGCCGGGGACGGTTCGGCGGCAAGGCTTGCTGGGCTTGCCAGGCTGGGCGGGAAAACGGAATGGGGATCATCCGGGGAAGCGCCTGTCATGACGTCGAACAAGAGCGCGGCGTCAGCCGCCGTGCGGCCCATTGGTCCGGCCACGGCCAATGGGAAGAAGACGTTGTTGCCGTCGGTGTTGGGGACCATGCCTGGAGTGGGACGCAGGCCGACCACATTGCAGAACGACGCCGGGTTGCGGAGGGAGCCGCCCATGTCGCTTCCGTCGGCGATCGGCTGGAAGCCCCCTGCCAGGGCCGCCGCAGCACCGCCGCTGCTGCCCCCGGCGGACTTGCCGGGGTCGTACGGGTTGCGCGTTGCACCGAAGACTCGGTTGAAAGTGTGGGATCCAGCGGCGAACTCGGGGACATTGGTCTTGCCCACTCGAATGGCTCCGGCGTCGAGGATGCGCTGGACGTGCAGATCATTTTCCTCCGGAACGTGGTCCCGGAAATGCGGGTGCCCGAAAGTGGTGCGCATCCCCGCCGTATTCGCGGTGTCCTTGAAGCTGATGGGCAAGCCGTGGAGTGGCCCAATCGGCTCCCCGGCCATGATCTTGCGATCGGCTTCCGCTGCGGCCGCCCTGGCGCCCTCTTCGTCGAGGGTCACCACCGCGTTGATCAAGGGGTTGAGCTTGTCGATCTGTTCCAGGTGCGCGTCAAGAACCTCGGTGGCAGACACCTCCCGGGAACGCAGGAGCCCAGCGAGCTCCACTGCCCCACGGTAAATCAAGTCGTTTGTCATGATTCATATTGCCTTCATATAGTTTCCTTTTGAGTCACTTCTTTGTCTCAAGTGGAATTAATGAACCACAATAGTGGGACGAATCACATTTGGCTAGAGGTCTCCGTAAGGTTTTTTGATGCGCGGGGCATCCGGTTCAGGGCAGGAGTGAACCAAGGTGGGAGGATCGGGTTTCTAAATGATTCAGTCGAGGGCGGGCATGCGCACGCCACCGCGCTTGTACGCCCGCACCACGAGGGAACTGCGCACGGCCAGGGCACGTGCGGCCCATGGGGACGACGTGAGGAAATCGCGCAATTCGTCCAGGCTCGCGAGGGTGACGTCGGCCATGAGCTGGAATTCGCCCATTGCCATGACCGCATAGCGGACCCCGGGAGCTTCAGCGAGCAGCCGGCCAACCTCGACGGCGTCGGCCGGGGCAGTGCGGACCCAGACTACGGCTTCGATTGGAAGGCCGATATCCGCGGGCTCGACGATCGCCCGGACACTCAGCGTGCCCTCTTCGAGAAGGGTGTTGAGCCGTCGGCGCACGGCCGGGGCGGAAAGCCCCACGGCTTCCCCGAGCTCGGCGACCGGAACGCGGCCGTCAGCCACGAGGATCCGCACAAGGTGGGAGTCGACGTCGTCGAGCACTCCATTCACGCTCGGTCGGGACGGCGGAGGAGGCACTTCCTGGAGCGCGGCAGTTTCCTCTGCGGTGACCGGACCCGGGTGCCATTCAGCCACCGTGCGGAAGTACTCCATGACGGGCGACGCGCTCACCTGCACCACGCCGTCGAGGGCTGGGAGTTCCTCCAGCACAAGGCTCGAGAGGCGCCCCGGACGGGCCTGCACTTCGAACAGGAGACGAGTCGGCCCGGTGAGCGCATAGACGAAAATGGCGTCCGGGTCGCCCGAAAGCTCCTCCGCGATGGCGAGCAACCGGGAGGGCTCGCAATGAACTTCCACAAGGTGGGTGGGGCCAAGGGTCACCAGGCCGGCCACGCGCACGATGCTCGAATCCAGCAGTGCGATGCCGCGGCGGGTCACCGTGCTGAACGGCTCGCCCAGGACCTCGGCGATCCGCCGCCAGGAGGCACGGCCATTGACCTGGAGAGCGCCGACAATCCGCCGATCGAGCCCGTCCAGCTCGCGCGAGGGTGCCAGCATGACCATATACCCGATTATGCCGCCTCGCTGCGTTCCCTCCCCAACTGGCTCGCAGTTGTTGTCGTTTAGAGGCCTGATAACGACAACAAATGCGAGTTGGTTGGGTCAGCTGACGTAGCGGTTCCGGCCGGCGCGGAAGCCAAAGAAGCCCGCCAGGGATCCCACCACGAGGAACAGGATGCCGGCCGCCGCGAACCCACCGGTCGCTTGATGCAACTGGCCGACCATCAGGGTTCCCGTGGAACCCAGGCCATAGCCGACGCCCTGCATCATGCCGGAAAGATGCGCCGCGGTGTGGGAATCGCGGGTACGCAGCATGATCATGGTCAACGCCACGGCGGTGAGGCTCCCTTGCCCCAGTCCCAACAGCCCGGTCCACACCCAAATCAGGTCCGTGGGGCCGAAAATACTCAAGGCGAAGCCGCCGCCGGTCATGAGCGCCACCACGGTGTTGATGACGCGCTGGTCCTTGAACCTGGCCGCGAGCCCAGGAGCGATGAACGAACCAAGCATCTGCAGCACAATCGACACGGACACGATCAAACCGGCTGTCCCGCCGTCGATCCCGCGATCACGCAGGATCGGCGCCAACCAGGCGAACACGCTGAAGGACATCATCGCTTGCAACACCATGAAGATGGTGACTTGCCAGGCGACGGCGGAACGCCAGACGTTCGTACCGCCGTCGGCCGCGTTGTGCCGGACGGGATGCTGGCGGATCGCGAGCGGCAGGAAAAGCAAGAGTACGACGGCGGCGGGCAGCGCCCAGAACCACAGCGCCGAAGTCCAGTGTCCGGCCGCGGTAAAGACGGGATAGGTGAAACCGGCGCCAAGCGCGGCAGACGCGCAAATCGCCGTCGTATATAGCCCGCCCATGAGCCCAAGGCGATGCGGGAAGTCACGCTTGACCACGCCGGGCAGCAACACGTTGCAGAGGGCGATCGCGGCGCCGCACGCCGCAGTTCCGACGAGCAACGCGGGCAAGTGCCCGGCGCCGGCGAGGTCCACGGGACGGATCAGCAGCCCGGCTGTCAGCACAGCCATCGCGCCGAGCAAGACCCTCTCGGCACCGAAACGGCGGGCCAGGATCGGCGCCAGCGGCGCGAAGACACCGAGCAAGGTCACCGGCACAGTGGTGAGGACAACCACCGCCCAGCCCGGCAGCCCGGCGTCGGCGGTGACTTCCGGAAGGACCGCCGAAAAGCTCGAGAACACCGTCCGCAGGTTCAGCCCGATGAGCACAAGGCAGATCCCCAGGAAGACGAGTCCGCCGCGCGTCCTGACCTGGGTGGGCTCGGCGGCGGGAAGCTCGTCGATTTCGGCGTCGACGAGGATCTCGGGAACGGCGAAGTGTGGCTTGGTGTTCTTTGGGGCGCTTGAAGCGGGGGTCACCAACCCATTCTGGCAGTCACCCCCGTGCGCCGGCGCCTCGTGACGGGAGCGTACGCAGGTTCCGCGGCGGGGCTTTGACCGTGCAACTGTATTCTGGAGGAGATGAGTGAAACCCCAGAATCCCCTGAATCACCGCAGTCTTCGCGCCCCGTGACCCCAGGCAGCCAGGCCTCCTTCGGCACCTATGGCGGCCGGCCGGTCAGTTTCGTGCGCCGCGGGACGCGGCTTCAGGGTCGGCGCCAAGCGGCGTGGGAAGAGCACTCGGACCGCTGGGCCATCCAGGTTCCGCGGCATGTCGCCAACACGTCCGTGCACCCGGACTACGTGTTCGACGCCGAAGCGGAGTTCGGCCGCAAGGCACCGCTGATTGTTGAAATCGGTTCGGGACTCGGCGACGCCGTATGCCACGCGGCCGAAGAGAACCCGGACAAGGACTTCCTCGCCGTGGAGGTCTACACCCCGGGCCTGGCCAACACGATGATCAAGATCAACAGTCGCGGCCTCAGCAACGTCCGCGTCGTGGAAGCCAACGCCCCGGAGGTCCTGGCCACCATGCTGCCTGCGGGGTCAGTGAGC
The DNA here is from genome assembly GCF_042884555.1 of Arthrobacter sp. NPDC058127. Classification (NCBI taxonomy): domain Bacteria; kingdom Bacillati; phylum Actinomycetota; class Actinomycetes; order Micrococcales; family Micrococcaceae; genus Arthrobacter; species Arthrobacter sp. NPDC058127. The sequence continues at coordinate 185,814 of NZ_JBHVTT010000005.1, read as the reverse complement.
GAGCTCTGGGTCTTCTTCCCCGACCCCTGGCACAAATCTCGGCACCACAAACGCCGCCTTATCCAGCCCGCGTTCGCCGAACTCGCCGCGAGGTCCCTCAAAAAGGGCGGCTTGTGGCGGATCGCCACCGACTGGTCCAACTATGCCGTCCACGTCCGTGAGGTCCTGGCCGGTTCAACCGAGTTTGAAAACCTGCACGACGGCGAGCGGGCCGGCGCGGACAGCCCCCTCACCCAAGTGTGGGAATCGGGAGTCGAAGCCATGGTGGGCGGGGCCCCCGTCAAGGAAGGCCGGGCACCGGTCAGCACCGAGCACACCGGCCCCAACGAGGGAGTGGACCACGTGGGCGGATGGGCTCCGCGCTTCGACGGCCGCATCCGCACCAGCTTCGAAAACAAGGCCCACGAGGCCGGACGCATGATCTTCGACCTCAGTTATCGCAGGATCTAGCTTCATAGGTTCTTTGCGTGCCGCACGGGCACCGGATACCATGTGAGACGTGTCACCGAAAGGCGGCACATGCTTATGATCTGCGGCGGGAGAGCCCTGCCGGTACGTTTCAGCAGGCGCCGTAGGAGCAAATCCTCCCCAGGAATCTCTCAGGCCCATGTACCGCCGCGGCAAGGCAACTCTGGAAAGCAGCCCGGGAAACCGGACTCACCGACGGTGCAAGCGTCCAGCCGCGAGGCAGGACGCGGAAACTCTCAGGTCCAATACAGAGCGGGGAGGAACCGAATCATCGTGGTGCGTCCGCGCCACCTGAATTATGGAGTTCCTCATGACCCTGGCACCTGAAGGCCGTAAGCTGCTGCGCGTTGAACAGCGCAACAAAGCCGTCCCGGTCGAACGCAAGCCCGAGTGGATCAAGGCCAAGGTCCAGATGGGACCGGAATTCGTGGGCCTGAAGAACCTCGTGAAAAAAGAAGGCCTGCACACCGTCTGCGAGGAAGCCGGCTGCCCGAACATCTTCGAGTGCTGGGAAGACAAGGAAGCGACCTTCCTGATCGGCGGCTCCGAATGCACCCGCCGCTGCGACTTCTGCCAGATCGACACCGGCAAACCCTCCCCCGTGGACATGTTCGAACCCACCAAGGTCGCCCGCTCCGTCCAGGCCATGAACCTGCGCTACGCCACCGTCACCGGCGTCGCCCGCGACGACCTGGCAGACGAAGGCGTCTGGCTCTACGCCGAGACCGTCCGCAAGATCCACGAACTGAACCCCGGCACCGGCGTCGAACTGCTCATCCCCGACTTCTCCGGCAAACCCGAACACATCCAGGCGATCTGCGACTCCGCCCCCGAGGTCTTCGCGCACAACGTCGAAACCGTGCCCCGGATCTTCAAGCGCATCCGCCCCGCGTTCCGCTACGACCGCTCCCTGGACGTCATCACCCAGGGCCGGGCCCACGGGATGGTCACCAAATCCAACCTGATCCTGGGCATGGGCGAAACCCGGGAAGAGATCTCCGAAGCCCTTACCGACCTGCACGCCGCGGGCTGTGACCTGATCACCATCACCCAGTACCTGCGCCCCTCCGAACGGCACCTGCCCGTGGACCGCTGGGTCAAACCCCAGGAATTCGTCGAACTCGCCGCCGAAGCCGAGGAAATCGGCTTCCTCGGCGTCATGTCCGGCCCCCTGGTCCGCTCCTCCTACCGCGCCGGACGCCTCTGGGCCACCGCGATGCGCAAAAAAGGCCGCGAAATCCCCACGCACCTGGCCCACATCGCCGAAGGCATCCAGGACTCCGGCACCACCCGCCAGGAAGCCCGCACCCTCCTCGCACACCACGCGACGGCCTGATCCGCAAGGAGCCAGCATGTTCCCCACCCGGATTGAAATCATCCCCTCAGACGGAATCGTTGAGAAAGTCCAGGCCGCTGTGCCGCTTTCCACAACGCTCACCGTTACCTGCCTGCCCCACCACGGCATCGCGCGGACCATGGAGGCTTCCATCAAGCTCAGCCTCCTCGGCTACAACGTGATTCCGCACCTCTCGGCACGCGGGCTGGAGCACCGGGCGCAGCTTTCCGGCATCCTCCGGGACTGCGAAACCGCCGGGATCACGGAAGTCTTCGCCATCGGCGGAGACGGACCTCTTGGTGCCGGCCCCTATCGATCAACCCTTCCCCTCTTGGCAGACATCGCAGAGTACTCCGGCGGCAGCATCACAGCGGGCATCGCCGGTTACCCCGAGGGGCATCCTTCCGTGAGCGGGCTGGACTTGCTCGACGCCCTGCTGGCCAAACAACACCTGGCCACGCACGTTGTCACGCAAATGTGCTTCTCCGCCCCGACGATCCTCGACTACGCAGCACTCCTGCGCCGGGAAGGCGTCGAGCTGCCGGTGTGGGCAGGCGTGGCCGGGGCCGTTCCCCGGACCAAACTGCTGGCCCTGGCGGCCCAGATCGGCGTCGGGACGTCCCTGAAGTTCCTCAGCAATAAAGGAACACTTGCCCGGAAGCTCCTAGGCGGGGACAAGTACTCACCGGAAGGCCTCGTTTCCGAGCTCATGGCGCACCCGGATGGTGTCTCGGGAATCCATCTCTACAGTTTCAACCGACTGGACATGCCCGCCTGGGAGCGAAACGATCTGCCAGATCCTGAGGCCAGAGAAGCAGCATCCGCCTAGCCGCATAGGTCCCGGAAACCCCTAGCTCCCCGGGACCGAAATCACGGCGACCGTCTTTTGGTTGTCATCGCGCAGTTCCACGCCCGAAATCCCGGCGAGCTGGACCGGCGTCGCACCCGTGACCTTGATGTGGCCGCTGGACGTCGCGGTCCATCCGCAGGCCATTTCCTCCGTGCCGTCGCGGCCCTTGACCCACAGGTACATCGTGCCTTGCGGCGGCATGCTGTGCCCTTCCAGCTGAAGCTCGGTCCCCCACGCCTTCCTGACGAGCCCCACGGTGAGCTGCAGGCCATTGTCCGTCTGCACGGAGTAGCTGGCGTCCGGCTTGGGTGGCTGGTTCAACACGGGACCCGCCAATATGCCCACCCCAAGGCAGGCCGCGGCGACGGCACCCACCAGAGCCGTCCACCGCCGTCGGGATTTCCGTCGCCGTGCTGCCATTTTCAGGAGAATCGGCTGCGGGAGCCTTTCCGAAAAAGCCCCTATAAGTGAGCGCGCGTCGGAAGGGGCAGCGGCGGAAGGCTCGACGGCGGGGCGCCCGGCGGCGAGCGCGACGGCGTCGGGCACGGGGACGGCGTCGAGGAGGGCCGGGAGGCTCTCCAGTTCCCCCAGCTCGAGCCGGCAATCAGCGCAGCTTGCCAAATGCTCCTCGAAAACCCGGGCCTCGGCGGGCTCGAGTCCGCCGAGCAAGTAGGCGCCCAGCAATTGGTGAAGTCCTGTTTCGTTCACCGCTGCACCCCCATTTCGTCGAGAATCGTGCGAAGCGCCCTGACGGCGTAGAAGGCCCTGGATTTCACCGTTCCGCTGGGGATGTTGAGCCTCAGCGCGGCCTCGGTCACCGTGAAACGTTCGTAATGCAGGGCTACCAGGACCTCCCGGTGTTCGGTGCTGAGCCTCAGGAGCGCTTCCTCCATAAGGACCCGGTTGAGGAGTTCATCCACTCGCTCGGTGGCCTCCTCCGGGTCCGCCATGTCTCGTTCGGCGGCCTCTGCCGGGCGCCGCTGGGCCTTGCGGTAGTTGTCGATGATGACATTGCGGGCAGTGCGGAACAAATAGCTCCGCAGGCTGCCCGTGATCTGCGGGGCGTGCTGCCATACGCGAAGAATGGTTTCCTGCACTACGTCCTCGGCCAAGTGCGCGTCGGGCGTGCAGCTCAACACGAAGCGGCGCAAGGCTGTGCCGTGGTCGCGGTAGATCGCGGCCACCACGTCCTCGTCGAGCGGCATCGGCGCCTCCTTGGTGCTCGGCTTCCCCTTCTCCTGCGATACGACGTGCCCGCCACGAAAAAGGTTCAAGCCCTGTGAACCATTCTTCACCCGGCGGCGTCGTACGGGTTAGCTTCCGGCACGTCCATGACCGGTCCAAGCGAAGGAGCAAACCATGAAGAAGCAACTCGGCACCGGGCTCGGAATTCTTGCTCTGGCCATCGCCCTCACTGCCTGCGGAGGAAGCCCCGGCGCATCCTCCACATCCTCAAGCGCAACCAGTCCCAGCTCCGCGGCGTCGAGTTCAAGCGCTCCGGCGTCGAGCACTCCTGCCGGCGCGGCGGAACTGAAGACGGCGTCGTCGAGCGTGGGCGAGAGAGTGGTTGCGGCGAACGGCAAGAGTGTCTACGTCTTCTCGAAGGACGTCAAGGATTCCGGCAAGAGTGCCTGCACCGGCGGCTGCGCTACCCTCTGGCCCCCCGTGACAACGACGTCGGCCACGCCGGCGGTTGATGGGGTGAGCGGAACCATCGGCACCATCCCCACGGCAGACGGCAAGATGCAGATCACCATCAATGGGATGCCCATCTACTTCTACTCCAAGGATGAAGATTCCAGTGACACCTACGGCCAAGGCGTGGGCGGTGTCTGGTCTCTGGTCAGCCCGTCCGGTTCCATGGTGACCCCGAGCAGCAGCACCCCAAGCGGCAGCAGTATGGGCTACTGAAACCCTCGCTCACCTTTGAACCCCAAATGGCAAACGCTCGCTCAGATCTCTCCGGAGCGGCCGGCAGATCTGAGCGAGCGTTTGTCCAAAAGGCCTCAAAGGTGAGCGAGCGTCCTCCCCGGAAGCCTTAAAGGTGAGCGGGCGTTTTAGGCGTCCTCGAACTCTTCAGCGTCCTCGAACTCCACCGCGGCGATGATCTCCTTCGTCTCAGGGTGGATCATGAAGGCTTCGTCGTCCTCTTCGATCATGATGTAGTTGCCGTGGTCCGTGGCGAAGTGCCAGGCGAGGACCGTCTCGCCGTCGTGCTCGTAGTTGGGATCGCCCATGGTGATCTTCTCGAGCTGGTAGCCGGCAACGTCGCACAATTCACGGATGATGAGCTCGAATTCAGGGGCGTTCTCGAGTTCGGCTTCGGCGGCCTCGGCCTGGCGCTCTTCGAGGTTCGGGATGAGGGCTACTCGCTCGGCGATGTGTGCCTTCAGCTGTTCCTCGTCCAGGTAGAGCACACCGTCCTGGCTGCGGAGCCACGCTGCGTTGAGTTCGATAATGTCTTCGGTTTCCAGGAGGGATTCGAATTCGCCGTCGAGGGCCTCGAGCTCGGCAACGGCTTCGGGTGCCACTTCGGACTCGTCAAGGTCGCCGTCCAGGTAGGCCTCGGCGTCGTCCTCGGACAGCGCGTCGAATGCCGCGGCGGTGCGGTTGAACAGCTCAAGGTGGCCTTTGGCACCCATCCCTTCGAGGCCTTCGCGGACAAACGCATCCACCTCTTCGCGTTCCGGGACCGTGAAGACGTACTGGGCGAAACCGCCAGCGAGTGCCTGGGTCAGGTAGTAGTCCACAAAGTAGCTGCGCAGGGCGTTGGTAGCGATTTCCTCATGGTTGAGGAGCTCCTCGTACATCTCGTTGACCACGGTGACGTTCGCGTCCACAACGTCTGCGTTGTCGGCCTCGATGCTGTCCTTCGTCAGAACTGTTACGTACCTGAAGGTGGTCTCATTGCTGGTCATGGGATTTCCTCACTGCTTGGAAGCTTGTGCTGCTCCGGACCCTTTCAACGTACGCGGGGGCGGTTGTCGGGCAAGCTAGGCAGAGGTGAACGTCCGGCAAAGTTTCAGGGCTGCTCCGTGGGCCCTAGGATTCATAGATAGCCTCCTGCCGAAAGTAGCCTTAACGAATGCCTTCCCATTCAGACGATTCCTGGGAACTGGCGATTCAGACACCCGCCATTAACGACCGCTCCCTCGCGGCCGGCCTCGCATATGCCATGGGAAGCCGGGTCAGCGGCATCACTTTCGACTCCGCCACGGGTCTGATGATGGGCAAGGTCAGGGGCAGCGGCCCATCTGCGTATTCGACGTCGGCCAAGCTGGTCCGTAAGCCCGGCGGCTGGAGCTGCACTGTGGGAGTGTGCAGTTGCCCCGTCCGCAAGGACTGCAAACACGTGGCCGCCCTGCTCTTCGCCGCCGAAGACCATCCCGCCGTGCGGGCACAGCTGCTCAGCGCGCCCGCGTTCGGACAGACGGCCCAGCCTGGGACAGCCGTGCAGCGCCCGGCCTGGGAGCAGGCACTCAGCAAGCTCATCGCCACTCCGGGGACCACCCCGCAAGGCCAGGGCCTCCCCTTGGCACTGGCGTTCGAGGTGGAAGAACCGGCCCCGCACTTCTCCTACACAGGCCGGCGGGATCCTCTCCGCAGCGTGCGCCAGCTCAAGGCCCGCCCGGTGATGATGGGGGCCAAGGGCAAGTGGATCCGGGGCGATGTTTCCTGGACCAACCTGAACTACCTCGGCTACAAGCGCGAGTTCAACGAAGCCCATATCGACTGGATGCAGAACTTCCTGGCCGCGCATTCCACCGCTGACTACCGGCAGCTCACGTCCAGCATGTGGATGCTCCTCAACGAGTTCGCCGGCAAGAACCTATGGAGCCTGCTGGCCGAAGCCTCGAAAGTCGGGGTTTCCCTCATCCACTCCGGCGGGACCGAGCCGATCCGCATTGCGGCGGATCCCGCCGTCGTCGGGCTTGACCTGAGCCGGCCCGACGACGGACTGCAGCTGGCGCCGTCGGTGACCTTGGGCGGCGACGCCCTTGATCCGGCGGCCTTGGGCTTGATCGGACGCCCGGCGCATGGGTTGTTCTTCACGGGCCCCGGCGAGGGGCACTTGCCCGGCGTACCGGCACCCGGGAACCTCATCACTCTGGCCCCTTTGGAGGGCGGCGAATCGCAGGAACTCCTCGATTTCGTCATGGGCGCATCCCGGCTCCAGATCCCGGCGAAGGACGAAGAACGATTCCTCACGGCGTTCTATCCGAAACTCAAGCAGTCCACGCGGGTCACGGCAGCGGACCATTCCGTTGAGTTGCCGGTCCTCGCCGTGCCCATGCTGTCCCTGCTGGCGAACTACGGCTCCGACCACCGGGTCCGGTTGCACTGGGAGTGGCACTACAAGGCCGGTAAGCTCGTGACGGCCCAGCCCCTCTGGCGGCACCCGGACGACCACGGCTACCGCGACGACGCCGCGGAAGCCCGGATCCTGGAGTCCCTGGGCCGGCCTTGGGATGTGGTTGCCGCGCTGGGCGAGTCGCCGAGCGGCGGTTGGGGGGCTCCACGGCTGGCGCCCTCGGTGGCTCTTGATGGCCTGGACACGCTGGCCTTCACCGAGGAGGTGCTTCCCCGCCTCCGCGAGCTGCCCGACGTCGTCGTGGATACCTCCGGCGAGATCGCCGACTACCGCGAGGCCACCGAAGCTCCCGTCGTCTCCATTTCGACCAAGGCCACCGACAGCCGCGACTGGTTCGATCTCGGCATCGTCATCACGCTCGAGGGCGAACCTGTGTCCTTCGCGGCGGTGTTCTCCGCCCTCGCGGCCGGCCAGAGCCGGATGCTGCTGCCCAGCGGCGCCTACTTCTCGCTGGACCTGCCCGAACTGCACCAACTCCGCGCGCTGATCGACGAAGCCAGGTCCTTGCAGGACAACCCGGACCGGCACGGCACCCTGCAGATCAGCCGTTTCCAGGCCGGGCTCTGGGATGAGCTCGCGCAATTGGGGATCGTCGACGAGCAGGCGGCCGCATGGCGCGAGGCCGTGGGCGGATTGCTCGACGACGGCGTGACCGGGCTGCCGCTGCCGGGCTCGCTCGATGCCGAGCTGCGTCCGTACCAGTTGGAGGGCTTCAACTGGCTGAGTTTCCTCTACCGCCACAGCCTGGGTGGCGTCCTGGCCGACGACATGGGCCTCGGCAAGACAGTGCAGGCGATCGCCTTGATGTGCGCGGCAAAGGAGCACGCCGAATCCGGCGCGGGTGGGGCGGGTGGCTCGGGTGGCGGCGCTCCCTACGCCCCCTTCTTGGTCGTTGCCCCCACCAGCGTCGTGGGCAACTGGGCCGCAGAGGTGCAACGCTTCGCGCCCGGCCTGAGCGTGAAGACCATCGGAGAGACCTTCGCCAAGAGCGGCGCGGATCCGCAGGAATCCATGGCCGGGACCGACGTCGTCATCACCTCTTATGCGCTGTTCCGGATCGACTACGAGGCCTACGCCGCCAAGGAATGGGCCGGGCTCATGCTCGACGAAGCCCAGTTCGTCAAGAACCACCAGTCGAAGGCCTACCAGTGCGCCCGGAAGCTCCCGGCATCCTTCAAGCTGGCGATCACAGGAACGCCGCTTGAGAACAACCTCATGGAATTCTGGGCGCTGACCTCAATCGTGGCACCAGGGCTGTTCTCCAGCCCGCGCCGCTTCGCGGAGTACTACCAAAAGCCGGTCGAAAAGAACGGCGACAAGGGCCAACTCGCCAAGCTCCGCCGTCGGGTCCGCCCCCTCATGATGCGCCGCACCAAAGAGCAAGTCATCAAGGACCTGCCGCCCAAGCAGGAACAGGTGCTCGAAGTGGTGCTCAACCCGCGGCACCAGAAGGTTTACCAGACGCATCTGCAGCGTGAGCGGCAAAAGATCCTTGGGCTCATCGACGATGTCAATAAGAACCGCTTCACCATTTTCCAGTCGCTCACCCTGCTGCGGCAGTTGAGCCTGGATGTTTCCCTGGTGGACGAGTCCTTGTCCGCGGTGCGCTCGTCCAAGCTGGACGTGTTGTTCGAACAGCTGGAGGACATCGTGGCCGAGGGGCACCGGGCGCTCATCTTCAGCCAGTTCACGGGGTTCCTGGGCAAGGTCCGGGAGCGGCTCGACGCGGAGGACATCGAGTATTGCTACCTCGACGGCAGCACGCGGAACCGGGCCGACGTCGTGAGCGAATTCAAGAACGGTGCAGCGCCCGTGTTCCTCATTTCCTTGAAAGCCGGCGGCTTCGGCCTGAACCTGACCGAGGCCGACTACGTGTTCCTGCTGGACCCGTGGTGGAACCCCGCCTCCGAAGCGCAGGCCGTAGACCGCACCCACAGGATCGGGCAGGCGAGGAACGTCATGGTCTACCGATTGGTGGCCAAGGACACCATCGAGGAAAAGGTCATGGCGCTCAAGACCAAGAAGTCGCAGCTGTTCGCGGATGTCATGGAAGGCGACGCCCTGGCCGGTGGCGCGCTGACGGCGGAGGACCTGGCCGGGCTGTTCGCGGAGTAGGGTCGCCCTGAAGCAACCGTTTCGACGTGGCCTAGTCTGGACCGCATGGCTATCATCCACAGAGCGACCCTGAGTCCCAGCAAACTTGAACTCATCGAAAAGTACTTGCCCGTTCAGCCGTGGTTCACCCAGGACGGCTCCGCACCGCCCGAGCTGCTCGGAGCGTACCGCTTCGATGATCCGGACGGCGAAGTCGGCCTCGAGACCCACCTGGTCTCCCACGGCGGCAAGGTCTACCAGGTTCCCCTGAGCTATCGGGGTTCGGAATTACCCGGCGCGGAGGACTCGCTACTCGGGACCATGGAACACTCCGTGTTGGGCACGAGGTGGGTGTACGACGCCTGCGCCGATCCCGTCTACGTCACTGCCCTTGCCACCGCCTCCTCACTGGACAGCGGGAAGCCGAACAGTTCGTGGACGTGGACGGCGTGCTGGAGCCACGCAAGAGTTCCGTCGAGGCCAAGGGCAGCGGAACTCCCGGTAGCGAAGTCCCTGCACTGACCCCGGCAGCCCCGATTACCGAACACAGCGTCACCAGCATCGACGCCGGTGAGCTCACACTGCTGGTGAACCGTGTCCTGGATCTGGGGACCCAGGGTTCGGAAGATTCGGCTGCCCTTCGGGGCACGTGGGCCGGACAGGAAGCGACGGTGCTGCTGGCGTCCCTCTCGCAGCACTAGAGGACTACTCCCCCGGTCGCGGCCGCCACACCACAACTGCCTGGGACCGCGCCCGGGGGCGCTGCCCGCGGGCCAGGCTGACGACGTCGCCCGCTGCTCCCGCGGCGAAAACGCGGGCCTCCATCGGGCTCCGCCGGCGCTGCAGTTCCTCGCTCAACTCGGCAACGCGGAACTGCAGCGCGGCCACCTGGTTTTCGAGCTCAAGGATTCGCTTGATGCCCTCGAGGGACACGCCCTCGTGGGAGAGCCGCTGGACCTCGCGCAAACGGTCGATGTCGCGCTGGGAGTAACGCCGCGACTTGCCCGGGGCACGGCTCGGCGACACGATGCCGAGGCGGTCGTACTGGCGCAGGGTCTGCGGATGCATGTCAGCCAGTTCGGCCGCGACGGAGATGACGAAGATCGGCTGGTTGATGTCGATGCCCATGCCTACGTCCCCTCCCATGTGTTCTGCCGCTACAAGCGGGCCTTGGCGGCCAGGTCGTGGCGGGGATCGGCGTCGGCAGTGGCTGCGGCGAATGCCTTGACGGCCTCCTCGGCCTCTTTGTTGAGGTTCTGCGGGACGGCGACGTCGATCGTCACCAGCAGATCCCCGGTCCCCTTCGATGTTTTGACGCCTCGTCCCTTGACGCGGAGCGTGCGCCCGGAAGGCGTGCCGGCCGGGACGCGGACGGTGACGGAGTCGCCGTCGAGCGTCGGCACGTGGATGTTGGAACCCAAAGCCGCCTCCGCGAAGGTGACCGGCACATGGATGCGGATGTTGTCGCCGTCGCGGTTGAAGAAATCGTGGGGCTTGACGTTCACCGTGATGATGAGGTCCCCGTTGCCGGCGGCACCGGGGTTGCCCTTGCCGCGCTGACGGACCTTCTGGCCGTCCCTGATGCCCGCCGGAATCTTCACGTCGATGACGTTGCCGTTGCTTTCGCGCAAGCTCACCGTGGTGCCGTGAATGGAGCCGGCAAAGGAAATCGAGGTGGATGCCGTGCGGTCGCTGCCTTTTTGGGGAGCGCGCTGGAAACCGGTCTGTCCGCCGCCGAAACCGCCGCCGAAGAGATCAGCGAACTCGGGCGGGATGCCTCCAGCACCGGCAGGCTGGCGCGCGCCGCCGCCGAAAAGCCCTCCGAACAAGTCCTCGAAACCGCCATTGGCCGGCCCGCCGCGAGCTGCTCCCGGAGCGAAGCGTGCCCCGCCCATGGCGCGAATGGCATCGTACTGCTGGCGCTCCTCGGCATCCGAGAGCACCGAATAGGCCTCCGAGATGTCCTTGAACTTCTTTTCCGCAGTAGCATCCCCGGAATTGGTATCCGGATGGTACTTCCGCGCAAGCTTGCGGTACGCCTTCTTGATGTCAGCGTCAGAGGCGTCCTTGGCGACACCAAGGATGGCGTAAAAATCCTTCTCAACCCAGTCCTGGCTGGCCACTCGGCTTCTCTCTTTCGTTTCCGTGTTCGGTTGCGTGCGCTACGCGATGCATAGGCCCCCGCCCCTTCGCGTGGCGGCTAAGTCCTACGGACTTCAGCCGCCACGCTCCGGCAGGCCCGATGCCACTCCCGGGGCCTATGCATCGCTTCGCGCCTGCTGTCATCTCACCTGAGGCGAGCTTACAGCGGGCGCGAAGCCGGATATGGGGCGGCGGTGTGGAGGGCACCGCGAAGCGGGCACCGCCCCATATCCGGCGAAGCGCCAAGGTGAGCACACATAGCGCGGTGAGAACCTCAGGCCGGCACAGCCACAATCACCTGGGCCGCGCGCAGCACGCGGTCGCCGGACCGGTAGCCGGAGCGCAGCACTTGGCTGACGGTGTCTACTTCGATGTCCTCGCCCGGTTGCTGGATGAGGGCTTCGTGGATCGTGGGGTCGAAGTCGACTCCGGTTTCCGCGATGCGCTCCAAGCCGTACGTCTTCAGCGCGTTCTCCAGTTTGGCTGCGATCGCGGCGAACGGGCCGTCCACGAGGTCGCCGTGCTGGCGGGCGGCGTCGACGTCGTCCAGCACCGGCAGCAGGGAGTTCAGGACGCCGATGACGGCCATTTCCCCTGCGACGGCGCGGTCGCGTTCGACGCGCTTGCGGTAGTTGACGTACTCAGCCTGCAGTCGGAGGAGGTCGTTGCGGAGTTCCGCGGCCTCTGCTTCTGCAGCGGCTCCGGGGGCTACCGACTCTTCAGCCGGAACCTCCATGCCGTTGAGGATTTCCTCAGCCTGGGACAGGGCGTCGCCCTCGGCGGCAGCGGCGTTGGAATCAGCTGCCGATCCTTGGGCGTGGCGGGCGGCCCCGGTCTCCGGGTCAACCTTGCGGTTGTCCCGAATGACCGGCTTGTGCTGCTCGTTGCCCTCGTTGTTGGAAGGTGAGTGCTCTGCGTCGTTGCCGTGGTGAGGCATGCTTACTTCTTTTCGTCTTCGTCGATGATCTCGGCGTCGACGATGTCCTCGTCGGCAGCCTTGGCATCAGCGTGAGCGCCTTCAGCACCTGCGGCGCTGCTTGCGCCGTCCGGGGAACCGGCCTGCGAGTAGATCGCTTCGCCGAGCTTCGACTGCGAGTGCTGCAGCTTCTCGAAAGCGGTCTTCACTGCTGCGTCGTCGGTGCCCTCGAGGGCCTTCTTGAGGGCGTCGACGTCGGCCTTGACCTCGGTCTTGACCTCTTCAGGCAGCTTGTCGTCGTTTTCGGCGATGAGCTTGTCCACGGAGTAGGCGAGCTGCTCGGCAGTGTTGCGGGTGTCGGTAGCCTCGCGGCGGGCCTTGTCCTCGGCTGCGTGTTCCTCGGCTTCGCGGACCATGCGGTCGATGTCTTCCTTCGACAGCGCGGTGCCGCCGGTGATGGTCATCGACTGCTCCTTGCCGGTGCCCTTGTCCTTGGCGGAGACGTGGACGATGCCGTTGGCGTCGATGTCGAAGGTGACCTCGACCTGGGGGACGCCGCGCGGTGCCGGAGCGATGCCGGTCAGTTCGAACGTGCCCAGCGGCTTGTTGTCGCGGGTGAATTCACGCTCGCCCTGGAAGACCTGGATGGCCACGGACGGCTGGTTGTCGTCAGCGGTGGTGAAGGTCTCGGAACGCTTGGTGGGGATGGCCGTGTTGCGCTCGATCAGGTGCGTCATGACGCCGCCCTTGGTTTCGATACCGAGGGACAGCGGGGTGACGTCGATCAGGAGGACGTCCTTGCGCTCGCCCTTCAGCACACCGGCCTGGAGGGCTGCGCCAACGGCGACAACTTCGTCCGGGTTGACGCCCTTGTTGGGCTCCTTGCCGCCGGCAAGTTCCTTCACGAGGTCGTAAACGGCGGGCATACGGGTGGAACCGCCCACGAGAACGATGTGGTCGATTTCGGAGAGCTTGATGCCGGTCTCGGCGATGACGTCGTGGAACGGCTTCTTGGTGCGCTCGAGCAGGTCCTTGGTGAGGTCCTGGAACTTGGCGCGGGTCAGCTGCTCGTCCAGGTGGACCGGGCCGTCGGGGGTGACGGAGAGGTACTGGAGGGAGACGTTGGTGCTGGTGGAGGAAGAGAGTTCCTTCTTGGCCTGCTCCGAAGCCTCGCGCAGACGCTGCAGGGCGATCTTGTCCTTGGAAAGGTCGATGCCCTTGATCTTGAGCTGGTTCAGCAGGTAGTCAACAACGCGCTGGTCCCAGTCGTCGCCGCCGAGGCGGTTGTCACCGGCCGTGGCGCGGACCTGGATGGTGGAGAAGCCGTCTTCGTCCTTGCCGACTTCCAGCAGGGAGACGTCGAACGTTCCGCCGCCGAGGTCGAAGACCAGGATGAGTTCGTCTTCCTTGCCCTTGTCCAGGCCGTACGCAAGTGCAGCGGCGGTGGGCTCGTTGACAATGCGGAGGACGTTCATGCCGGCGATTTCGCCGGCTTCCTTGGTGGCCTGGCGCTCGGCGTCGTTGAAGTAGGCCGGGACGGTGATGACAGCGTCGGTGACCTTTTCGCCGAGGTAGCTCTCGGCGTCGTTCTTCAGCTTCATGAGGATACGCGCGGAGATTTCCTGCGGCGTGTACTTCTTGTCGTCGATGGCAACGGACCAGTCGGTGCCCATGTGTCGCTTCACGGAAGCGATGGTGCGGTCGATGTTGTTGACGGCCTGGCGCTTGGCAATTTCACCAACCAGGACTTCACCGGACTTGGAGAATGCAACGACCGACGGCGTGGTGCGTCCACCCTCGGCGTTGGCAATGACGGTGGGCTCGCCACCTTCGAGAACAGAGACGACGGAGTTGGTGGTTCCGAGGTCGATACCTACAGCGCGTGACATATGTTGCTTCCTTTCAATGAAACCGGGTTGAGCGTTCTTCACTCAACTGTACTCAGGCCCCGTTCGATGTCAATCCAAAGTTGAGTCGAGTACGCTCAACTTTGCGGATTCACGGCCAAGGAACCCCGGAAACACGGAGATTTACGCGCGATTTCGCCGTGGGAGAACGCCCGTCGTGTCAGGCGGCATCGGCTTGTAGACCCATGCCACCAGCACCACGGAGATGATCATCAGGAGGAACCACGAGACAAGCTTGTCCGCCGACACCAAATGCCAGCCGTCCAACTGGCTCGGATACAGCCAGGCGTGCGACCAAGTGGCGATGTTCTCGGCAATCCAGATAAAGAGCGCCACCAGCAGGAACGCGACGACCAGTGGCATCCGGAACCGGCGCCGAAACACCCGGAAGTGCATGACGCAGCGACCATAGATCACGACGACGGCGGCCAGCAGGACCCAGCGGGCATCAACGGTGTAGTGGTGCGAAAAGAAGTTCACATAGATTGCCGCAGCCAGGACCGCAGTGATCCAACGCCGCGGATACCGGGCGAAGCGCAAGTCGAAAACCCGGTAAACCCGCACCATGTACGAGCCGACCGCCGCATACATAAAGCCGCTGAAGAGCGGAACGGCGCCGACCCGCAGCACGCCCTCAGCCTCATAGGACCACGAGCCGACGCCGGTCTTGAACAACTCCATGACCGTTCCTACCAAGTGGAAGAGCACGATCACCCGGAGCTCGCGCAAGGTTTCAAGCCTCGTGGCCACCATCAGGATTTGGATCACGACGGCGGCGATCGTCAGGAAATCGTTCCTCGCGAGGCCGGCTTTGGCCGGGTACCAGAGGTGCGCGCCGAAAATGACGGCAAGGAGCGAAGCGCCGAAGATGCACGCCCAGGCCTGTTTGAGGCCGAAGACGGTGAACTCCGTGAGCCTGGACCGGAGTCCTTGGTCCGACGCGCCGACCAGGAATCGGCTCGCACTCCCGTCGATAAGTTCCTCTACCGCGGTGAGCTCACGCATGGGCGTCTACTCGCCAAGGCCGGTCTCGCCAAGGCCAAGCTCGCCCGGTCCGAGCCGACCAAGATAGTAGTTTTTCGGCCAATGCCTGACTTTTTCCGGCAGCCTTGGATAAGCCGCCGCCAAGAGCCGGATGGTGCCGTCGAAGCTGCGTCGATGGCGGGGCTTCCACGGAAGTCCGAATCCCGCACGAAGCTCCTCAGGCAGCAGGCCCGCGGTCAACAACCGGACCAACGGCATGCTCAAGCGCATCAAGAACGGTCCGCTCGTGGGGTACAGGAGCTCGTGGGCCACCCTCAAAGCGGCTGCATCCGGTTCGAGGTTCCGCAGGGATTCGTCCAAATAGCGCGCGAAGGCCGGGCGGTCGGCAGGCCAGAGCTCCGCGGGAAGCTGCAACGCTGTCCCGATCCGCGCATACTCACGGTAAATACGATCGGCAGTGTCGTCGTCGAGGGCTCCATGGACCTTTTCGTAAACGGTGACGGCGGTGTCATAGAGGGTCGCCACCACCCAGAGCTGGGATTGCGCGTCGAAGGCGTTGTACCCCGCGGTGGAATCGTCCGCCGTCCGTCGAACCGGGGCGTGCGCACGATTCACAGCTCGGCGCACCGCTGTCAGTTGCTGTTCCGAGCCGTAGATAACGGCGTAGACGTACGTCATGGTGGCGCGCAGCCTGTCCAGCGGCCGTTCGGCGAAATTGCTGTGCTCCGCGACGCCATGACCGACCGCGGGATTGGCGATCTGCATCAGGATGGCGCGGCCTGCTCCGGCGAGCAAAACGCCCTCCGCACCGATGTCAGAAAGTCCACGGGCCATGCAGTTACTGTACCTTCGCGCACCGTCTTTCATGCACGGTTGCGAGGGCGGCTACAGCCCCACGATCCCCTGCAGGACCTCGAGCTGGTGCTCAAACAGCTCGTCGCGCGCGGCGAAGGTGTCAGCCCCGTATTGGCCGAACACCTCGAAGCTGACCGCCCCGAAAACCGACGTCCACACCAGCACACCCCGGGCCAACGCGGGTTCGGGAACAGTCACGCCCAGTTCGGCCCGGATGGCCGCTAGGTCTGCGGCAAGGGCAGAAGGAACGGCGACGGCGGGCGCCACTTCGGCGGCCAAGGCACCGGCGCGGTAGGCGGCGTCGAAGATCCCCACCATCCGGTAAATCACCCGCGTTCCGGGTTCCGTAGTGCGCTCTGCGGGCGCCTGGTATCCGGGCACCGGGCTGCCGAACAGGAGGGCATACCTTGCCGGCTCGCGCAGGGCCCACTGGCGAACGGCCCGCCCGAGCGCCAGGAACCTGCCACGGTAGTCGTCCCCCGGGAGGGCATCGACGGCGGCATCCACTTCGTCGCCCAGCTCGCCGTAAGCGTCAATCAGCAGGAGGGTCAGAAGTTCGTCGCGGCTCTCCACATAGCGGTACACGGCGGAGGACACCACGCCGAGATCGCGGGCGACCGCCCTCAGGGACAAACCCGCGGCGCCATGCAAGGCAAGGTGCTGGCGGCCCAGCCGGATGATGTCCGCCACGGTCTGGGCCCGGGCCCGCTCGCGGGGCGTCGCTTGTTTGGCCACTGCGGCGGAAGGGAGGTCCATGCATCCAGCATGCCACAAAGGAGAGCACTGACAACAAATGTGAGCAGTGCTCTTGACATGCGATTCAGCAAGGTTCATTCTGAGTTCAGAGAGCACTGCTCTCTGAACTCAGGTTTCCACCAAGAGGAACTCGGTTCCCAGCCAGAAAGCGAGCAACACCATGTACGTCGTCACAGGAGCAGGCCCCGTCGGATGGACCATCGCCGAGCAACTCGCGGACCGCGGAGAGCAGGTGCGCGTCCTGACCCGCTCAGGCGGCGGCCCGGACCACCCGCTGATCGAAAAGCTCCGCGTGGATGTCTCGGACCCGGCCAAGTTGGCGCAAGCCTTCGACGGCGCCACGGCCGTCTTCCACTGCATCCACGGTTCTGCCTACCGGGCCAAAGCCTGGGCGGCCGAGCTTCCAGGAGCAGAGCGCGTGGTGATGGACGCCGCGGCGGCGGCGGGCGCCGTCGTCGTCTTCCCTGAGAGCCTTTACTCCTATAGCGAGCCGGACAAGACCATCACCGAAAGGAGCCCGCGGGAAGCGGCCGGTGGCAAGCGCGGGATCCGCTCCGCCTTGCTGAAGGCCCGGCAAGCCCACCCGGCGAATACCGTCAGCGTGGTGGCGGGCGATTTCTTCGGGCCGCGGGCCCGCATGGCGCATGCCGGCGAGCGCATGGTCCCCCTGGTCCTCAAGGGCAAGCCGGTCCAGGTTCTCGGAAGCGCCAAGCAGCCACACTCTTTCACCTATGTCCCGGATCTTGCCGCAGCCATGATCGCCGCGGCCCAAAAGCCCGAACTCTGGAACTCAGTGCTGCACGCCCCCACGGGACCGGCAATGACGATGCGGGAAATTGCGGGAAACTTCGCACGCTCGGCTGATCTTCCCGAACCGAAGCTGAGTGTGGTTCCAGGCTGGCTGCTCCGGACCCTTGGCCTGTTTTCAACCGACATGCGGGAGCTGGCCGAAATGCTGTACCAGTTCGAGCGGCCGTTCGTCATGGACTCCACTGCGAGCCAGACCAAGCTCGGCCTGCAACCGACGCCGCTTCCTAGCGCGATGGCGGCGACCGTGGCCTGGTGGCGGGATCAGGAAGCCGTGGCCGCCCGCTGAGCCAAACCAGAACCATCGAATGGAGTTACGCCTGTGATCCCAGTGACTCGCAGGCCACTGCGGGAGTAACCTATAGCACATCGGCTGTGCTGGACCACTTTGTGGGACTGGGGTGTCACCGTGGGTGTTGTGAGATCGTCGTTGACCGAGCTCCTCGGGATACTTTCGGACGCCGTTTCGCCCGAGCGTGTCCGCTTCGACGACGGCTCCGAACCGCCTTCCGGTCAACCAAGCGATGCCGCTGTCACCGTCCACGCCGTCGCCTTGAACCGGGTTGGCCGCTCCCGGCGTGAAGGCCCGCTGCTGGACCTCGAGCTCAAAGTTGCCGTGGAATGCCACGGCCCCACGCAGCTGGACAACATGGAGAAACTCCTGCTGGCCCTTGAACAAAACACCCAGTACTCGGTGGTCTCCAGTGGCGAATTCCAGCCGGACGAATACGATTCCGGCATCCGCCAAGGCCTCGGTTTCCTGATCCGCGTCCCGGTGGGGATACGGCTCGACGAGCCTTTCGGACCGCCTGTCACTGAACCCCTCATCGCGTCCACCACAGTGGCCCGCCGGATCCACGGCCGGCTGGTCGACGTCCACAACAAGGGCATCCCCGATGCCTACATCCGCCCGCATTCGTCCGCCGCCGCCGTCGTGAGCGATCCCACCGGCCATTTCGAGGTCCTGGCCTCGGCAGACGAACTCCAGCACTTTGTCGTGGCAGTCCGCGGCACTGAACGTGAAGTCTCAGCAGACACGAGCAGCCTGCCGGTCATCATCCGGTGGGAGTGAAAGGGAGCACACCATGGCGAATTACCAGGCGCCGGGAGTGTATGTACAGGAAGTGCCCAGCGGTGCCCGCTCGATCGGACAGGTCAGCACCAGCATTGCCGGTTTTGTAGGAGTTTCACCGGACCCGTCGGCGTATCCGGACGAAGCAAGGGTTCTGGACAACTGGACCCAGTTCGTGGACCAATACGTCGGCAAATCCACGCAGGGCACACCCCTGTCCAACGCCGTCTTCGGATTCTTCGCCAACGGCGGGAGCCGCTGCTATGTGGTCAACATCGGTTCCGGTAGCAGCCTCACCGGCACCGCCGCGAAGCCCACCGGCGTGACTCTGTTCGAGGCGATCGACGACATCTCCATGGTGGCCGCCCCCGGATACAGCGACGCCGAAGCGTACGCGGCGCTGCAGGCCCATGTGGAGCATCCCTTGCGGCAGGACCGCATGGCGATCATGGACACCCCGGAGAAAGTGGACGACGTCGGAGCCCTCACCCGGGCGGCTACTTCCGGCGTGCCGGACGCCCCGAAGCCGAGCGACGGTGAATCAGACGACAAAGCCGATGCCGACAAGACAAAGACCGGGCGGGCGACCGGCGAGGACGCGATCGGAGCGCCCCAATCCCCCGGCGGCTACACAGCGCTGTACTTTCCGTGGATCGTCATGACCGATCCGGTGTCCGGCAAGAAGGTGACTCAACCGCCGTCGGGCCATGTTGCCGGAGTGTGGGCCCGCGTGGACGCGACGCGTGGTGTCCACAAGGCCCCCGCGAACGAACCCATCCAAGGAGCGCTGGACCTGGTCCGGCGGGTCAGCCGCGGCGAACAGGAAGTACTGAACCCGGCCGGGGTGAACTGCATCCGCTATTTCCCGGGAGAAGGCATCCGCATCTGGGGTGCCCGGACCAAGGCACCCGAGGCAAGCGAATACCGCTACGTCAACGTCCGCAGGCTGACCAACATGATCAAGGAATCCGTGGCTGACGGTACGCGCTGGGTGGTCTTTGAACCCAACGACCACACCTTGTGGAAGTCCATCCGACGCGACATCGGCGCATTCCTGACCAACGTCTGGCGGGACGGGGCGCTGTTGGGCACTACTCCCCAACAGGCCTTCTTTGTGAAATGCGATGAAGAGACCAACCCGCCCGAAGTCCGCGATGCGGGGCAGGTTGTCACCTTGATCGGCATCGCACCCGTCAAACCCGCCGAGTTCGTGATCTTCAAGCTCATGCAGTCGGCAGACAACACCAGCGAGACAGAGAGCGCAGGAGCCTGAAATGAGCACGCAGCCAAGCACGCCAGCCCCTGCTGCCCAACCCGGGAACGTGGTGGACCCCTACCGCGCCTATAACTTCAAACTGGTCATCCAGGGCGTGGTCCAAGGACACTTCACCAAGGTTGAAGGGCTTGGGCTGAAGATCGACCGCATCTTGTACCGCTCCGGTGGCGAGAACAGCACGGTCCGGGTCATCCCCGGCCAGGTCGAGTACACCCCGGTGACCCTCCGCTATGGGCTGACCGACTCCACCGAAATGCTCCAATGGCTGTTCAAGGCCGTCGATGGACGTGTGGAGCGGCGCAACGTCTCCATCGCCATGCTCAACGACGCCGGCTCGGTGGAGGTCCGCCGCTGGAACTTGCTCGGCGCCTGGCCATGCGACTGGTTCGGGGCCCCGTTGGATGCCCTCGGCAAGGACCTGGCCATCGAATCCCTCAGCATCGCGTACGACCGCTTGGAGCTCGACGATGCCCGCGCTCCCGTGGCTTGACGGGAGGCGGCCCCGGAATCCGTGGCGTCATAAGGCGGCGCGGCGGCTGCGGGAACTCGCGGAAAGGCTCGAACGGCCGTCGCAACTTGATGCCGAAGCTGATGCCGGGGCTGCCGTTGTTGAAACAGGGCGCATCCTTGGGACTGGGCGAATCGTCGAGACTGGGCGGGCGGTCGGAACGGAGGGCCCGACGCCGGCTCGAAGACTGGACACGTCCGGCGCACCGGAGCATTGGGTCCAGTTGCTCCGCGACGCCGGCCTCGTCGCCGATCCGAACCCTCGCTCACATATACCCCCCACCAACCCCAACCCTCGCTCAGATCCGGGCGTGTCCAGCCCCAACCCTCGCTCACATCCGGGCGAGTCCAGCCCCAATATTGTCAGCGAGACCGGGGCCGCAAGCCCGGCCCGGAACAGCGCCCTGGGGCCCGTGCCCCGTACGCTCCCCCGCTTGATGCTCGGCTCGCGACTGCAGAGGCCCACATCCACGGGCTCCCTGCCGGACCGTGCCGCCGGAAGCGCAGCGACCATTTCCTGGCCACACCTCGCGCCGCTGGCAATCCCCGTAGACGAGGCAACCATCGATGCCCCAGTAGCCCCCGCGGTGGAGGCCGTATCCCCACACGCTCCGCAGTCAATGCGCCCGGTGCTGAGACTTCGTGGAATCCCGCTGGTCATCGCCACGGACCGGCCCGCCACTCGACAAGTAGTTTTTGAACAAGCAGTCCCAACTCAGGCAGCCCTTGAACAAGCTGAGCAGCGCCAGGAAGCCCCAACACGCTCCAGCAAGACCAGCCCGCCTAACCCAATCACGGCTCAGCCGGCCACAACGCCCCTGCACCAACCGCCAGATGCTGCGCGCGCCGTCGTCGTCCTCCCAGAGCACCCGCGCCCGGAGCACCTGCGCCCAGGGCACCCGAACGCAGAACGCCAAGGCCACCCGAGCACGACGCCGGAGCGTGCCCCCTCGGCACCAATAACCGGAAACTGGCCGGAATTGGCCCCACGCCCCGCGCCCCGGCCCGCCGCGGAAAGAGCAACAACAGAAGAGATGGCCCGCGCCGCCCGACTGAGCAACGAACAATTGGCGGTCTGACATGGAACGCGTCGCTTTCCTGATCGAGGACACCGGGGAACACCTTGGGTGCCTGCTCAATCCGGAAACCGTAGTCATGTCGCGAACCGCGGGCGTGGAGCCTCGGCGCTCGGCAGGGGGCAAGCTGACCGGAACGGGGCTCGCGGACGATCCCTTGCTCTTCACGGGAGGCGGACACACCGAGCTTCGCTTGGATCTCCTGTTCGACGTCGACCTCGCGCCGGCGTCGCTCCATGTGCAGGACGTGCGCCAGATGACGCGGCCCATCTGGGCGCTCGCAGAGAACTCGGCCGAGGTGGAGAGGCAACGCCGGCCGCCGTCGGTCCGGTTCGTGTGGGGGCGCGCATGGAACGTGCCCGGGATCGTGACCGAAGTAGCGGAGCGTTTCGACCGCTTTTCGCCGGATGGCTCCCCCTTGCGTTCGTGGATGCGCATGGTATTTGTGCGGGTCGGGCAGAGCGCTGACGAGGAAGGCGGCGAGAACTACGAGCTCGCCCAGCGGCTGCCGGCGGTGGACCTGACGGCGCCGCCCGTGGATACGCTCGCGGTGGGCGGCGACGGCAGTACGGACAGGAATGCAACAGCGCCCGACGGCGGCGAGCTGGTTCCGGAGGTTCCGCCCGGTGAGCTGGGACGCCTCAGCCTGGCCGCCTTTGGCACGCCGCTGCTGTGGAAGTTGCTGCTGGAGTACAACAACATCGACGATCCCGCGCACTTCAACGGCCCCCTCGCCGTTCCCCCGGTTGGCGAGGCGCCATGAGGCAGCTCCAAGGCTTGCCGGAACTCATTGTCACCCTCGGGCGGCGCCGGCTCTCCGCGTCCGAAACCGCGGCGATCATCTCCGTGCAGGTCCTCAGCTCGCTCGCCAGGCCGGCCCAGTGCCTCATCAGCTGGCGCCCCGGTCCGGGACGCTCCGCGACAGCGCGCGGCGGAGTGGACCCCGCGCCGGGGGATGCGCTGCGCGTGGAACTCGGTGGCCAGCGCACTCCGCTTTTCGTGGGCGAAGTGACCGTGGTGGAACACAGCTACGGCGCAGATCTTTCGCAGGAAGTCCGCGTCCGTGCCTACGACGCCCTGCACCGCCTCAGGAAACGCCAGTTCACCCGATTGCACAGCGACGTCGACCTCGCCGGGTTGGCCCGCACACTTACCGAGGGCACAGGGCTGCAAGTGGTAGGCGGCGCAACCCGGCTGGGTGAGGTGTACCAGTGTGCCCGCTCAGACTTGAGCCTGTTGGTGGAACAGAGCGCCCGGGCGGGTGCGTATCCCGTGGTCGATGGCGACGTCCTGAGACTTGGCGATTTGTCCGGCGAAGGCGAACCTATCGAGCTGGAACTTGGCAGCAGCCTGCATTCGGCCGAGGTGGAACTAAGCCAGGAGCCGGCGTACCTCGGGGCCAAAACCACAGGCTGGCGGCCCGACGACGCCTCGGTGCAGGAGGCCTCAGCCAGTACCAGCGACGCGAAAGCCAACGTCGCCGCAGACCCTGCGCTCCCGAGCGTCGGCGCGGGCGGCGATCTCCTGCGCGACAACGAGGCCCTCGCGTCCCAATCCGCAGCCCACGGCTTGGCCCAGGCGGATCTCGACGTCCGGATGGCCGGGCAAGTCACCGCAGTCTTCGTGGCCGACGGCGATCCGCGCCTCCGGGCGGGCCGTCGGGTTCGCGTGCGCGGACTCGCGACGTCGCTCGAAGGCACCTACGCGATTGTCACTGCCACCCACCGGCTGGACAACACGGGCTACGAAACCACCATCGCCACGCGTCCCCCGGAAGCCCCTCCCGTCCGGCGTCCCGACGTCTTCACCCTTGGCACGGTCCTGGATGTGGAAGATCCGGAGGGCCGCGGCCGGGCACGGGTCCGGCTCCCCGCATATCCGCCGCTGGAGTCAGCCTGGGCGCCGGTCCTCACAATGGGAGCCGGAACAGGGAAAGGTTTCGTGGTGCCGCCAGCCGCGGAGGACACTGTGCTGGTCCTGCTGCCTGCCACGGATCCGGCGCAGGCCATCATTCTGGGCGGTCTCTATGGCCGCGAACAGACCCCGGACAACAGTGTGAACTCGCCTCGGGATAGCCGGTACGCCTTCCGGAGCGCTGACGGCCAGCAGATAGTGCTCGACGGCGGCAATCGCACCGTCAGCTTCACGGACGGACATGGCTCAACGGTGGAACTCGGGCCGGACAAGCTGTGCATCACCGCGGCTACGGACCTGGTCCTGGAGGCACCGGGTAAGGCTATGAAGATCCGGGCCAAGACCGTCGATTTCGAGGAGGCCTGATGCCGAAGCTCCTCGTCAAGGAAGCCATCCTGCGCTGCGGACACGACGGGAAAGTGGAAAACGTCCCTTCCCAGCAGTGGGTCCGCGTTGCCGGCTCGCCGGTTTTGGTCGACAACGATCCGCAAGGGCGCGACATCAGCATGTGCCCCAACGTAGGCCTCAACATCAAGCCCTGCAACAAGACACTGCAAGTGATCAAGGGATATTCGGGCTTTGTCCGGATCGGCGGCAAAAGGGTCTGCCTGGACACCGTGGAGGGCTACACGGACGGCACCCCGCCGGGTGCCGTCAAGTACACGGTCCGGCGGCCGGGCCAGGAATCCGTGGCGGCGGGATCATGAGAGGCGGCGAATCGTGAGCGTCCCCAGGTACAAGTCGGTGGCCTTCGTGCACCCGGATTTCGATGCCGCCACCGGCCATCCCGGCTTGCGGCTGACGCCCGACGGACGGCTCGCTACCGTCACGGACGCAGCTTCGGTCCGTCAGGCCCTCCTCCTGCTGCTGAGCACCAGGCCCGGCGAGCGCGTCAACCGGCCCACCTACGGCTGCCATCTGTTCCGGCTCGCTTTCGCGCCCGCGGATGACACCACGGCAGGCCTGGCCATCCATTACGTTGCCCGGGCCGTGGAGCAATGGGAGCCCCGGATCACCGTTCTGTCCTTGGATGCCTCCCGGTCCCCCGAAAGCCCTGAAGTGCTGGAGGTCCGGTTGCGGTACCGGGTCCGGTCCACCCAGCTCGAGGACCAGCTCGCCATCGCCCTGCCCGTTGATTCCGGAGGTGCAGCATGAGTATCCCCGTCCCGAATCTCGATGACCGCAGCTTCGCGGACCTCGTTGCCGGCGCCCGCGAGCGCATCCAGCAGATCGCCCCGGAGTGGACTGACCTCTCCGTCCACGATCCCGGCATCACCATCCTCGAGGCTTTCGCTTACCTCACGGACACTCTGATGTACCGGCTCAACCGGGTGCCGGAAAAACTGTATGCGGTCTATTTGAACCTGCTTGGCACCAGCCTGTACCCGCCCAGCACGGCCGAAACCATCCTCGAATTCACGCGGGCGTCGGCGGGAAGCGCTACTGACAACCAGGACATCCGCATCCCTCGCGGGACCCAGGTCAGCTGCCCGCCAGGCGTGCCCGGCTCGCCGCAACCGGTATTCACTACGACGACGGCGGCCGTCCTCGCGGCAGGCCAGTCCAGTGTCCAGGTCCCGGCAGCCGATGTCACCTTGTACGACGCCGTCCCCATCGGCGTCGGAACCGGTCGCCCGGGCCAGAGCTTCGTCATTCCCAATGCGCCGATCGTCTCCGGGGCTGGCCTGTCCATCGCCGTCGAAGTCCCCTCCGGCACCCAGCTGAGCAGTGGCGAAGCCGTCCTGGTGGACGGCAAGCCTTTCCGGTTTTGCCGCGAAGTCGAGGCCTTCGCGGACGCCGGCCCGGACGAGGCCCCGGTCCGGATCGACCGGAGTGCCGGCGTCGTGATGTTCGCATGGTGGGACGAGGAGTCCGCAGCCCGGACAGCAGTTGTTCCCGGCCCGGGTGCCGGGGTGCGCGCCTGGTACCGCGGCGGCGGCGGTCAGCGCGGCAATGTCGGGGCGGGCCAGTTGACGGTCATGCGCGCCCCGATCCCCGGGGTAAAGGTCAGCAACCCGGAACCCGCGACCGGAGGCCGCGACGGCGAATCCCTGGAGAACGCGCTGCGCCGGGCCCCGCAGGATTTCCAGGCCCGTGACCGCGCGGTCACGGTGCGGGACTACGAGGTCCTGGCCATGCGCCATGGCGGTGTCGCGCGGGCCCGTGCGTTCACGCGGCGGGACATCTGGGCCTTCGCCAGACCGGGCGAGGTGGAGGTGGTGCTGGTGCCGTTTGTCCCGGGCGCTTCCGAAGAAGGCGCGGCAGCCCCTGTTCTCGTGCGCGCCGCCGAGCTGACTTCCCAGGCACGTGAAAGCGTCCGCCTTGAAGTGGAACAGTACCTGCGCCGCCGCTCCACCGTGGGAGCAGAGCCTGTGGTCCGCTGGGGTCTCTACAAACAAGTGCTGGTGGACGCGAGGATCGTGGTTCGCCCTGATGAGGACGCCGATGCGGTGAAGTCCAGGATCGTGGGCCGGCTCGCGGAGGGCATCAGTCCGCTCAACCCGGGTTCTTCCAACTATGGTTCGGGCTTCGGCAAGCCGTTGCGCGTCTCCAACCTCTACCGGGCGATGGAGGAGGCCGAACCCGGGGTCCAGTACGTGGACCGGGTACGGCTCGAAGTGGACAAGGTTCCGGATACCGATGCCTTGGCGCTGGTTCAGGCTGAAGGACAGGACAACACGTGGTTCGTGGCGCAGGACAGTACCCTGTTCCGCACGACCAACTCCGGCGATGGCTGGGAGGCGTGTGCCGAATTTGGCTCGGAGGCGGCCAGCGAAGCGGTGAGGTCCGTCGCGCCTTTCCGCTCTCCGGCGCCGGGCCGCTTCGGCGGAGCTGGCTATGGCCCTGGCGGTTTCGGTCCCGGGCAGCATCCCGGCATGGTGGCGGTCAGCACCGTGACCCCCGCGGGCTCGCGCATCTACGTCAGCGAGGACCTCGGCGAATCGTGGCGGCGGGCCGCGGAACTGGGATTCGTCGTCGCGGATTTGTGCTGGGTGGACCGGCAAGGGGTCCCGGTGCTTCTGCTCGCAGGCGAGCATGGCCTCTACGAGCTGCCGATGGGTGAGGGTGCTATCCCGGTCCAGAACGTGGTGGATTCCACCCAGCCGGATCGCGGCTTCTACGCGGTGGACGCCTTGGTGGACGTCCGCGGCCGGACCGGCGTGGTGGTGGCGGCGGAGGCCTCCGCGGGCGTCTGGCTTTCCCCCGACGCCGGGGCTGCCGGCAGCTTCAAGCAGATCAGGGCGGCGGGCGAGGACATCCGCTGCATGACCATCCAGTACGACGGCGGCGCGAGCTACGTCTGGCTGGGACGTTCCGTTCCCGAAGGTACAGGGAGTGGCTGCCTCCGATTGAAGATCGATGAACTCGCGCGCACCCAGTTCGATGACGCCCTCATGGCTTCCTGGGAACAATTCAGCGCGGGCTGGACAGGCGGAAGCTGTTGGGGCGTGCATGTGATGGGCGATGCAGCGTACGCCGCCACGCAAAGCGGAGGCGTGTTGCGCCTTCAGCTCGGCCAGGCTTCCGCACAGTGGAGTGTCCCTGATGTGAACTGCGGGCTGCCCCTCAGGGACCGGACTCGTTTCGAGCCGGTCCGCGCTGTGTCCGGCAAAGTGCACGACGACGGTTCGCCGCTTGTGCTCGCGGCTGGCCCCAAGGGGATCTACCGGAGCACGGACAACGCCTTGTCCTGGGCGAGCTGCACGCGGCGGATGGTTGACGACGTCGTGACCCTTCCCGAGACGTGGCTGTTCTCCTCGGGCGAGCACCGGATCGACGTGGTGCGTGGCAATGGTTGAACCCGTACCCCGTAACTCTCCTCTGCTGAAGGTCCTTCCCGAGATCTACCAAGTAGCGGCGGAAACCAGCACGCCACTGCAGGCCCTGATCGCGGTGGCCGAGGACATGCATCGGCCCGTCCGTGATGTCTTGGACCGCATCCACACCGTTCCCGATCCCGGCCGCTCGCCGTCGTCGTTCATTCCTTTCCTGTCGCGGTGGGTGGACCTTGACTGGTTGACCCTGCCAAGCCCGGAGTCCGTGGACTCCGCGGCGGCGGGAGTCCCAGTGGCCAGACAGCGGGACTTGATTGCGTGCGCCGCCTCGTTGTCTGCGCGCCGGGGCACCGTGGACGGTCTCACCCGCTTCCTGCAACTGGCCACCGGGGTCCCGGGATTCGCCGTCGAATCCGTCCCGGGCGAGTTCCACATCAAGGTTCTGGTCCCTGCGGCTGCCGCCGGGCACGTGGAGCTGGTCCGCAGGATCGTCAAGGGAATCAAGCCTGCCCACGTGACGGACGAGATCGAGGTGGTGGGCACGTGAACGGGCCTGTGCCGTGAACGACGGGAACCGGAAGCCCCTCATCGTGGTGATCGTGTGCGGTGTCATCGCTGCGCTCGTGCTGGTTTTCGGCGTGAGCTGCGGCGGCGGGAACAACAACGCGGCGGCCAGTTGGCAGTCGGGCTTCTCGCAGGCTGCCAAAGGAGGCACCCTCGCGGCCTCGGATCTCGTAGGCCCAGGCGGCCAGTGTTCGGCGGCGGCAACGCAGCTGCTCGTGGCGGGAAGCTGCGTTTTCGAGGTCAAGAAGTTCGGGGGTCTGTTCGATCTGGGCAGCCCCACCAAGCGTGCCCGGCTGGCTCCCCAGCAAGCAGTCACCGTGACGCTCCTGGTGGAGGGCACACGAACAGAACAGGATGTCTCTGCCGGGGACACTGTCAGCCTGACCTTCGGCACCTCCGGGGGTCAGCTGGGGATCACGTGCCGCGTTGTTGGCACGTGTGCGCTGAAGCTCCTGGAAGCAGGAGGATGAGTTCATTGCCCGAAAGGCGGTTGTTGCATGAGCACCATCACCATGACGCTGAGTTCTCCCACGGTGGAAATCAAGGACGGCAAAGGTTCCCTCACGGTGTCCGTGACCAACGGAGCTCCCGGCCCCGAACGCGTGGTGCTCGGAGCATTTCCCGGAGTGGAAAGCACACCGCCGTCGCCGACGTACGCCACCATCCCCACTCCGTTGCGGACCATCGCAGCCGGAGCTACCGAGCAATACCTGGTCAATTTCGACACCGCCGGTGCCGCGCCAGGCTCTTATCCGGTGAAACTGATCGCCTACTCTGCCGACGACGCCCCTGAGGACTATGCCGACCAGGCCCACGTGGTGACGCTGACCGTCACCAAGCCCGCCGAAACGCCCAAGCCGCGCCCTGGATTCCCGTGGCTGTGGGTGATCGTCGGCGGCGTCGTGCTGTTGGCGGCTATTGGTGGGGTGATCTGGTTCCTCCTCAAGGACGTCAATGTGCCGGACGTGAAAGGCAAGCCGCAGGCAGAGGCGGTACAAATCCTCAAGGACGCCGGGTTCTCCACAGCCACCACGGACAAGGAAAGCGATCAGACCGCCGGGACGGTGGTCACCCAGTCTCCGGAGGCCAACAAGTCCGCCGGGCGCGGTTCCACCGTCAACCTGGAGATCGCAACGCCGGTGAAATCGGTGGTGCCTGCGGTCCTGGGCTTGCGGATCGAGAATGCCCGCACAGCCTTCCAGACCGCAAAAATCCAACTTGATTTCACCCAGGGTTCCACGTGCACGTCCTCGTCCGGATTCTTGCAAAGCTGCGTGGTTGTTGGGGTGAATCCCGATGTGGGGAGCAAGGTGAACCAGAACGCCCTCGTCCTTGTCCGCACTGAAATACGGCAAAACGTCATCATCGAGCCGAATCCCATCAACATTTGCATGGTCCAGCCGCAGGTCTGCGCGATCAAGCAATAGGGCGCCCTTGGTGCCGCGTGTCATCCGGTGCCGAAAACGGTGCCGCCCGTGAAATGATCAACCATGCGTCCGATGCAGCACTCCAGCAAACTACAGAACGTCCGCTATGAACTCCGTGGGCCCATCCTCCAAGCGGCCAAGACCATGGAGGCCGAAGGGCACCGCATCCTCAAGATGAATCTTGGGGACACCGCGCCCTTCGGGCTGGAAGCTCCGGAGTCCGTTGTGGTGGACATGATCCACCACCTCCGCGGAGCCCAGGGTTACAGCGATTCCAAGGGCATCTTCACGGCGCGGACAGCCATTTCGCAGTACTACCAGACCAAGAACCTGATGAATATCGGCGTCGAGGACATCTTCATCGGCAACGGCGTCAGCGAACTGATCTCCATGACGCTGCAGGCCTTCCTGGAGAACGGGGACGAGGTCCTCATCCCCGCGCCGGACTATCCGCTGTGGACGGCCACCGTGACGCTCACGGGCGGCAAGCCGGTGCACTATCTCTGCGATGAGGGCCAGAACTGGTGGCCGGACATGTCCGACGTCGAAGCCAAGATCACCAAGCGCACCAAGGCAATCGTCATCATCAACCCAAACAACCCCACGGGCGCGGTATACCCCCGCCACGTCCTGGAGCAGTTCGCGGCACTGGCGCGCAAGCATGACCTTGTCCTGTTCTCGGACGAGATCTACGAGAAGATCCGCTACGAGGACGCAAAGCACATCCACACGGCGTCCGTGGCAGACGACATCTGCGTCCTGACCTTCAGCGGCCTTTCCAAGGCTTACCGCATGCCCGGCTATCGGGCCGGCTGGGTCGCTGTGACCGGCCCGCACGCGGCAACCGCCGAATACCGTGAGGCGCTGGAGCTCCTGGCTTCCCTCCGGTTGTGCTCCAACGTTCCGGCGCAGCACGCCATCCAGACCTGCCTGGGCGGCTACCAGAGCATCGAGGAGCTCATCAGGCCAGGTGGCCGGCTCCGGGAGCAACGGGATCTGGCCTTGAAGCTCCTCACGGCAATCCCCGGCGTGAGCTGTGTACCGGCAGCCGGTGCAATGTATTTGTTCCCACGGCTGGACCCTGACGTCTATCCGATCGAGAGTGACGAGAAATTCGTCCTCGACCTCCTACAGGACCAGAAGATCCTGGTCTCCCACGGCTCGGCTTTCAACTGGCCCACCCCGGACCACTTCCGCTTCGTCATCCTGCCGTCCGTCCGTGAGATCGAGGAGGCCGTCCGCAGGATCGCGACCTTCCTGGCCGCCTATCGGAACCGGCCTCAAGAGTAGGGCCTTTTTCAGTCCCCCGCCGAGCCGCTGACCCGCAGCGCGTTGATGATCGCCGGGATCGAGCCAAGAAGCATGATCAGGGCCCACACCAAGGCAACCACCACGGTAATGAGCGCCCAGAACTGGTCCCCGATGGACACAAGTGGGCCGGGGAGGAAGCTGTGGATGATGCCGAGGATGACCTGCAGGAGCACGGATACCAAGAGCAGCACCACGAGCCCGGTGACCTTCAGGAATTTCGGCTGGCTCAGAACCAACAGCACCGCGAAAACGATCTTGAGCAGCAACAGGAGGGCAAGGATCGCCGCCGCTTGGCTCGTGGGAAAACTTCCCCATAGCGCCAGGTAGGCAATGGTCCCGAAGGGTGCAGCCACGAACAGCCCGAACATCAGGAACAATTTCGCCAAGGCGAGGAGGGCCGTGAAGAACGCGCCCACCACCCAAAGAAGCGTGACAATCAAGGTGACAATGCCTTGGATTCGTCCGTAAACCCTGAGCTCCATGATCAGGCTGAGTCCGAGCATCACCACGGTGAACAGCAACAGCCCGTCCAGGAACGCAAGGAAACCGATCCCTGCGCCCGGTGGAGCAGCTGATGCGCGTTGGGTTTTTAAGAAGACGTCGATCGGGACGCCGAGCTTGTCCGCTTCGTCAGGCGAAACGGGTTCGACGGCGGTACCTCCGAGGAGGATCGACAAGCCGATTTCAGCCAACACGACGACGGCGAAGACGGCCACTGCCGCAACGAAGAACGGGCGGCGCAAGGCATCCGGGGATGGTCCGTCGCGCAGCCCGCCGAGGCCCGTTCCGCGCCCCAGCTGCGACCCCTGACCCCACCACGCTGGCGCCATGGGTCCATTGTGGCAGGCAGGGGGTTGAAAACAAGGTTTAGCCCAAGTTCCGCCCGCTTTCCACTCCATCGGGGTAGCGTTTCCCTATGAACGAGCAGAAGCCTGAAGACGTCTACACACACGGCCATCACGAGTCCGTCGTACGCGCCCACGCCTCCCGCACAGCCGAGAACTCTGCTGCGTTTGTCATCCCGCATCTCACCGCCGGGACATCGGTGCTCGACGTCGGATGCGGGCCTGGGAGCATCACTTGCGACTTCGCGGAGCTGGTGGCTCCCGCGAAGGTCGTCGGGCTCGACCGTTCCGCCGAGATCGTGGCCCAGGCTGCCTCGCTCGCGGCCGAACGTGGTGTGGAAAACGTGGAATTCGTGACGGGAAACATCTACGATCTGGACTTCGAGGACGAGACCTTCGACCTCGTCCATGCCCACCAAGTCCTGCAGCACCTGACCGACCCCGTGGCCGCGCTGCGCGAGATGCGGCGCGTCGCCAAGCCCGGCGCCATCGTTGCAGTGCGCGACGCCGATTTCCACGGCATGAGCTGGTACCCGGAAGTCCGCGAGCTCGACGACTGGATGGAGCTCTACCAGAAGATCGCCCGACGGAACGGAGCGGAGCCCGACGCCGGGCGGCGGCTCGTGTCCTGGGCGCAGCAGGCGGGCTTCACCGACGTCGCGCCCTCCAGCAGCAACTGGCTGTACGCCACCGCGCAGCAGCGCCGCTGGCAGTCGCGGGTGTGGAGCGAGCGGGTCCTGCACTCCGCCTTTGCCGAGCAAGCGCTCGAATACGGGCTTGCCAACGAAGCTGACCTGGCCAGGATCGCCGCCGGTTGGCACCGTTGGGGCTCCACTGATGATGGCTTCTTCCTGATCCCGAACGGGGAAGTCATCGCACGGGCTTAGCGGCCCCAAAAGTTTCTTAAGATTTTCCAGCAACCCATGTCGAAAACGGTCCCGCAGTTCCGACCCATGAATGAAAGCGCCCACACGGAGCGCCGCTCACAAGGAGTTCGAGATGAAATACATGATCATGATGTTTGGTTCTGCCGAGGGCATGATGGAGACCGCGGATCCCGAATGGATCAGGGAAATGATCGGGTTCATGATCCAGATCGACAAGGATCTCACCGATTCCGGCGAGATGGTGTTTAACGCCGGGCTGGCCGACCCCGGCACTGCCAAGCTGGTCAAGCAGACGGATGGCGGGGTCATCACCACCGATGGACCTTTCGCCGAAGCCAAGGAATCCCTCATCGGCTACTGGGTAGTGGACGTCGCCAGCGAGGAACGGGCCGTCGAAATCTGCTCCAGCATCGTGAAGTACGCGCCGGTCGTCGAACTGCGCCGCGTCCAGGACGCGCCGCCGGAGGTCTAGCGCTTGGCCGAACTTTCCGGGGAATCCACGTTCGAGGACCTGCTGCGCACCCTTGCACCGCAGGTCCTTGGCGTGCTCGTCCGCAGGCACGGCCAATTTGCCGAGTGCGAGGATGCCGTCCAGGAAGCCCTGCTCGAGGCAGCATTGAAATGGCCCGCCTGCGATGTCCCGGATAACCCCAGATCCTGGCTGCTCACGGTCGCCACGCGGCGTTTGGTGGACTACTGGCGCAGCGAAAGTGCCCGGCAGGCTCGCGAACAACGCGCGGCGGCCTTGGAACTGCCGCCTCGCGAGGAGCCTTTCTCAAGCAGCGACGCGGACGGGTCGGAAGAAGACACCCTCACCCTCCTTTTCCTGTGCTGCCACCCCGCCCTCTCTGCACCCTCGCAACTGGCACTGACATTGCGGGCAGTCGGAGGGCTCACGACGGCGGAAATCGCCAGCGCGTTCTTTGTCCCGGAAGCCACCATGGGCCAGAGAATCAGCCGGGCCAAGCAGAGCATCAAGAAAGCCGGAGCCCGTTTCGAACTTCCGGAAACGGGCGATCGAAAGGCGCGGCTCGGCGTCGTACTCCACGTCCTGTACCTGATCTTCAACGAGGGCTACGCGGCAAGTTCCGGCCCATCCATGCAGCGCGAAGACCTCACCGCGGAGGCGATCCGCCTTGCGCGGCTCCTGCAGGGGCTTCTTCCGGACGAACAGGAGGTGGGCGGGTTGCTGGCCCTCATGCTCCTCACCGATTCGCGACGCCGGGCGAGGTCCCTCCCGGACGGTATGCTCGTACCGCTCGCTGAGCAGGACCGCGGGCTGTGGGACACGGCGCAGATCGCCGAGGGGCTTGAACTCTTGTCAGCCGTGTTGGGCGCTGGGCATCCGGGGCCCTATCAGCTGCAGGCCGCCATCGCTGCAGTCCATGCCGAGGCGGCCTCCGCGGACCAGACTGATTGGTCCCAGATCCTGGCGTTGTACACGGTCCTTGAAGCCATGGCTCCAAGTCCGGTGGTGTCGCTCAACCGGGCAGTGGCCGTGGCCATGGTTGATGGGCCGCGGGCGGCGCTTGAGCTGCTGGATGGGCTTGGGACTGGACTGGGAGACTGGCACAGGCTCGACGCCGTTCGCGGGCACCTGCTCGAAATGTCCGGCGACCTTGCGGGCGCCCGGGAATGCTTTCTTGCCGCGGCGAAGAAGACCGGAAGCCTTCAGGAGCGGCAGTATCTTCTGGTGAAGGCGGCCAAACTCGGGCAGTTGTCCACATAGCTCTACCCAAGACTCGTCGTGATTGGGCTCGACGCCGAGATGCAGCTGGAAAGCATCCGGGTTGTCACGGAGTCCATTGAAGGCAGCCTGAAGACGCTCTGGTAACCGCTCGCCCGGGCGGCGCATCAGCTCGTCCGGGCGGCGCATCAGCTCGTCCGGGCCCGGCTTCCTGCGGGCATAAGCTGGATTGGTGCAAATTTCGCTTTGGCTGGCCCTGGTAGGCGCCGGCACCCTGATCAGTTTCACTCCCGGCGCCGGTGCCATCTCCACCATGAGCAATTCGCTCAACTCCGGATTCCGCCGCTCCATCTGGGGAGTGCTGGGCCAACAGGCGGCACTGATCATCCACATCCTGATCGTTGCGCTCGGCGTAGGTGTTCTGGTCTCGAGCTCACCCGTGGTCTTCAACGTGATCCGCTACACCGGGGCGGCATATCTCGTGTACATGGGCATCCGGCAATTCCTGCACCGGCCGGACCTGGACAAGGAAAAAGTGGAGGCCCGGCGGAACGAGCCGGCGTGGTCCATGTTCCAGCGAGGTATTTGGGTCAACTTGCTCAATCCCAAGGCGATCGTTTTCTTCCTGGCCTTCATGCCGCAATTCATCCGCCCCGAGCAGCCGCTGATTCCGCAGTATCTGATCCTCAGCACCACGATCGTTTTCATCGACATCTGCGTCATGTGGTTCTTCTTCGCCTTGGCAGCCCGTTCTTTCCAACGGTTCACGCACAATGAGCACGGACAAAAGGTCCTGAACCGCACATTCGGCGTGCTCTTCATGTCCGTGGGTGTGCTGCTCGCCGTCATCCACTAAAACAATCGTTCGTTATCGGGCAGGCCGCCAGCCGGCTTGGACCAGCGCGCTTCGGACCTTGGCTACGGCAGCTTTCGCATCGTTGAACATGTGGCGCTTTGAGATCCGGACCTCCGTCCAGCCCAGCGCCTCATACCGTTCCGAACGGCTGATGTCCCGCACCACTTGTGCTTCGTTGCCGTGGCCCTCGCCCTCGTATTCGATGCCGATTTTGTACTTCTTGTACGACAAGTCAGGCTGCAGGAACCTCCCGCCGTCCTCGGCCTCAACCGGCACATTGAGTGCGGGTTCCGGCAGGCCTGCCCTCACGATCGCCAGACGGAGCAATGACTCCTGCGGCGAATCCGAGCCTATCCGGATCAGTTGGATGGCTATTTTGGCTTTGCGCAACCCTCTCTTGCCTTTATGGCGATCGATCATTCGCTGAAGATCCCCAAGAGTGCACAGCGGCGCGTCCCGCCCTTCGAATTCAACCCGCGGTATCCGCACACAGCTGTCCCCCATGACCACCAATTCGTCCATGGTCAGTATCTCGGCCATGTCCAACCAGGTGCGCTCCACAGTGGTGACAGGGACGCCATCAACCGTAGTGACCTCGTCCGCATAGAGCTTCATGCGGTGCACGACGACGTGTGGCCGGTTGAGATGGGCAGCACCCTCGGGGCGGATCACATGGAACATTTGCGCTGGCCCCTTCTGGCGACGTCGCGGCAAGCCAAGAAGTTCTGCCGCTGTGAGGTGGGATGCGGCGCATCGCTCATTGACCTCGACGAACGGGCGCACGCGGACGCACAATGGGAGCTCCGCCGTCGGGCTCTCGGAACGGATTCCCTTTCCGAGCCCCGTCAAAGAGCTATGCCGCAAACGCCTTGCGCTAACACCTTCTCGTACCGCTTCTACGACCGTGAAGGGCCGACTCGCGAGATTCGCCGGAAGCCGGCGTGCCGTTTTCATGGACCCATCAGAACAGAAAACAACCCACCCTCGCTGAAGTTATCCACACCCTCCATCGATTGCTCCAGAATTGTCGTTTTGGAGCCTCAAAACGACAATTACTCAGCAATCGACGGGGAAACCTACCCCGTGGAGGCGCGCACCACCAACGAGCTCTCGAGTGTCAGCTGCGGCTGTTCCAGCTCACGGCCTTCCATCAACCCCCGGAGCTGCTCGCCGGCCTTGAGTCCCAGCGGAGTGGCCGGCAGATGCACACTGGTCAGGCTCGGGTTGCTCGTGGCTGAATACGGCAGGTCATCGAAGCCGGCGACAGCGAGTTCCGCCGGAATCCGGACACCGGCCACGCGGGCTTCCTGCAGCACACCGTACGCGTGGGTGTCCGTTCCGCAGACGACGGCGGTGACCCCGGCGCGCTGCCAGTCCGGCCAGGCGGCAGCGAAGGCAGCCGCTGCAGCGCCGACGTCGATGGTGGTACTGATGATGTGGGCGTCCGCAACGGAAATACCGCAAGAATTTGCCTCATCCAAGAACGCCGCCCGGCGCACTTCGAACGTGGCCGTGCCCGTCACGCTGTCCACGTAGGCGACTCGCTTGTGCCCGGAGGCCGCAAGATGCGCGGCCAATTCACGGGCGCCATGGGCAACGTCGAGATTCACGGAAGGAGCGTAGGCTTCAAGCCCGGGGGCATCGAGAAGGACCAAGGGCCCGGCGACGG
This sequence comes from Arthrobacter sp. NPDC058127, assembly GCF_042884555.1. NCBI lineage: Bacteria > Bacillati > Actinomycetota > Actinomycetes > Micrococcales > Micrococcaceae > Arthrobacter > Arthrobacter sp. NPDC058127. The sequence goes on along the minus strand of NZ_JBHVTT010000005.1, from coordinate 149,460 downwards.
ACAGGTCCTCCAGGAAGGCCGCGTTGGGCGCATCCACCAGCAGCCCGGCAGGGCGAAGGGCCAGGAGCTTTCGGACGTCCTCCGCTCGGGGGAACTCACCGGCGTCGGTCACGGAGAGCAGCAGCTGGTACTCGGAGCCGAGCGATTCCCGGACTCCCGCGATGACCTTGGCGAAAAAGGGGTTGGAAATGTCCGGCGCCACCAGGATCACAATCGAGCTCACGCCCTTGGCCAAAGAACTTCCGATCCCATCCACTACGTAGCCGAGTTCGGCGATGGCCTGGCGGACGCGCGAAATGTTGTCTTCGGACACCCTGCCCTGGGTTTTCCCGTTGGCAACCAGGGACACCGTCGCAGTGGAGACCCCTGCCAGGGAGGCCACCATCGACGCAGTGACGCGCTGCGTACGGCTTGGGGCCCGATGCACTGGTTCCGCGGATTCCATACAACGATCGTAGTCGGAATCCGCCTCCTGCCGTGCCGCAAGGCATCAAGCGCTTGACGCACTTTGCGTTAAGCGCTTGACGTAGCACGCAAGCCAGTGCCAGAATTCCCCTGAATGCTTTAGCGCCCTGCCTCGGCAGGCCCCAATGACGTGGAGATGAACATGGACCCCAACACCATGACCCGTGAACGCAAGAAGATCATCCTGGATTGCGATCCCGGGCATGACGACGCCGTGGCCCTACTGCTGGCCCACGGCAACCCGGACATCGAACTGCTCGCCGTCACCACGGTGGTCGGCAACCAGACCCTCGAAAAGGTCACCCGCAACGCCCTCTCGGTGGGCACCATTGCTGGCATCACGGGTGTCCCCTTTGCCGCCGGCTGCGACCGTCCGCTGGTCCGCTCCATCGAAACCGCACCGGACATCCATGGCGAAACCGGCATGGACGGCCCCGAACAGCCCGGGTCCACCATCGAGCTGGACCCGCGCCACGCCGTCGACCTCATCATCGAAACGATCATGGCGCACGAGCCGGGCACCGTCACCCTCGTCCCCACTGCGGGACTCACCAACATCGCCATGGCAGCCCGCAAGGAACCACGCATCGTTGAACGTGTCAAGGAAGTCGTCCTCATGGGCGGCGGCTACCACGTAGGCAACTGGAGCGCCGTGGCGGAATTCAACATCATCATTGACCCCGAGGCCGCACACATCGTCTTCAACGAAAAGTGGCCCGTTGTGATGGTTGGTTTGGACCTCACGCACCAGGCCCTGGCCACTCCCGAGGTCGTCGAGAAGATCGCTGCCGTGGGCACCAAGCCTGCCAAGTTCGTCATGGAACTGATGGAGTTCTTCACCAAGACCTACAAGGACGCCCAGGGCTTTGACTATCCTCCGGTGCACGATCCCTGCGCCGTGGCCTACGTCATCGACCCCACCGTGATGACTACCCGCAAGGTCCCCGTCGACATCGAACTGCAGGGCAAGCTCACGCTTGGCATGACCGTGGCCGATTTCCGCGCCCCCGCACCGGCCGACTGCAACACCTCCGTCGCCGTCGACCTCGATCACGAGAAATTCTGGAACCTCGTCACCGACGCGATCATCCGCATCGGCGAGCCCGGCGAGCCCGACGGCGGCGCTCCCGCTACCGTCGCAAGCCAACCCGCCCCCAGCATCGCAGGAGAGGCCAAGTAAATGACCACCCTCATCAATGAAACCAAGACCAACCGCGGCAATGTCGCGGCCCTCATGGTCGCCCTGCTGGCCGCCTGCGTGGCCTTCCAGCTCAACGCTTCAATGCTCAGCCCGGCGCTGGTGACCATGGGCAACGAGCTTCACACGGACCAGGCGGTCATCGGCCTCTCCCAGACCTGGTTCTTCACGGCCGCAGCCCTGTTCTCGCTCTTCCTGCCGCGCCTGAGCGACATCGTCGGACGCAAGAAGATCCTCCTCGGCATGATGCTGCTGATGGCCGTCGGCTCGGTCATCGCGGCCATGGCACCGGACGTCACCTGGCTCTTCGTGGGCCGCATCATCCAGGGCGTCAGCGGCCCCACCGTGCCGCTGTGCCTCATCATGCTGCGCTCCGCCGTCAACAACCCGCGCAAGTACGGAGCCCTGATGGGCCTCATCACGGCAGTCAATGGCGGCGTAGCCGGTGTCGACTCCTTCGTGGGCGGTTACTTCGCCGAACACTTCGGATTCCGCAGCATCTTCTGGCTCATGGTTGGCCTCGCAATCGTGGCAACAGCCTTGATCGCCATCCTTGCCGGCGAGAGCAAGCCTGCCGCCGGGACCGGCATGGACTGGCTGGGCGTGTTCTTCATTGTCATCGCGGTGGGCGCACTCCTGACAGCCCTCAATGAAGGATCCAAGCTGGTCGGCGCCTTCTCTTCCGGAACGCTGATGCTGGCCATCGGACTGATTGTGGTCGCCGCCGCTGCGTTCGCCGCCTTCTGGACAGTGGAGAGGCGCTCCAAGCAGCCGATGGTGGAAACGATCCACCTTCGCCAGCGTTCCACCTGGGCGCCACTGCTGACCACCACCCTCGCCATGACCGGCATCTTCGCAGTCATCAACGGCCTCGTCCCGGCCTACGTCCAGGCCGCGGCACCGGGATTCGGGGTAGGCCCCACCGAGATGTCGCTCATGATCCTCACGCCGTATGCCCTCCTCGGCTGGGTGTTCGGACCCATCAGCGGCCGGCTCGCCCCCGTGCTCGGCTACACCAAAGTCCTGCGCATCGGCATGCTGGGCAGCATCGCGGCCCTGGCGATCATCGCGTTCCTCGGACTCAGCAGCCTTCCCCTCATGATCGTGGGAACGGCCTTGCTCGGCATCATGTACGCCGGTACGGTCAACATCATGCTCAACGGACTCGGAGTTGTCCTCTCCCCCGCCGGCAACCCCGGCTTCCTGCCCGGCATGAACGCCGGAGCCTTCAACCTCGGCGCCGGCCTGAGCTTCCTCGTGTTGCCGGCCGTCCTTGTGGCCACCTCGGCGCTCGGCGACGCCAAGGCCTCGTACTTGACAGTCGTCGTCGTCGGCCTGGCCATCACGGTTGCCGCCTTCGCGGCGTCGCTGCTCATCCCCAAGCCCCTCGAAGCCGAGGTTGAAAAGTGAACCGCAGGATCGTGGTCGTCGGGTCCTTGAACGCGGACCTGACCATCTATTGCGAGCGGCTCCCGCTCCCGGGCGAAACCGTCCACGGTAACGGTTTCGCGGTCAATCCCGGCGGCAAAAGCGCCAACCAGGCCGTCGCGGCGAGCAAGTTGGGCGGCACGGTGAGCCTGATCGGCGCGGTCGGAAACGACTCCAACGGCGCCATGCTCCTCGCCTCCGCGGAAGGGGCCGGCGTGGACGTTTCGCGCGTCCGCCGTTCCGCGGATGTGGCCACCGGCGTCGCGGTTATCGCGGTGGACGCGAACGGTGAGAACAACATCATCATTTCGGCCGGGGCCAACGGAACGCTCGCTCCGGCGGACGTCCCGGCGGACGCTTTCGGCGACGCCGCGGTGCTCTGCCTCTGCCTGGAGGTCAGCCTTGAGACCGTGGAGGCTGCCGCCAAAACAGCGCACGACGCCGGCGCAACAGTTCTGTTGAACCTCTCGCCGTACGCCGAGATCCCGCAAAGCCTGGCCGCGTTGAGCGATGTCCTGCTCGTGAACGCCCACGAAGCCTCGATGTTCCTGGGCGACGCCGAGATGCCCCACCCGGGCGCCCACGCAAGCGCCTGGGAACCGGTTCGAAGCCAGTTCGCCGAGCGGGGGCTGGAGCGGGTCCTCGTTACCCTAGGCTCCCATGGCTCAGTGGTGCTGGATTCCCTCGCCGCGTCCGGGGAACAGATCTCCCGGATCGCACCCACCAAGGTCAATGCGGTGGATACGACCGGCGCAGGGGACGCCTTCACGGGCGCCGTGGCTGCCCGCCTCGCCGCGGGCGAAACCTTGGCCGAAGCCGCAGCGTTCGCTTCGGTTGCCGCAGCGCTCGCCACTACCAAGAAGGGCACCCAAGCCGCGTACCCCGGCGCCGAGGAAGTCCTGGAGCACTTGCGGATTTCCTGACTCAGCCTGTCCTTCTACGCCTCCACCAGCGACTTTACAAATTCTATGATTCTGACTAGCCAAGACGGGGTGGGATCCTCCATGCTTGCTCCATGTACTCAGCGTCGAGCCCATACCGCATCATCACCGTCTGCACGGGAAACATCTGCCGCTCACCCATGGCGGAACTGATGTTGACCGAAGCGTTCGACGCCGGAGGGCTCGGTGGAGCGGTTGTTGTGGACTCCGCGGGAACTACCTCCTACGAGGCAGGGCACCCCATCGATCCACGTGCAGCCCGGGTCCTTTCGGCACACCGCATCGGCTCCGAAGGACACGTTGCCAGGAGCTGGCGCCAGGAGTGGTTCCGGGAGCGGGACCTGATTTTGGCCCTCGACGTGGATCACTATGGGTGGTTGCACGAGGCCGCCCCGGATTCGGAAACACTCGCCAAGATCCGGATGCTGCGCAGTTTCGACCCGTCCGTAGCAGGCCGGAGCACCCTGGACCTGGGCATCGAGGACCCCTGGTACGGGGGCCACCACGATTTCGACGTCACCTGGGACCTCATCCGCGCGGCCGTTCCAGGCATCGTCGCCCACACCCGGGACGCCGTTGCCGCCAGGCAGCTCGCACAGCACCACGACCCACAGCAGGTACGCTCTATTTCATGACCCCAGCACCCGTGATCATCGCCATCGATGGCCGGTCCGGCGCGGGAAAGACCACTCTCGCCGTCGAACTTGCCGCCCGCCTCCGCATGCATCACAAGGTGTCGCTGTTCCATCTCGAGGACATCTATCCGGGCTGGAACGGCCTCGCCGCGGGAATCGAACGGTACGTCACCACGGTCTTGGAACCGCTGCGGCGCGGCGACGCCGCCGAGTGGGTCAGTTGGGACTGGGAGAAACACTACGACGGCCGCAGCCACGTCACCCTGCCTGCCGAAATCGTCATTGTCGAGGGCGTCGGGGCAGCCGCGAGTGCCGCCCGGCCCATGCTGGACGCCGTGGTCTGGGTGGACGCTCCCGACGACGACCGCCGGCATCGTGCGATGGCCCGGGACGGCAGCAGCTACGAACCGTTCTGGGACAGCTGGGCGGCGCAGGAGGACGAGTGGCTGGAGACCGACGACATCCTCGACCACACGGATGTCAGGGTGCTGAACCGCGCGGACGGAAACGCCCCGGACGACGCCCTGCAGGCGCTGAGCTACCTCTCTTCGCTCTCCCCCGTGCTGGCTCCCGAGCTCTCGGCGCGCCGCGGATTGCAGCTCAAGGCCGAACGGATCGACGCCACGCCGGACGCCGCTGACCTGTTCCAAGCGCTGTACGCCAAGTCCGCCAATGCCGTCTGGCTCGATTCCTCCAACACGTCCGCCAACCGGGACACAGTCAGCGACGCCGGATCCCCCAACGCCGCGGCCGAGCGGAGCCGCTTCAGCATCCTCGCGGACGACGGCGGTTCATTCGGTCAGGCTGTAACGCACAGTTCCGGATCCACCCGGCTGAGTGCCGGATGCGCCACCGTGGAGACCACCGGTCCCTTCTTCCGCTGGCTGGACACCGTGTGGGGCCGCAAGGCCTTGAGGGCACCGGAAGGCTATGACTGCGAATTCACGCTCGGTTGGCTGGGGTACCTCGGCTATGAACTGAAGCGGGAGACCGGTGGCAGCGATGTCAAAGCCGGCACTCCGGATGCGGCGTTGCTCTTCGCCGGCCGGGCGGTGGTGATCGACCACCGTGACGAAACAGTGTGGCTGCTCGCCATCGATGCCCCAGACGCCGGCGATTGGCTTGGGCTTGCGCGCGGGGCCGTGCTGTCTGCGGCGTCGGCACCCCAATCGGCCACCGCGCCGAGGCACCCGGCCGGGGATCCCGCCGTCGGGAGTTCCGCAGTGGCACTTGAGTTCTCCAGCCGCGACACCGAGGACGAATACAAAAGCAAAATCACCGAAGCCCAGAACCAGATCGCCGAGGGCAACACGTACGAGGTCTGCTTGACCACCACCGTGACCGCCTCGGATCCCGGGCTGGACCCGTGGGAGAGCTACCTCGCGCTGCGCAAGCGCAACCCGGCGCCGTTCGCGAGCTACTTGCGGTTCGGCGATCTGACGGTCGCGAGTACCTCGCCGGAGCGCTTCCTGCGGATAACTTCCGACGGCGGCATGCGGGCCGAGCCGATCAAGGGCACCAGGGCGCGGGCCAACGATCCGGTCATCGACGAGGCGCTGCGCCGTGGCCTTGAATCCTCGCTCAAGGACCGTGCCGAGAACATCATGATTGTGGATTTGCTCCGCAACGACCTCAGCCATTTCGCCGTGCCCGGATCGGTGACCGTCAGTCGGTTGTGCGCGGTGGAAAGCTACGCCACGGTGCACCAGATGGTGAGCACCATCGACGCACGGCTGCGACCCGGAGCACCGCGGGCCGAGGCAGTGGCGGCCGCGTTCCCTGCCGGGTCCATGACGGGCGCCCCGAAGATCAGCACCATGGACATCCTTGACGGCTTGGAGTCCGGACCGCGCGGCGTCTATTCCGGCGCGATCGGGTACTTCTCCCTCAACGCGGCGACGGATCTCGCCGTCGTGATCCGGACCTTGGTGATGGGTCCCGACGGCGACGGCGGACGCACGCTCAGTCTCGGCGTCGGCGGCGCCATTACGGCGGACTCGACGCCCCAGGACGAATACGAGGAAATCCGGACCAAGGCGTTCGGCGTGCTCTCCGCCCTGGGCGCGGAGTTTCCCACTACCTGAGAATCAGTCGTGTTCTTCCGTCCTGGCGCGGACCGTCCGGGGATCGTTGCGGGTGATCGTGTAGTAGATCAGGCTGGCGAGGATGGCCCCCACGAACCATGAATACGGGCCCAGGCCCGAGCCTCCCGGGAGGAAGGTCTGCAGTGCCGGGACCAGCGCCAAGACACCCGCGACGACGGCGGCCGGAACCAGCGCGGCAATGGCCTTGAGGTTCCAGCCTTTGGTGTAGAAGTAGAGGCCGTTCTCGTCCTCGTGATACAGGTCCGAGACCTTGCACCGCTGGTGCCGGATGCGGAAGAAGTCCGTGAAGATGACCCCGAACAGTGGACCGAGCAACGCGCCGAGGCCGCCCAGGAAATACACGATCACCACGGGGCTGCTGAAGAGGTTCCAAGGCAGGATCACAATTGCGAGCACCGCGCTGATGAGGCCGCCACGGCGGAAGTCGATCCGGTGCGGGGCCACGTTGGCGAGGTCGTAGGAGGCTGAGACGAAGTTGGCCACCACATTGATGCCGATCGTGGCCACGACGAAGGTCACGGCGGCGATGATGGTGATCCACGGATTCTTGATCGCCTGGACGATCGCCACAGGATCGGTGATGACCTTGAACATGTCCTGGCCACGGTACTGGTCCGTGGTGAAGTAGGACGCCGCGCCGGCCGTGACAACCACGGTGACCAGGGCGAAGGCGATGAAGTTCACCGGCAGGCCCCAGAAGTTGCCACGCAGGATGGTCTTCCGGTCCGGCGAGAACCGGGAGAAATCGCAGAAGTTCAGGAGAAGCGCCGCGAAGTAGGTAACTGTCAGGGCGATGGCCGAGAAGAACTGGGTCAAGGCGGCCGGGCCGTCCAGAGGCGCTACGCCGGGGATCGAGAGGCTGAACTTGTTGCCCGCCTGGGTCAGGATGTAGATCGCGAGCGCGAACATGGCCACCCAAATGGCAGGACCGGCCCAGTCCTGGAACTTCCGGACCGTCTCCATGCCACGCCTGATGACGAGCAGCTGGACCGCCCAGAGGACCAGGAAAGCCGCCCAGCCGAGCGGCGTCAGGCCAAGGATGCGCGGCACGTCGGGACCGTCGAGCGAGGTCAACTCGGGCCACACGGAAAACAGCAGCACCAGCACGGCTTCCGAGGCGAGCCAGGTCTGGATGCCGTACCAGGCGATCGCGATAAGTGCCCGGATCAGGGCAGCCAGGTTCGCTCCGAAGAGGCCGAACGACATCCGCGCGAGGACCGGATACGGAACGCCCGTTTTCTGCCCGGCCGTCCCGGCAAAGTTCATGAGGAAGTAGACCAGGGTGATGCCGAGGACCAGGGCCAGGAAGACCTGCCAGCCCACCAGTCCGGTGATGAAGAGGCCTGCCGCGAAAGTGTAACCGGCGATGCTGTGGACGTCGCACATCCACAGGGCGAAGAGGCTGCGAACCCTCCAATTGCGTTGCCGCGCCGGTGCGAGGTCCGCGTTCCATAGCCTGTCGCTGACCAATCGGCCTTCGGCGAGGATCCGGACTTTCTCAGGGTATTCGTCTCCCGGCTCAGGCAGTGCCTGCACAGCCGGGGACTCGTTTTTCCGCGCCATGACGCCTCCGAAGAACGCTTCCAAACATGCTTGGAATTACAGAATCGCCCCATTGCGGCCGGAAGGAAAGCCCTCTTGGGAGTGCCCGCACCCCAAGCATTAGCATTGGTCCCACTACGTCTTACTAGGAGGGTGCATGCCGTACATCGTTGACTTCGAGAATGTTTCTACTGTCGGTCTGGAATCGTCTCCCGTTGCCGAGGCGCTTGCCGGGTTGCGTGCCAACGAGGGCCGCTATTACCGGAACAAGTACGACCATGCCTTCACAGTGAGCCCTGCGGGCGAGGTTCCGGAGGTGGTCGAGCGGGTGAGCCGTATCCTGAAGGACGAGCGTGACATCGTCATCAGCTCCCGCCCGCTGGAAGCGACAGCCTTCGAAGTCGACGGTTTGCGGATGGCCTACGTTTTCTACGAGTCGGGGCTGTCGATCAACGTCATGTACAGCATCGATGCCGGCGGAAAGCGGGCGGTCGGATTCAAACTCGCCGAAGGCATGGAGATTCCGGAAGAACTCGCGTCACGCTTCAAGTTCGCTCGCCAGAAGTCAAAGTTGGCAGGCGTTATCCGCGGCTCGTTTTTCGTGATCAAGGGCGAGTACTAGCAGTCGGCGGAGGCAGCCAGCTCATGCCCCGAGGTTCAACATTTCGACGTAGCGGTCGATCATCATGTGTTGGCCCTTGATCTGGGAGATCAGCTCCGGGCTGGCGATCTCGCCGTCGGGCAGTTGTCCCGAGCCGCCGGACGGTCCCAACGGAAGGATGATGACGGGCTTCGACGGCGTGTAAGCGGCCAGTTCCGCGGAGCCCTCAATCTGGGCTTGGATGTTCTTGGCAACCACGGCGGCCTCGCGCCCAGCGACGCCGGCTTTGTTCACGTCGATCGCCGAAATGTCGCCCAAGGCGTACACGTTCTCGAAGCCCACGACGCGGAGTTCGGAGGTGACGTCCAGGTAGCCCTCGGCGGTCCGCGCGGCAAGCAGGTCTCCGGCCGCATAGTCCGTCTGCGGAGCTATTCCGTAGCAGCGGAACCAGATGTCTGCCTCAATGGCAGTACCGTCCGTGGTGTTGACCGTGAACGTGGCGAATTCACCCGCAGGAACCGGAGGCAACTGCACCAACGCGCTGCCCATGATTCGCCGAACGCCTATCTCATCCAGCTGCCGGTTGACCTCGGTCCGCAGCCGCGGATCGTACGGTCCGGGAAGGATGTCCGGCGCCAGGTCCACCAGCACAATGTCTTTGTCCGGCCACGCGGAGGCGATCTCGCCGGCAAATTCAAGGCCTACCGCCCCGGCGCCCAGCAGCATCACCCTGTCCGCGCGTTTGAGGTCATCATGTGCGGCTTGGTAGCGGCCGATGGCGTCGGTGGTGACCAGTCGATCACTCTTGGCCGGGAAGGGATAGCTGGAACCGCTCGCGAGGACGATGTAGTCCGGCGCCAGGCTGGCACCCGAAGCCAACTCGACGGTGTGCCCGTCCACCCGGACAGCGCGGTCCCGGAGTACCTCACCATGCGCCAGCAGGCGGTCATAGGGAAGGAACATACGCGGCAGGAAATCGGTTTGGACCACAGATCGGAGGGCCGCAATGTTGTGCACGAAAGCGTCCTTGGGCTCCACCAACGTAACGGTCGCATGTTCGTCCAGCGCCTTGGCCACGGAGATCCCGCCGTAGCCTCCGCCGATAACCACCACAGTGGGGTGCTGAGCCTGGTCATTCATGGCAACTCCCTTATGTAAGAAGCTCACGCTGCTCGGCTTGTGCCGCTCAGATCGTTTATGAGTCACAACGATTTCGAATGGTCAATAATTTCCTCAGTGATAAGATTTTCCTGATGAGTTCTTCGGCAGCGGGAAAGCAACTGGGGTTCCTCTTGGCGCGCCACGGGCGCATCATGAATACGCGCCTCCGCCAGGCGCTGGACTCCTCCGGGCTCAGTCCAAGGCATGCCGTGCTGCTGTGCCGGCTTGACGAGTCCGGGCCGCTCAGTCAGCAGGGCCTCATCGATATCCTCTCCATCGACGCAAGCGGACTGGTGGCGGTGCTGAACGACCTTGAGCGCGAAGGGCTGGCGGAGCGCCGCCGCGATCCCGCGGACCGCCGTCGCCATATCGTTGAAATCACTGCGGAAGGCAAGCGCGCGGTGGCGTCGATTGAAGTTGCTGTGGCCGACGTCGAGCAGGAGGCCTTTGCCGGATTCTCCGCCGATGAGCTCCAGCAACTCCATGGGCTGTTGTCGAGGATCCACGCCGAACCCGCGGATGAGGCCTGCGCCGAGGACTGAGCCCTACTGCAGCGTGGCGGTCAACCGCGCAACGTTGTCCACGTATTTGGCAAGCATCGGCCGGTGCAACCAGTCCTGCAGGGTCAACTCCCCGCACATTTCCCGGTAGCTCGACTCCACGGAGCGCATGCTGTCCACGGCTTCGGCGCCGAGTAGCATCACGGACACCTCCATGTTGAGCGAGAAGGAGCGCATGTCCATATTGCTGGAGCCGAGGACTGCCACTTCTTCGTCGATGGTGAAATGCTTGGCGTGCAGCACGTATGGCGCGCGGTAGAGGTAGATCCGTACCCCGGCTTCGAGGAGCGCCTCGTAGTAGGAGCGCTGCGCATGGTGGACAAGGAACTGGTCGCCTTTCTCAGAGACGAAAAGCTCCACGTCGACGCCTCGCTGGGCCGCCGTCGTGATGGCATACAGCAGCGAATCGTCGGGCACGAAGTACGGACTGCAAATCGAGATTCGGTGCTGGGCCGAGTAAATCAACGTGTTGAACAGGCGCAGGTTGTTTTCCGTGACAAACCCCGGGCCGCTGGGAACCACCTGGGCTGTCATCCGGCCGGGTGTTGCCTGGACCGCGACCTGCAGTTGATGTTCGAGGGATTCATCGGTTTCGCTGAGCCAGTCAGTAGCGAAGACAACGTTGAGGGTCGCAACGATCGGCCCCTCCATCCGCGCCATGAGCTCCACCCATTTACGCCCGGCGCGTCGGTGCTTGGGGTTGTTGTAGGAAGGCTCGATCAGGTTCTGGGAGCCGGTGAAGGCAATTTCGCCGTCGATCACCAGGATTTTCCGGTGGTTCCGCAAATCCGGACGGCGCCACTGGCCGTGGATGGGCAACAACGGCAACATGCGGCGCCACTGGATCTGGCCGCGCTTGAGCCTGCGGACCAGCTTTCGGTAGCCCGGGATCCGCAGCGTGCCGATGTGGTCGAACAGAAGGCGGACATTGACGCCGCGCGCGGCTGCATTTTCCAACTCAGTGAGGAGTTCGTCCGTTACCGAGTCGCTGCTCATGATGTAGAACTCCGCGTTGACGAACTTCTTGGCCCCCCGGACCGCTTCCGCCATCGCCTTGATGGATTCCTCGTAGCCGGGGATCAGCTCCACGGAGTTGCCGTCCACCATCGGCAGCGAGCCGAGGCGCTGGTTCAGTTCACCAGCCGAGGTCACCCATTCCGGTCCCGAGTATTTGCTGACGACGTCGGCGAGCGCCGACGTGCCGGCGCGCACCCGTTCGTTGACTTCCTCCTGCTGTTCACGACGACGGCGGGACAAGCGGAAATTGCCGAACAACAGGAACAGGACGAAACCGACTGACGGAACGAGGAAGACGGCCAGGAGCCAGGCCATGGCCGTGGTGGGACGGCGGTTTCCAGGAATAACGCCGAGCAGCACGACCCTCAAGATGATCTCAACGATGGCCCACGCGCTGAGGAGCCAGGTCCACTCGATCCCGAACTGAAAAGGAAACAGCACCCCACACCCCCACGGTCAAACAACCAATCAAAGAACTAGCAGTCAGCCCAGCCTATCTGGCGCACCCTTCCCAACTGTTTGTCCTGCGGGCCAGCACTAAGCTGGAAGCATGACTTTACCTGCCTCGACGGTCCTCGTTTTCCTGGATCCAGCGTTCGAAAACGGCCGCATCGCCGATTCCAGCCAGCCGCAGCTCATGGCAACCGACCTGGGCGCCACCCGAGGCGACGGCGTCTTCGAGTCGCTGCTCGCCGTCGAGGGCCGTGCGCGGAAGGTGCAAGCGCACCTGAACAGGCTTGAGAGTTCAGCCCGCGCACTCGACCTCAACATTCCTGAGCCGGACGTCTGGCGCCGTGCGATTGACACCGCGATCACCGAATTCCGCGACGCCTTCCCCGCGCCAAGCCCGGCCGAGGACGAGGTTGTCGTCAAGCTTCTGGTGACGCGCGGCGTTGAGGGCGCTTCGACTCCTACGTGCTGGATCCAGGCTTCGCCGTCCCCCGCGGGCAGTCGCCGGCAGCGCGAGACGGGCATCGACGTCGTACTTCTTGACCGTGGCTTCGACACGGAAGCGGGCGACCGCGCCCCCTGGCTGCTGCTCGGCGCCAAGACTCTGTCCTACGCCGTGAACATGGCCGCGCTGCGCTACGCGCACAAGCAAGGTGCGGACGACGCGATCTTCACCTCAACGGACGGGCGTGTCCTGGAGGGCCCGACCTCCACGGTGTTGCTGGCTCACGTTGAAACGGTCGACGACGGCGCCGGCTCGGTACGCACCGTCAAGCGCCTCATCACCCCGCAACTGGACAGCGGCATCCTGCCGGGCACGTCCCAGGACGCGCTTTTCACCAAGGCAAAGGCAGCGGGCTGGGAGCTCGGCTACGGCCCGCTGGTTCCGCAAGACCTGTTCGACGCCGACGCGGTGTGGCTGATCTCGAGCATCCGGCTCATCGCGCCCGTCAACCATGTGGATGGCAGGGAGATCGGCACCCCGGCAATGCGCAAACAGCTGACGGCCGAGCTCAACGAGCTGTTCGCGGGGATCGAGTAGGGTTTTCGCGACTGCTACTGGCTCAGGATCTGCTCCCGCAGGATGTCTGCGTGTCCGCAGTGTTGCGCGAGCTCGCGGAGCATGTGGAGGTACACCCAGCGCAGCGGAAGCGGGCCACGTCGGTTGCCGTTGAGCATGTCGTCGAGCCCCAAGGACGATGTCGCCTGGCGCGATGCTTCGCATGCCTCGCGGTGTGCCTGCTGGATTGAAGCGACGGTGTCGCCGTCATCGAGGATAAACGACTCGTCCGGCGTCGAAGGGATGCCGATCTCGGCACGGGAACGGCATGTGATGGCTTCGTCGAACCAGACCTTCTCGACGAAGGTCGCGTGTTTCACGAGGCCGAGCAAGGTGGTCCGGGACGGCACCAATGACCGCCGGGCCTGTTCCTCCGTCAACCCATTCAAGGAGTCATTGAGCGCGCGCCGGTGCTCGTCGATGAGTGCCTCGAATTGGATCCGGATTGGCTGGTTGAAGATGTCCTCGGCAAGCGTCACTGTTGCACCTATGTTTTCCGTCAAGCAGGGATTCAGTCAGGATCGACGTGATCCGAGCTTAGCCGGGGAATAGACTCCGTTCATGCGTCTGGCGATCATTGGAGCGGTTCTGCTTGCGGCCGGTGCCGTGGCGATCGCCACGGGCGCCCTGCCTTTCGCCGGCCTCGCGGCACTCGTGGATCGGGTGGCTCCGATTCTGCTGTTCGTCGTCGCGATGACCGTTGTGACTGAGCTGTGCAGTGAGGCCGGAGTCTTCCTTTGGACCGCCCGCCGGCTCCGTTATTGGGGCCGCGGATACAGCATTCTTTTGTGGCTGTTCCTGGCGGTCTTCGCGACGCTCAGTACCGTCTTCCTGTCTTTGGACACGACGGCGGTATTGCTGACCCCGGTGGTGGTCAGTGTGACGCGGCAAGCCGGGCTGCCGGCGCTGCCCTTCGCACTGACCACGGTGTGGCTGGCCAACACGGCAAGCCTGCTGCTGCCCATTTCCAACCTGACCAACCTTCTGGCCCAGCACAGCCTTGGCGGTATTACTCCGGGCGGGTTTGCCGGCCTGATGTGGGCCTCCTCCCTTGCGGCCGTTCTCGTACCCCTGCTGTTCATCGGGATCGTCTTCCGGCGGGATCTGCGCAACCGCTATTCACGGATCCCGCTCGGGCGGATCAGGCCGGATCAGCCAGCCGGCGCCGAATCCAGGCCTGCGGCGGACCGGATTCTGCTCGGGTGCAGCGCTGTGGTGCTGGTGTTGCTGCTGCCTGCCTTGGTGTCCGGGATCCCGGTATGGATCCCGGCCCTGGCCGGGGCCGTTGTGCTGGGCGTGGTGTTCGCGTTGCGGCGCCGGCGTGTTCTCAAGGTGTCGCTGATTCCTTGGTCCTTGTTGCTGTTCGCTTCCGGCCTCTTTCTGGTGATGGAAGCAGCCAGGCACCTGGGGGCTCCCGTGTTGCTGAGTCAGCTGGCCGGACAAGGCCAGGGCTTCATGGATTTGATTCGGCTTGCCGCGACGGGCGCCGCCGGTTCCAATGTCCTCAACAATTTGCCTGCCTACCTGCTGGCAGAACCGCTCGCCGGGACACCCGCGCGGATGGCGGCGTTGCTGATCGGAGTCAATGCGGGCCCGATCATCACCCCCTGGGCGTCGCTGGCCACCCTGTTGTGGCACGACCGGCTAATGCGCATGAACGTGCTGATTACGTGGAAGGGATATGCGATCTTCGGACTGATCGTTGCGCCTCTGACGGTGTTCGCGGCGGTGGCGGTGCTGGCAGCCACCGGACAGTGAGCGCGTTCGGCGCGTGCCGGAAACGGAGCCTATCGCCGGGTGCGAAGAATCGCGACAGAATATAGAACAGCTCGGGCGGTAGCACCGGGCCCGTACGAGAAGGATCTACCTCATGCTCAGTCTGCAGGACATCGATAACATCGTCCTCAACGGAGGGATTGTGGTGGACGCCGACGGGGAAAAAATCGGCTCAGTGGAACAAATCTTCACCAGTGGTGATTCCGGGGATCCTGTCTTTGTCACTGTGCGGACCGGCTTGTTCGGCATGTCAGAGTCTTTCGCCCCGCTTTCCGGGGCCAGCCTGGAGAATTCGGTGATCAGGGTGGCCTTCGCCAAGGACAAAGTGAAGAACGGTCCGCGCATCGAGAGCGACCGCGGCGTGATCACGGAGACGCAGGAACAGGAACTCTACAGCTATTACGGGCTCGTGACCGAGGAATCCAACGATGCCGCCATGGGAACCGGTCGCGAGGATGCCGGGCTCAAGACGGTGGACACCGCGCCCGGGGAGAACGCACCGGAGGGGTCTCGGCAGATCCCGCAGCCGCCGCACCTGCGCGGTGGCCCGCCACCCCCGCATCCGCCGCACCTGCACAAACATGTACCCAGGCCCCCGCATCCCGGCCCACCCCCGCCGCATCGGCCACCTGGGACCGCGCCGGAACCGGGACACCTTCAATAGCCGCGGCCTGCTTGCCGGAGGATTTCAGCCGCCGGCCGTGATCCTTACCGCGGCGACTCCGCCGCCGGTAGACGCGGCGGAAGCGCCTGCATATGCCCGCATCACCATGACCTGGACAGTGACCGGCCCTGGCTGCAGCTGAACAACGCGAGCATAGGGAACAGAGCAATCGAACGTCTGGTCCTGCGGGGCCAGGCCGGTCCGTGGATCCTGGGCGATGACCAACTGGACGTCCGAGGCGCCAACACAGGCTGCGGTCACGGTATACGGGCCTGCGTCCTCCACCCTCGCAGTCTTTCTAATCCCGCTGACGGGGCCACCCACCGTGCCTGAATCCTCCAGGATCACCGCTCCGGAAGCAGCCCCGAGAAGTTGCTTGGCGGCAACGAGGTTGCTGGCTTCGAGCGCAACGGTTGCCTGATCCTTAGTGGGCAACTGGACCCGTGGCGGGGAACTCCGCGTCGGCCCGGCGGCCGGCTGCGGATCGCCGGCGTCGGTATATTCGCAGCCGGACAAACCGGCCGCAAGCAGCAGCCCTACCAGTAATACCCCTACGGTTTTGGTTCCCCAATGACCCACCATGGATCCGAGTGTAGCGGGCCAGGCAATTTAGCTTGCCGAACTCTATTGTGCCGCCATGGCGGCAGTAGTTAACTAGTCCCGTGAACTCTGCTGGGGAAGGGTGATCTGCCTCTCGGCCCAGCGGGCACCTGGTTTCACGGTGCCGTGGAATCAGCAAAGTTGATGGAGGGCATCATTGTGAGTGCAGTTTCTTCGTCCCAGAATTTCAATCACGGTTTTCCCACGCCCGGACCCCAGGATCCCTCGCCCCAGAAGGTCATGGATCATGTTTTCTTCCTCTCCGAGGGGGAATGGAAAAAAGTCCGCGAAGAAGAGCAATTCGACCACATCGTCATCGGCAGCGGGTTCTGCGCCTACGCCTTTGCTGAGCGGACACTGACAGTCAACCCGCACGCACGGATCCTGATCATTGAACGGGGTCCGTTTTTCTTGCCGCAGCACTTCCAGAACCTTCCGCTGCCTTACAAGGAGACCCTGGGGGGCCTCTCGGAGACCTTCCCGTGGACCTTGGCGGCCGCCACGGCCACCCAGCCGCCAGGCAAGATTTCCTGGCAGCACGGCATGGTCCCTTTCTACGGCGGACGCAGCATCATGTGGAGCGCATGGTGCCCCCGCCCCGAGGAAGATGAAATGCGGGGCTGGCCGCGGGCAGTGATGGACGCCGCCAAGTCGCACTTCACGTCCGCGGAAGACCTGCTCAACGTGGTTTCGGCGGACCAAATCGACGCCGGTCGGTCGGCCGCCGTCGTCGATCTGATCAACGACACCCGGCCCGTCTACGGAATCATGCAGAAAGCCCTCCAGGAAAGGCTTGAGGCGGGCCTTCACAAGATCGATTCCGCCACCCGCAGCATGCCGGCCCCGCTCGCTGCGGCGACCGGCGCGACGTCGGGCGTGGACTTCGCGAAGTTCTCGACGCCGGCAGTCCTCCTTGAACTGACGGACAAGCAAGCGGCACTTGAGGCCCAAGGCAAGGGCGCCGCTCTTCGCATGGTCACGGACTGCACCGTGTTGAGCGTGCTCCAGCAGGACGGACGGGCTACGGCGTTGAACACCAACCGCGGCGTGGTGAACGTCGGCAACGCCAATCTGGTCTTGGCCATGGGCACTCTTCCGCCGGCAACCCTGGTCCTGAATTCCTTCCCGCAGGTCCAGGGCGCCGGTGGGCACTTCAGCGCCCACTTCATCACCTCGGTGGTGGCCCGGGTTCCCCGCGAGGATTTTGATTTCAGCGAACAACTCGGCGAGTTGGAACTGGCGGCCATCTATTTGGCGGGCAAGAGTCGGGCCGGAATGCAGTACCACGTGCAGCTTTCGGTCCTCTCCGACCGTTGCCCGGACAAGAACGCCCAGAAATCCGAACGCTACGCTCCCGACGTCGTCGCCACGGCTTCGCTCGCCCAGCTGCGGTCCTCGGAGGACTATTTGGTGTTCGTCTGTGCCGTCCTCGGCGAACTGGACAAAAGCAACCCGGAGAACCATTTGCGGCTCTCCGGCGGCGGGGACCCCACCTGCAACGTCACCTTGCAGGTGTTGGCCAACTCCACCGACGACGACACGTGGGACACCATGGACGAGGGAACCTTCCAGATGCTGGAGCGGGTCCTGTCCCCCGCAGGTGCGGAGCGCGTCGAATACTGGCACGGAGATCCCGACGCCGGAACCTGGGGTGCCGAGCGTCCCGCCATCCCGGAGCGCCGTGTGCCGGGCTTGGTCCACGAAAGCTCAAGCCTGCCGATCGGCGAAGAGGAGGACGCCGTCGTCGGGACCGACTACCGCCTCAACGGTGTGCGGAACGTCTTCGTCACCGGCGGAAGCCTCTGGCCCACCGGCGGTTCCTGGAACCCCACCATGACAATGGTGGCCTTGGCGCAAGACCTCGCCGAAAGACTAGAGGCCGACGGCGGAACGGCGGCTGCGCCATGACTGTCGCCCCGGCGTTGGACCCGGCGCTCCTTCCCACAGTTCCGCCCATGAGCGTCGCCGATGTGCTGGACCGGCAGGACGGCGTGTACTGGGTGGTGAAGGACGCGAATTCGGTCTTTCTGTGGGTCAACCAGAACTTCGCGGACCTGGTGGGCATGAGCAAGTCGGAGCTGATCGGGCACCAAGACTCGCGCGCGGAACACGTTGCCCACGACAAGGAAGTGATGGCGAGCGGAAAGCCGCTGCTCAACTTTCACGAAACCATCGCCGTCTCCAGCAAGGAGGGCGGCATGGTGAATGTGGACATCGTGACCCAAAAAGGGTTGCTGCGTGCCCTGGGCAGCAAGGACATCATCGGGATTACCGTCTGCTTCTCGCTGAAGTATCCGGTCACATGAGTGGATTCGCCGAGGACTGGATCAAACAGCTGGACATGTCCCCCGCTAGCGTGGGCGGCTGGTTCGCGCCCGCGCTCGTGAGCAACGAGGATATCGCCGGTTCGGCGCTGCCTCCGCGCTTCGGCGTCGACCATCCGCTCTACAGCTCCAACTGGTACCTGCTGGAGGCGGGGGAGGTCCTCCAGTTGCACGCCCTCAAGCAGGACGAACTGTGGTTCTTCCATTTGGGGACACCAATCAGGCTGCATGTCTTCTCCCGGGAGCTGGGCTATCAGGACTTTGGGTATACCGAGGCCTTGTTGGGTCCGGACCCGGAAGCAGGCGAGACCTTGCAAGGAGTTGCCCCCAACTCCACCTGGTTCGGTGCCGAGTTGGCCGGACCGGGGTTCGCCTTGGTCAGCTGCAGCCTCTCACCGGGATACGAGAGATCGGACTCCACGAAACCAACGGCTCGGGACATCGAGTCGCTCGTTTTGAGGTTCCCTGGGCATGCCGAGCTGATCCTGCGCCTGGCGGCGGTATAGCCGGTTGGCGACGAGGCTAGGAGGAATGCCCGGATAAAACGTCTGGTGCGCCGGTTCTGGGGCCGGCGCACCAGGCTTCTCCCCCAAGTGACTAGCAGTTGTTGTCGTTCTGAGCGCCCAAAACGACAACAAATGCGAGTGAGTTGGGCTTCTCAGGATCCGATCGGAGACAGTGCCCGCACCAGGCCGAAGAGGTCCTTGGGGTCATCGGGGTTGGCGACGAGGTCGATCTCTTCGAAGAACTCCGAGCCGTCAACGGCATCGCGGAGATACCGCAAGGCGGAAAAGTCCTCGACCGCGAAGCCCACGGAATCGAATATCGTGATCTGGTCCTTGGAGATCCGGCCCGGCGCGTGCCCGCCCAGGACCTGCCAGAATTCGGTGACGGGAAAATCGGCGGACATTTGCTGGATCTCGCCTTCAATCCTCGTCTGGGGATCGTATTCCACAAAGACGTCACCGAGTTCCAGGATGGCAGCGTCGAGTTCGGTCTTCCCTGGGCAATCGCCTCCGATCGCGTTGATGTGAACACCGGGCGAAACCTGGTCTGCTGTCAGGATCGTGGCATTGGCCTTGTCCGCCGTGCATGTGGTGATGACGTCGGCGCCCTCAACTGCGTGCGCCGCCGAAGCTGCGATGGTGATGTCGAAGCCGAGGGGAGCCATGTTCCGGACGAACTTTTCCATCGCAGCCGGATCCGTGTCCCAGATCCTGACCGTGTTGATACCCAGGGCCGCCCGGAAGGCCAGCGCCTGAAACTCCGATTGGGTTCCGGTTCCGATCATCCCCATGATCCGGGCGTCGGGGCGCGCGAGTTTCTTCGCGACCATTCCGGACGTGGCCGCCGTCCGCAGCGCTGTCAGCACAGTCATCTCCGCAAGGAACGTCGGGTAGCCGTTATGGACGTCGGACAGCACACCGAAAGCTGTCACGGTCTGGAAGCCGCGCGCGGGATTCGAAGGGTGTCCATTTACATACTTGAAGCCGTATGTTTCGTGGTCGCTGGTGGGCATCAGCTCGATGACGCCAAATGGCGTGTGACTTGCCACCCGCGGAGTCTTGTCAAAAGATTCCCACCGCTGGAAGTCGTCCTCCAAGTACTGGATCATCTCCGAGATGATGGCCTCCGGGCCCCGCCCGGCCGTCCAGCGAACCATATTGCGGACATCGACAAAGCGCGTCATGTGCGCTCCTTTCCCTCATAAGCACTGTTGCTACGAGGCTACGGAGCGGCGATATGCATCCACAATTGCCAAAGTACGTACTTTTCATTGAAAATCTGTACAAAATGACGACCGTTATTGCACTTAATGCTTAAGTGGCCTGCCGACGTCACGTGAGCGGTTATCGCAGGACTGAGCTGAGCAAAAGACTCGTCTCACTATTGACGATCCCCTCGATGCCGCGGATCCTGCCCAGCACCTGGTCAAAATCGCTGAGGCTTTCCGTGCGTAGCTCCGCCACGAGGTCCCATCCGCCGTTCGTGGTGTGCAGCGCCCAAATCTCGGGAAGTCCCCGGAGCTGGCGAATAACCTTGTCGGCAGACCTTCCCTCCACTGCAATGAGCGCAATAGCCCGAATCGCAAGTGGATCGACCTCGTCGCGCACCCTCGCGGTAAAACCAACGATGGTTCCGGAGGAGACAAGACGCTCGAGCCGGCTATTCACAGTGGCCCTGGCGACGCCCAACGTGCGCGCGAGGCTGGCCACGGACGCCCTGCCGTCCTCCCTCAGGGCAGAGAGGAGCTGGCGGTCAAGATCGGTGAGTGCTGCCATAAAGATAAACGTATCGCCCATTCCCCAAGCGGGCCTGAGTCCGTAGGGTATCGACATGAGCATCTACATCAGCCCCGACTCTGCTGCATGGTCGCTGACGGCCATGGCGACTGGTGCGTCAGCGGGATCAATCGATGATGCGAATGGCATGTCCAACTTGGTGAAGGAAATCTACGAGACCGAAGGTTTCGAAGCCCTGTCGGGTGTTGTTTTTGCCTTGGCTCATCACAACAGCCTCTCGCTGCATGCACTCGCCACGGCCACCGGGATATCCGTCCACGAGTTGCTGGAAATCCGGAAGCATCAAGGTTCCACTTTTCATCACTCCCCCACAGGGGTAGGGTCACGGCTCGACGCCCTCCCACCCCGGATCCAGGCGAGCCTGGAACCGCTGCCCGATGAAACCGAATCCTAATCCCCACTGGCTCCCAGTCTTCGCAAGCTCAGCCCGGGGCCCTCGCCAGCGTGGGCCCACCCACTGGCTCCCAGTCTTCGCAAGCTCAGCCCGGGGCCCTCGCCAGCGTGGGCCCACCATCCACAGCCGTCCGGTTACGGAACATGACGACGGCCGGTGCTGCAGGGCGCCGTCGTGGATGTTATTTTTCTTCTTGAGTAATGAGTACCAGCGCGAAGCCCTGACTTGCTGGTCGGCAACCCTCTCTCCGGCGGGGTGCCTCAGGTGACTACTCGGCGTATCGACACTTTCGAACTGCAAGCGTGACTGAGGAGCACCAATGCCTGAACCCACCGAAGAAAAACTCTCCTACCGTCTCGTCACGGGCCCTGACACCAAGGAATTCTGCGAGCGGATTTCCACCGCCCTCGCAGAGGGATATGTGTTGCACGGCAGTCCGGCCGCGACCTTCAACGGCACCGACGTGATCGTGGCCCAGGCTGTCGTCCTGCCCGCGGCGATCGCGAGCGCGGATGCCGCAGTTGCCAATGCAGTAGACCAGCTTGATGAAGAGTTCGACGGCGAGGGCCACGCATGAGCTATGCAGGCGACCTCAGCCCGCACGACGCCTGGGCCAAGCTGGAACAAGGCGCCATCCTGGTGGACGTCCGAACGGAAGGCGAGTGGGCACACATCGGGATCCCGGACACCAAAGCCACCGAGAACGATCCCTTGTTCATCCAGTGGAACCTGGCCGGCGGGATCCCCAACTCACGCTTCATCGACGATCTGAAGCAGCAGGCTCCCGAAGCGGACGGCACCGAATTGGTCTTCCTCTGCCGCTCCGGCCAGCGTTCCATCGCCGCTGCGATCGCCGCAACGCAGGCCGGCTACACCGCCTACAACGTCCTTGAGGGCTTTGAGGGCGAACCGGACCGCTACGGCGAGCGAACCGTGAACGGCTGGAAAAACCGCGGACTTCCAACGAACCTGGGGAACATCTAAGTGACTTTCAATCCTGACGCCGCCGGCTGGGGCCCTGACACCCAGGCAGTCCGCGGCGGCCTTGACCGCACCAACTTCCAGGAAACGTCCGAGGCCGTCTTCCTGAACTCCGGCTTCGTCTACGAATCCGCCGCAGCTGCAGAGCGCGCGTTCACGGGCGAGGACGAGCGCTTCGTCTACTCCCGCTACGGCAACCCCTCCGTAGCCACCTTCCAGGAGCGCCTCCGCCTGCTCGAAGGCACCGAAGCGTGCTTCGCGACGGCGTCGGGCATGTCCGCAGTCTTCACCGCCCTCGGTGCGTTGCTGGCTGCCGGTGACCGCGTGGTTGCCGCCCGCTCGCTCTTCGGTTCCTGCTTCGTCATCCTCAACGAGATCCTGCCGCGCTGGGGTGTCGAGACCGTCTTCGTCGACGGGCCTGACCTGGACCAGTGGCGTGCTGCCCTGTCCGAGCCGACAACCGCAGTGTTCTTCGAGTCGCCGTCGAACCCGATGCAGGAAATCGTGGACATCGCCGCGGTGAGCGAGCTGGCCCACGCAGCCGGCGCTACCGTCGTCGTCGACAACGTCTTCGCCACCCCCTTGCTGCAGCGCTGCGGCGAGCTCGGCGCAGACGTGATTGTCTACTCGGGCACCAAGCACATCGACGGCCAGGGCCGGGTCCTTGGCGGAGCAATCCTGGGCACCAAGGAATTCATCGACGGTCCCGTCAAGCAGCTCATGCGGCACACCGGGCCGTCGCTTTCCGCGTTCAACGCCTGGGTCCTGACCAAGGGCCTGGAGACGATGGCGCTGCGCGTCAATCACTCCTCGGCATCTGCGTTGCGGATCGCCGAATGGCTTGAGGAACAGCCGGCCATCAGCTGGGTCAAGTACCCGCTCCTGAAGTCGCACCCGCAGTTCGAGCTCGCCGCGAAGCAAATGAAGGCCGGCGGAACCGTGCTCACCTTGGAGCTGCTCCCCTCTGCCGGGCGATCGGCAAAAGAGGCCGCCTTCGCGCTGCTGGACGGGCTCGCCGTCATCGACATCTCGAACAACCTGGGCGATTCGAAGTCCCTTATTACCCACCCCGCCACCACCACGCACCGCGCCATGGGTCCGGAAGGCCGCGCGGCCATTGGCCTGAGCGACGGCGTCGTGCGGCTTTCGGTGGGCCTGGAGGATGTGGACGACCTCATCGGGGACCTGGAGCGGGCCCTCAAGCAGGTCTAGCCGGGCGCCGGGTTAGCCCGGCGCTTCGCGCCAGTCCTGGCGCACCCAAGTGAGGACGGGTTGCGGCTTGGTGTCGCTCTCGTCCCGCTCTGAGCGCATCGTGATCTGAACAGCGTGCTCGACGACGGCGGCCAGCCCGGCGGCGTCGGGCGCGCCCCCGTTGCTCTCGCTCCAGCGCTCAGCGACACCACGCTGTTCGATGGCGCCGTTGCCACGGCCCAGGATCGCTGCCACTCCGGTTTGGACCAGGTCGAATTCACCCTGCTCGGCCAGCACAGGTTCCAGATACTCCACCAACGACCAGACGACGTCCGCGGCGGGCTCCGGGCGGAACGTTCCGAAGTCCAGCAGCTCGGTGCGTAGTCCAAAGTTGCTTGCCTGCCAGGACGCCATCCGCAAAAGCGCCGTGGGTACGGCCGCCGGCTCTATTCCGGCATGGTACTCACGAACAGAAGTCTCGACCAAGGCCCTGACGAGCACTGCGAGGAGCGCCGCATCCTCGGCCCGTAGGCAGACATCGGCCACCCGGACCTCCACTGTGGGAACGTGCCGGGAGAGCCTGGCGTCGAAGTAAACCATCCCCTCGTCGAGCAACACTCCCGTTTCGATGAGCCTCCTGACAACCCTCCGGTAAGCAGCCAAGGAACCGAAGATGGCCGACGGCCCCGAGGACGGCCAGCGGTTCCATGCCTGCGTCCGGTAGCTCTCAAAACCGGTGGCCAGCCCCCGCCAGTAGGGTGAATTGGCGCTGATCGCGGTGAAGACGGCGAGCTTGTCCCGGATGCGGTCCAGGACCATCACACCTTCCTCGGGGGACTCGATCGAGGTGTGCACGTGGAATCCGCAGGTGAGCTGTTCGTGTGCGGTGATGCCGAAGCGTTCGAGCATGATGGCGTACCGGGGATCCGGAGTGGTGTGCAACGCGGCGTCCACGGGCGATGTGGCCAACGCGGCGATCCTTGCGCCGTGGCGCCGTGCGGCGTGGCTCGCGAGGCCCCGGGCCCTGCGGATCTGGTGCAAGAGCTCCGCGTAGCTGCGGCATGGCCGGGTCTGGGTTTCGATCTGCTCAAGCTTGAGCTCGTGGCTTAGGCCGGTATCGGGACCGTCGATCTCCTCAAGGGCAGGCCCGATTTCGGGGCTGCCGTTGCCGTCGAGCGCGGGGCCGTCGTGGGGTGGGTCATGGTGGCCGGAGCCATCGCGGCCTTCGGGGCCGTCCTGGGCGGGGCCCGAGAGGAGCGCGTCGGCAAGGGCGAGCGGCTCGCCGGTCACGGGATCGACGATCAGCAATTCCTCTTCCACACCAAAAGTGCGCACGGATCCATTGTGCGCCATGGCGGCCTTGCGGAGACAGATCGGGATTTTGCGGCACGCCCGAATGATTCTGCTGGAAGTCCGAATCGTGCAGAATCCGACGCGCGTCAGTCCTGGAAGTACTCGATCTTGGCACCAATAGTGTTGAGCCGCTCGGCCAGGTCCTCGTATCCGCGCTCAATCACATAGATGTTGCGTAACTCGGACGTGCCGCGGGCCGCCAGCATGGCCAACAGCAGGCAAGCTGCGGGTCGGAGTGCCGGGGGGCATCCGACTTCCGCGCCGCGCCATTTGGTCGGACCATTGACATAGATGCGGTGCGGATCGAGCAGTTGAACCTGGGCACCGAGCTTGTTGAGCTCGGTCAAGTAGATCGCACGGTTCTCGTAGACCCAGTCGTGGATCATGGTCTGTCCCTCGGCATTGCCTGCGATGACCGCGAAGAACGGCAAGTTGTCGATGTTCAGCCCTGGGAACGGCATCGGATGGATCTTGTCCTCAGGCGCACGCAAGCGTGATGGCTTGGTGGTGACATCCACCAAGCGAGTCCGTCCGTTGCGCGCAAAGTATTCGCCGGAGATGTCGAGCTGCTGGCCCATCTGCTCAAGCGTGGCAAGTTCAATCTCCATGAACTCGATGGGGACCCGGCAGATGGTGACCTCCGAGTTGGTCACGATGCCCGCGGTGATCAGGCTCATGGCTTCGATCGGGTCTTCCGAAGGGAAGTATTCAATGTCGACGTCGATCGCCGGGCGGCCCGTGATCTTCAGGGTGGTTGTCCCGATGCCGTCGATCACCACGCCGAGCCTCTGCAGGTAGAAACAGAGGTCCTGCACCATGTAATTGGGGCTGGCATTGCGGATCACCGTGGTACCGCTGCGGTGTGCGGCGGCCATGATGGCGTTCTCGGTCACGGTGTCGCCGCGCTCCGTGAGCACGAAGGTGCGGTGGTCGCCGTCGGCAGGTGGGGCCTGTACCGAATAGAAGCCGGCCTTGGCCTCCACCGAGAGCCCGAACTGCCGCAACGCCTGCATGTGCGGTTCCACGGTTCGAGTCCCGAGATCGCAACCGCCGGCGTAGGGCAGTTGATATGAGGCTGCCTCATCGAGGAGGGGGCCGAGCAGCATGATGACGCTGCGGGTGCGGCGTGCGGCCTCCACGTCCATGGAGGCGAGGTCAAGGGTCTCCGGGCGGCGGATGCGCAGATCGTTGCCGTTCAGCCAGGTGCACTCGACACCGATGGAGGTCAAGACCTCGACGATCCGGTTGACTTCTTCGATCCGGGCAAGCCGGCGCAAAGTGGTGGTGCCGCGATTGATGAGGCTCGCGCAGAGCAGGGCGACGCCGGCATTCTTGCTGCTGTTGACGTCCACCGAGCCGGAGAGCGTGCGTCCGCCCTCCACACGCAGGTGGGTCATCTGCCGTTTGCCGACCTTGACGATAGTTCGCCCGAAGATCGACTCAAGGCGCTCGATCATGCGTAGGCTGAGGTTCTGCTTGCCCTGCTCCATACGGGCAATGGCACTTTGGCTGGTACCCAGTTCCGAAGCGAGCTGTCCCTGTGTCCAGCCCTTTTCGCCACGGGCGTCGCGAAGAAGGAGACCTACATGTTCGGCAGTCGGTTGCGTCATGACTAATAAATATCACGGATGGTCTACGGACTGGAGGTTTTGTGACACAACACGCCGATTATGCTGGAGAATAGTCGTCTCGTGCGATATGCGTGGTCCAAAGCCTGCGTGTTGCGTTTGCTCGCGGCCACCAGAAGCCAGCCACTCGTCCACCCAAGTAACTCGCAGTAGTTGTCGTTATGAGGCCCCAAAACGACAACAAATGCGAGTCAGTTGGGCTGCTTCAGCCAGACGAAGTGCCACGTCCCTGCCCATTGGGCCGCGAGCACGGCTGCGGCCGCAATGACCAGCCCGCCAGCGAGAACCCAGACGTCCAGGCGGCTGTAGGTGGATTCGCGTGCCCAGGTCCGCCGTCCGCCGCCGAAGCCCCGCGCCTCCATGGTCACGGCCAAGCGGGACGCCCGACGGATCGCCTGGACCAACAGCCCGAAGCTTTGGCCGAGCATGGCCTTGAACCGTTGCGGCGGGCTCCCGTGCGAGCCGACACCCCGCGCGCGCCGTGCCATGCCGATGGTCTGCCATTCCTCCGCCATGAGCCCGACGAGCCGCAGCGCAGCCAAGGTGCCCAAGACAAAACGGTGCGGCAGTTTCGCCTTCTGCGCCAAGGCATCGGCAAGGTCGGTCGGATCGGTGCAGCTCATGAGGAGGATGGCTGGCAGCGCGATGGCCAGGCCACGCAGCATGAAGCCGAGTCCCAGCTGAAGTGAGCCTTCGCTGATAGACCAGATCCCGACGTCGAGCAGTATCCTTCCGCTGTCCGCCGACAGGATCGCGGTGCTCCAACCTCCGAGCGCGGCCGCGATAATCAAGGGCCAGCCGCGCTGCCAGAGCAAGCGCACGGTGAGCCCCGCGAGGGGGAACAACGCCAGTTCGCCGAGGAGCGCGGTCGAGGCTGACACCAAGTCGATGGACAACGCCAACACCAGGGTGATCAGGAAGACCGACACGAACTTGGCCAGCGGATTCGCGCGTGTCAGGAGGGCATTGTTGCCGCGCAGGGTCAGTGCGTCCCTCATGCCGCACCCGCTTCCTGCCGGGCGCCGCCTTGGAATGCAGGCTCGAGCCGCATCTCGGCGCCGCCCAGGACGGAGCTGAATTCCTGGTCGTGGGTCACGGAAACCACGGATGTGCCGGCGTCGAGCAGTTCCGACAGGAACGACGCAAGCTCAGCCCACGTGTTCGCGTCCTGGCCAAAAGTAGGTTCGTCCAGCACCAGGACGCGGGGATGCGCGGCAAGCACGGTGGCCACCGATAGCCGGCGCTTTTCGCCGCCGGAGAGCGTGTACGGATTGGCGTCCACGAGATGCCTCAGGCGCAGCCGCTCCAGCAACTCGTCCACGCGCTCCTCGCCATGGCCAAGGTGCTTGGGGCCGAACATGAGCTCGTCGAGCACCCGGCCGGTGACGAACTGGTGCTCGGGCTCCTGGAACACGGTCCCGATGCGGGAGATCAGCTGCTGGGCCTTCCACTTGAACGGGTCAGTGCCGGCACCGTCGCTGAGCCCGACGGCGGCAGTCACCGCCCCGGACACCGGCGCCAACAGCCCCGCAAGAGTCAAAGCGAACGTCGATTTTCCCGCGCCGTTGGGGCCAGTGATGGTCAGCGCTCGCCCGGCGAACACTTCGGCGTTGAGTCCGGCCTGCACGGGAAGGGGCGGGATGGTTTTGAACCCCCGGCGTCGTGACCGCTCGCGGGACACCGCGAGCTCCTGGGTGGCGAGCAGTAGCTCTCCCGCGTTCCTCGCCGCGGAGCTCCACGCCCCGTTCCCCGCCCCGGAGCCGGCCGCCGTTCCGGCGCCTGTTCCCGAACGTGGCCGGGTGGCCGGCACGTACCCGGGCACCCAAACGCCCGCAGCAGTGAGCATGTCCCTTGCTTGCGCCAGAACGGTGTCCGGATCGCCGTCCAGGAGCACCGCCGGCGTCGAGACTCCCGTGGAGGAGGAACTGCCCGGCTGGAGCACCACGATCCGGTCCACAAGGTCTTTCCAGACCGAAACCCGGTGCTCCACCACCACCAAGGTGGCGCCCGTCTTGTCCAGGCAGCGGCCCACGGCATCGCGGACCTCCAACACTCCGGCCGGGTCCAGGTTGGCGGTCGGTTCGTCCAGGAGGATCAAGCCGGGCCGCATCGCGAGGATGCCGGCCAGCGCAAGGCGTTGTTTCTGCCCGCCCGAGAGGGCCGACGTCGGGTGGTCGAGCGCAAAGTTGCCGCTCGCACTGCCACCGGCACTACGCCGCAGCCCGACGTCGTCGAGCGCTTCATGGACCCGCTTCCAGATTTCTTCCCGCGGCACGCAAAGGTTTTCGGCGCCGAACGCGACGTCGTCGCCCAGCCGGGAAAGCACCACCTGGGTTTCGGGGTCCTGTTGCATGAGTCCGGCACGGCCCCGCTGGGCCTTCGGCGAAACACCATCCACGAGCAACGAACCGGTCTCGTCGGCGTCGTCCCCTTCCTCGCCCAACACGCCAGCCAGGGCATGCAGGAGGGTCGACTTGCCTGCGCCCGAGGGGCCAAGCAGCAGAACACGCTCGCCGGGACGGATGTCCAGGTCGAGGGCGTGGATGGCCTGCGTGGTGCGGCCGGCGTGCCGCCAGCCCCAGCCTTGCGCGGAAATGGCGGCGGGTCGCACCACGGCAGAGGTGCCGGAATCAGGACTGGGCATCAGGAAAAGACGGGCTCCGAAGCGGCCTTGCGGGACGCGAACGCGCTCAGCACACCAGTCTTGGCCAGGCCGCGGGTAGCGATCCAGGACAGGGCACCGGCAATGACGGCCCCGGAGATCGTGCAAAACACGATGTACGCGAGCTTGTCGACCGGTTCGTAGGCGATGTTCCAGCCCCACGGCAGGAAGGAGTCGTTCAGACCGCAGAACAGGCCCGCACCGGCACCGGCCAGCAGGGACACAGGCAGGTTGAACTTCTTGTACATGAAGGCCAGGAAGATGAGTTCCGCACCGAGGCCCTGGAGCAGGCCCGAGATCAGCACCGTGGTGCCGTACTGCGAACCCATGATGAGCTCACTCGTGGCGGCCACTGTTTCGCAGAAAATTGCCGCACCGGGCTTGCGGACGATGAGCATGCCCAAGACTGCCGGAATCATCCAGCCGCCGGCGATCAGGCCGCTCAGGGGCGGGTAGCCGGCGGACATAGGCGTGGCGACCAGAGCCATCTGGTCCCATGCCCAGAAGATCACGCCACCGGCGATCGAGATCAGTGCCGCCACAACAATGTCCACGACGCGCCAGTTGTAACCAGGCTTGGTGAGGCCCGGCCTTGCAGAAATACCAGTCATTTTGTCCTCCTGAGGAACAGGAGGGGAAAGTGTTCCCCGGTTGCCTGCGAGCGGCCTCCGCCGCGCCGGTTCCGGACACTATGAGAACTCGACTCCCTTGCGCCGGTACTAGCCGGATCAGGTTCGAGGGTCTGCGGCTGTCCGCACTCTCAGCGCCCGTCCTCCGTGCCGCATTGCTGCGAGCCCGACGGCGGCGCTCCCCTGTCGTTATCAATCCACCCTTTTGGGCGTGGTTCAGTTTACACCTTGGAGGGGTTGCGGGCGCGGCGGCAAAAAGCGTTCCGACGGATTCCCCTGGATCATTTGCCGGGCGAGCGCAGTCCGGCCCGGAATGGCGCGGGCGGCCACAGAAACTGGGAGAATGATCCAGCAGAATGTGACACAGCAAGCGGGCAAAGGAGCGGTCTTGGCAGGCATGGGCGAAGCGAACAGCACCACAGTGGCCGAACCGAGGCTCGCCGCGAGCGTGATCCTGCTCCGGGATGCCGCAGTTCCTGGGCGCTCTGGAGACGCGGCGCAGGCTTTGGAGGTGTTCGTCCAGCACCGGGTGTCCACGATGGATTTCGCTGCCGGAATGGTCGTCTTCCCGGGCGGACGAGTGGACCAGGCGGACAGCTCCGGCTGGGACTTCACGGACGACGTCGTCGAGCGCCACGCCGCCGCATGGCACCGGAGCAGCATCGCCGTCGAGCCTTCCTCCGCCCGGTTCAACGCGGGCCGGGTACTGGCGGCCGCGCAGCGTGAGGTGTTCGAAGAGGCCGGGCTGAAGCTCGACGCCGCCACCCTCCGCCCATGGGCCAACTGGGTCACTCCGCCGGACCAGCCCAAGCGCTTCGACACGTACTTCTACCTTGCTTGCCCGGTTTCCGGAGCCGAGCCAAGGCACCAGACCACGGAAGCGTCATCGTCCTTGTGGATGCCGGTCCGCGGAATCCTGGATGCCGAAGCCGCCGGAACGCTCAAGCTCATGCCACCCACGCTGGCGCTACTGGATGAGCTCCTCGCCCTCGGCACGGTGGAAGCGGTGCTGGCCGAAGACCGTGACATTGTTCCCGTGCGTCCAAAGCCGGGAGCCTTGCAGGAGTTCTTCCGGCTGAGGCGCCAAGCCCCATCCGTTGCTCCGGAACTGCCCTGAAGTGGGGTTAGGCTGGGGACGGTCCTGTTTCCACCCGCAAGGAGTCCCGGAATGAACCTCCTCATCAAACTGCTCGGCACCGGCGTGAGCATCGGCGCAGGCTTTGTCGGCACCAAGCTCGTCAACGCGCTGTGGGAAAAAACCACGGGCAACAAGCCGCCCAAGGGACACGACGACATGGAGACGAGCCTCCGCTCAGCGCTGACCTTCGCCCTGATTTCGGCAACTGTCAGTGCCGTCATCCAGGTTCTCGCCGGCCGGAGCACCCAGCGCGCCATCTCCCGCTTCTCGAAGACGCAGGACATCGTCTAGGCTGACGGCCCGCCGTTGACGCCGTTAGGACCTGCGCTCCCGCCGTTGCGGGCGTTCCCAGCGTGGGGCATTGCCGAGCCCGCTTCTTGAGCTTTCTCCGCCGCCCGTTGACCGGCAGCCCGCAGCACCACGGCCTCGAGTTCGTCTGTGCTGAGAAGCTCGGGGTGGAGGTGCTTGGTCCGGTACCCTGCCCGGCCCACCATGTGTGCGGACACGGGCACAGTCAGCAGTTGGAAAATCCAAGCGACCGCGAGGACCGGCCAAACCCACCATTCGCGCATCTGCAGCCCCATGGCCGCCAAGACAAGGAACAGCCCCAGCACTTGGGGCTTGGTAGCTGCATGCATGCGGCTCATGAGGTCCGGGAACCGCAACAGTCCAATTGCCGCGCCCAATGACATCAGGGCACCAACAATCAGCAGTACCGCGGTGACGGCATCGATGACGGCGTCCGCTCCGGTGGCGTTAGGAGTCATTGACTTGTCCCCTCCGGTCGGCCACGAAGCGGGCCACCGTCACCGATCCGATGAACCCGATCAGCGTCAGCGCGACGAGCAGCACGAGGTTGTTGAGGTGCCTGTTGACGGCCATGTCGATGGCCAGCGCGGCACCCAGTATGGCGAGCAGCACGTCTGAGGCGAGCACCCGGTCCAGCAATGAAGGCCCGACGGCGATCCTGTAGATCGCGCCTGCCGCCGCGAGGCTAAGAATCACCGCCGTGACGATCAGCACGATGTCTTTCATGAGCCGGCTCCCCTCGTTGCAGGCCAGCCTTCGGCCTGGAGTGCGTCCAATTCCGTGCGGGTACCCATGATCCGGATCAACGAGGCCTCCGTGTCCTGGACTTCCTTGCGCAGCTTGGCGGTGTCCACATCGTTGCGGACATTGAGCCCGTGGATATAGAGCGTGGACGTCGAGCGGTCCACCTCCACCACCAGGGAACCCGGAATCAGCGAAATCACGTGCCCTGTTGCGGTCACCATGAGGTCGGAGTGGCTACGCAGGGGAACCGCGACGACGGCGTTGGTTACCGAGGGGCCCCGGAAGGCCGCCAAGTACATGACCTGGAAACTCGCGGCCACCACTTTGCCAAGGAACACGACGGCGAAAGGAATGGCCCGCAGCACGTTGAATCGTCCGCTGAGCTCCACTGGAGGCAAGTAGAAGACCCTGGCTACCACCACCGCGATCAGCGCACCGAACACCAGGTTGCCGGGGCTGAAGTCCCGCCAAAGCGCACCCCAAACGACCACCAGCCAGACCAGCAGGGGCAACTCGGTGCGGAACGAAATCCGCTTGCGGCTCACTTGCCACCTCCCTGCGGTACGGCCCCGGTGGGTGCGTCACCCTGCGGTGCCGCGATTCCTGGAACTTTGGCATTCCCGCCGAGCACGGAATGGATGTACGCGGTACGGTCCAGCATCTGTTCCGCGGAGTTTCCGGCCAATTGGAACAGCGGACCGGCGAAGACTGTCAGCGCCACGCCAAAGACCACGAGCGCGGCGGTTGGCCCCACCATGGTCCGCGGAAGCAGCCCGACGGCCGCCGTGTCTTTCAGGACGGCGGCAGGGTAATCCGCATCCTCCGGTTTCCGCCAGAAGGCGCGGTTCCAGACGCGCGCAATTGCCAGCAACGTCAAGAGACTCGTGACCACGCCGCCCACCACCAAGGTAATGGCCAGTGGCGTCCCCAGGGCAATGCCTGCCTGGAGGAGTCCGAGCTTCCCCAAGAACCCTGAGAAGGGCGGGATTCCTGCGAGGTTCATGGCCGGAATGAAGAACAAGAGCGCGAGGAGCGGAGACAGCTTTGCGAGCCCACCGAGCCTGTCCACGGAGGAGCTCCCACCGCGGCGCTCAATCAAGCCAGTCACCAGGAACAAGCTCGTTTGGACCGTGATGTGGTGGGCCACGTAGAAGACGGCGGCAGCAAGCCCGGCAACGGAAGACATGGCCAGCCCAAACACCATGTAGCCGATGTGGCTGACCAGGGTGAAGGAGAGTAATCGTTTGATGTCGCTCTGGGCTATGGCACCGAGAATGCCCACCAACATGGTGAGGAGTGCAACCACCATCAACGGGGTATTCAAAGTATCGCCCGGGAAGAGGAGGGTCTCCGTCCGGACCATGGCGTAGACACCCACTTTGGTGAGCAAGCCGGCGAACACGGCTGTGACCGGTGCTGGCGCCGTCGGATACGAGTCCGGCAGCCAAAAGGACAGCGGGAACACGGCGGCTTTGATGCCGAATGCCACGAGCAGCATGACGTGAAGCAGGTTCCTGGTGCCCGGATCCAGTTCGGCCAACTTGATGGCGAGATCCGCCATGGTGATGGTCCCGGTGGCCCCGTAGATCATCGCGATGGCGATAAGGAACAACACCGAGGACACGACGGAAACCACCACGTACGTGACCCCGGCGCGGATGCGCGGACCGGTGCCGCCCAAGGTCATGAGCACGTAGCTCGCCGTCAGCAAGATCTCGAAGCCGACGTACAGGTTGAAGAGGTCACCGGTGAGGAAGGCATTGGAGACGCCGGCCACCAGGATCAGGTAGGTCGGGTGGAAGATCGAGACCGGTGCCTCGCGGTCGCCGTCGGCCATGCCTTGGCCGGTGGCATAGACGAGCACGGCGAGGCTGATGACGGAGGAGACCACCAACATGAGCGAGGAGAACTGGTCTACCACCATCACCACGCCAAACGGCGGCTGCCAGCCGCCCAGAGTGACGGACGCGGTGCCTGTAGTCCATACCGAGGCAAGGAGCCAGCATTCCAGGAGCAAGGTAAGGGACAACAAAGCGATGCTGACCGCGCGTTGGGCCAGCGGGTTCCTGTTCAGGGCGAATGTCAGTGCGGCACCGAGGATGGGAAGTACGACGGCGAGCGGCGCCAGGCTGGCGATGTTCACAGGGGGCCTCCTTCCTTGGCAGCTTCGGTGACTGCCGTGACCGGGAATTCGGATGTTTCCTCGGGAACCACCGAGTCGTCTTCGGCGTCAAAGCTGGGTGTCTTCGCGACGCGCCGGTCTTCGGCATCGTCCTGGATATCGTCCTGGCGTGCCAACGCCCAGGTCCGGTAGATGATGCCAAGCATGAATGCCGTCACCGCGAAGGAAATCACGATCGACGTCAGGATCAACGCTTGCGGCAAAGGATCGTTGTAGTCGCGCGGATCCGTCGATTTGTTGAACAGCGGGGCAAGTCCGGCATAGCCACCCGTCGCGAGGATCAAAAGGTTGGTGGCGTTGGCCAGGAGCATGAGCCCCAGGAGGACGCGGGTCAGGCTGCGTTCCAGGATCAAATAGATACCACAGGCGTAGAGCACTCCCATGACGATCAACAAGGTCAAGTTGACGCTCATGGGGTCCCTTTCCCGGGCGAGGTGGTTGCCGACGCTGCAGTGCTTGCCGCCGTCGCAGTAGCCGCACGGGCTTCCGGTCGGGCGTCCCCTGAACCCCCCGCGTCTCCGCTGGCGGTCTCTTCGAAGTGTTCGTCGATCTCGGCACCCAAGCTCCGCAGCACGTCCAGGGCAAGGCCTACGACAACGAGGTACACGCCGATGTCGAAGATCGTGGAGGTCACGAACTTGATGTCACCGAATAGCGGCAGCCAGAACTCGATGATGGCACTTTGGAACACTTGACCGCCCAGAAGCAACGGCACGAAGCCCGCCGCGGCCGCCGTCGCAAGCCCCGTTCCCAGCAGCATGCCGGCGCTGATCGGTGCGGCTTCCCGCAGCTCGAACCGTCCGCCGGCCAAGTATCGGATGGTCAGGGCGAGCCCGGCAGTGAGTCCGCCGGCGAAGCCGCCTCCCGGAAGATTGTGTCCCGCCAGCAGCAGGTACACGGAGAAAACGATCATCGAGTGGAAAATCAGCCGCGTGACCACCTCGAAGATGATGGAACGCCGTTCGGGTGCCAGGGTTCGGCCGGCCACGAGCCAGGGGTCTGTCAGGCTGCCCGCGAACTTGCGGACGAGTGCCAGCGAGGCGTCGTCGCGCGAACTGCCCCCGGCGGCGGCGCGCCTTCCCACAGTGCCCTCGGGAATCGTGGAGGCCTTGTTGAGGCGCTCCCCCCTGCTTCGGACAAAGATCAAGCTCGCGACGCCGGTAGCGGCGATTGCCAGCACCGAGATCTCACCGAACGTGTCCCACGCCCGGATGTCCACCAAAGTCACGTTGACCACATTGAGTCCCCCGCCGCCCTCGTAGGCCAGCCGGGGGAAGGAGAGCGACACAGGCTCGGCGATGCGTGCGCCCATCGCGTAGATCGCCACGAAGATCATGGTGACCGCGAACGCCACGCCGATAATGACGCGAACCACCCGGTATTTGCCGCCGGTGCGGTCCCGGAGCTCCGGAGGGAGGCTTCGCATCGCCAGCACGAAGGCCACCAGGATGATGGTCTCCACCAGCATTTGCGTCAAGGCGAGGTCCGGTGCTCCCTGCAACGCGAACATGAGCGCGATGCCGTAGCCGGTGACGGACACCATCAGCACGGCGAGGAAGCGCTTATTGGCGCGAACTGCGGCCAGCGCGCCAACAACGATTCCTGCCGCGGCGATGAGCTGAAGCGGCGAATTCGGGTCGATCAGGAAGAGACCGCCCGGGAGCGGCTTGTTGGCCACGATAAGTGCCGTGAGCGGGACGGCGAAAGCCACCGTGAGAATGACCGCCAGGTAGAAGTAGAGGGAACCGCGCTGCGTGCGCCCGGTGACCCACACGGCGACGTCGTCCAAGGCCCCGATGGTGCGCTGGTAGGCACGATCGCCATCCACCCAGTCCGGGACACGGCCCTGCGCCCGGGACACGAGGTTACGGGCGTAGAACATCACGACGCCGGCCGCGAACGTCAGGGCGGTCAGTCCCAAGGCGGGCGTCAGTCCGTGCCACAGCGCGAGGTGGCTGGCGCTGGCTGCGTTTGTTGCGGTTGCGCTTGTTCCGGCAGCGGGTTCCACAAAAAGCGCCGCATACGGCTGGATCCAACCGTCAACGGGATCCGGCCACAGACCGTACACGATGGTGAGGAAGCTCAGGATGGCCGGCGCCGCCAGGAACGATGGCTGGATGGCTTTGAACGGAGTCCGGTCCACGCCCGGTTTGGTGGCGAACGCACCCCACATGAAGCGGGCGCTGTAAGCGAACGTGAGGATGGACCCCAGCACCAAGCCGACTAGCAGGACCAGCCCCCACGGTTGCGAATCAGGGCCAGTACCGGAGTGATCAGTGCCGTAGTGGACGAACGTTTCCAACACGGATTCCTTGGCCACGAAACCCGCCAGCGGAGGTATGCCGGCCATGGACGCGGCGGCGATGCCCGCCACAATGGCGAGCGCCCGCGAGGACTTGTACACACCCGAGAGTTTGCGGATATCGCGCGTGCCGGATTGGTGGTCGATGATGCCCACTACCAGGAACAACGCGGCCTTGAAGAGTCCGTGCGCCAGCAACAGCGCGAGGCCGGCCAGTGCGGCGTCGGGCCGGCCGAGGCCCACCACCATCGTGAGGAAGCCGAGCTGACTGACGGTTCCATAGGCGAGGATGAGTTTGATGTCGGTCTGCCGGAGCGCCCGATAGCCGCCCACCAGCATCGTCGCAAGGCCGAGCCCGAGCACCAGCGGCAACCAGTAGGGGCTCTCGCTGAATCCCGGAGCCAGGCGGGCCACGATGTAGATACCGGCCTTCACCATTGCCGCTGCGTGCAGGTAGGCGCTCACAGGGGTGGGTGCGGCCATGGCGCCCGGGAGCCAGAAGTGGAAGGGGACAAGCGCCGATTTGGTAATCGCGCCCACCAGGATGAGTACGACGGCGGCAGCAACAGCCCCCTGGGCCGGTCCCGTGACGAGGGTGGCCGCTTGAGTCATGATCGCCGAAATCCGGTATGTTCCGGCTGCCTGGCCCAGAATGATGAGGCCGACGAGCATGGCCAGGCCGCCAGCGGTGGTGACCATGAGGGCTTGCAAGGCCGAGCGTCGGGCGGCGAGGCGGGTGCGGGCGTAGCCGATCAGGAGGTAGGACAGGACAGTGGTGAGTTCCCAGAAGATGAACATCATCAGGAGGTCGTCCGCCGTCACCAGGCCGAACATTGCACCCGCGAAGGCAAGTAGTTGGGCTCCGAACCCGCCAAGGCCCGCATCCTTGTTCTTGAAGTACCGGGCGCAATAGACCAGGACCAACGCGCCGACACCCAGCACCAGCAATGACATTACCCACGCCAAAACGTCCATGCGGAAGGCGAATTCAAGCTTGAGGTTGGGAATCCACGGGAGGATTTCTTCGATGAAGCCGCCGCTGGGGTCCCCGCCTTTTCCGGGATAGACCCGGTCATACTGCAGGATCAGCCAGATGAAAGCGATGGTGGGAACCGCCGCGAGGACATAGAAGGCATTCCGCTGAAGTTTCCGGAAGATCCAGGGCGCCACAGTTGCCGCTGCAAAGGTCACGGCAAGAACTGTGATCACTGGAATCTCCGCAAAGTCAGGAATGAATTGTCAAAAGTTGGAGCAGGCGGTCAAACGTTGGGTTCGGTGCAGGTAGTTTATCAACCATGAACATGGCAACTGCGCCTGAGGCCCCGCACCCGGCATCCGAGCTTGCTTCAGGGCCCGCCCTGTCGAACAAGGGCCAGATTCTTGCCTGGGCATCCTGGGATTGGGGTTCCGCGGCCTTTAACGCCGTGATGACCACCTTCGTGTTTACCGTCTATCTGACATCCAAGGCCTTTGGCGGGGAAGACTCCGCATCGGCGGCGTTGGGTGCCGCGTTGGCGATTGCCGGCGTCGCGATTGCCCTGCTGGCACCGGTCACGGGTCAACGCTCCGATTCCGGTGGCCGCCGGAAACTGTGGCTCGGGGTCAACACCGCGCTCGTGGCCGTCCTCACAGGCTCGTGTTTCTTCGTTTTCCCCAAGCCCGAGTTCCTGCTTCTGGGCGTCTCGTTGATTGCGCTCGGCAATGTGTTTTTCGAGTTCGCCGGGGTCAATTACAACGCCATGCTGGCCCAGATCTCCACGCCCGCCAATATCGGCAAAGTGAGTGGCTTCGGCTGGGGAATGGGATACCTGGGCGGAATTGTCGCGCTGCTCGTGGTGCTGCAGCTTTTCGTCCAGCCGTCTTTTGAGTGGTTCGGAGCCTCCACCCAAGACAGCCTTAATATCAGGCTCGTGGCTGTCTTCTCCGCACTCTGGTTCTTCATCTTCGCGCTACCGGTCCTCTTCGCGGTGCCGGAGCTCTCCGTCAAGAAGGCGGAATCCCGGCTCGGGTTCCTGGCCTCCTACGGTTTGCTGGTCCGCCGGATCAAGGCCATCTATCGAACCAGCCCGCACACCATCTACTTCCTGCTCGCGAGCGCCATCTTCCGCGACGGCCTGGCGGCGGTTTTCACCTTTGGCGGGGTCATTGCTGCCGGGACTTTTGGATTCGAGCTCAAGCAAGTCATCTTCTTCGCGATTTTCGGCAATGTGGTGGCAGCCGTTGGAGCCATGATCGGCGGATTCCTGGACGACAGGATCGGGCCGAAGGCCGTCATCGTCATTTCCCTCATGGGACTCCTGGTCGCCGGGACAGTGATCCTGGTGCTTGGAAACGGCGACTACGTGTTCTTCGGGTCCCATTGGGCAGGCAGCACCACTTTCTGGGTATTCGGACTGTTCCTGTGCCTCTTCGTGGGACCGGCGCAAGCTTCCTCCCGCGCTTACCTCGCGAGGCTCGCGCCGGACGGCGAATCCGGCGAACTGTTCGGGCTCTACGCCACCACCGGCAGGGCGGTGAGCTTCCTGGCGCCGGCTCTGTTCACCCTATGCATCACCGTGGCCACGCCCCTGGTTGCCCCGGGCGCGGCTCAACGCTGGGGGATCCTGGGCATCATGGTGGTGCTCCTGGCCGGCCTGCTGGTGATCCTGCCGGTCAAGTCGCCCAACAAGACGGAAATCGCCATTGTTCCTCTGAGCTGACAGATGGGCGCCTTGATTCCACATAATCTGCCGAAAACCCTTGATCTTTGATTGTTAGTAGAGTTTACTAACTCACATGGAAGCCCTTCGAGACCGCCAGCGCACCGATCGAACAAGCGCAGCGACC
Organism: Arthrobacter sp. NPDC058127; assembly: GCF_042884555.1. Taxonomy (NCBI): domain Bacteria; kingdom Bacillati; phylum Actinomycetota; class Actinomycetes; order Micrococcales; family Micrococcaceae; genus Arthrobacter; species Arthrobacter sp. NPDC058127. The sequence continues at coordinate 110,291 of NZ_JBHVTT010000005.1, read as the reverse complement.
CTGCCTTCCGACGGGCGCGCCCACAACCTCTCCTTGGTGCGCCAGACGCTCCACTCGGCAGGGGCGATGAGCCGCGCGGAACTCTCCCGGACCCTGGGCCTGACCCGTGTCACAGTATCCGACCTCGTCTCGGACCTCCTGGAACGCGGCCATGTGGTGGAGCTGGGGCACTCTGATGAAGTCCGCCCCGGCAAGCCGGCCATCCTGGTGGATATCAATCGCCAAGGCCTTCAGGTGATCGGCGTGGATTTGGCCGAAAACTCCGTGCTGCGCGCCGCTGTCCTGGACCTTGACGGCAACATCCTCGAACGTGTGGAACGCTCCCTCTCCGAGGAGACAGGCCTGGACGTCGTCAACCAGGTCCTCGAACTCGCTTCGGAGGCCGTCGGACGGGCCACCGCCACACTGCTGGGGATCGGCGTCGGGACCCCAGGCATCGTCAATGCGGACGGCGTGGTCACCACGGCCCCCAACTTCGGATGGAAGGACGTCGCCCTACGCGATCTCCTCCAGGAACGCACTGGCTTGCCGACCCTCGTCTCCAACGACGCCGACGCTGCAGTCCATGCGGACCACACCTTCGGCGGCGGCAGTGACGACGAAGTCCTCGTGAAAATCGGCCGCGGTGTCGGTTCAGGGCTCATAGTGGGCGGCAGGCGTGCCCGGGGCGCCCACTCCGCGGCGGGCGAAATCGGCCACGTCACGGTCGGCACCGACGGCGGGGCCATGTGCAAGTGCGGCAAAACAGGCTGCCTCGAAACCTGGATGTCCGTCCCCAGCCTCGAACGGGCCCTGGCCGAAGCAGCGGCGAGCTCCGAACCGGAGGCCGCGGCCGACGTCGTTCTCCGGGAAGCAGGCGAGCGGCTCGCCATCGCCCTCGCACCCGTGGTTGGCGCCCTCGATTTGGGCGAAGTGGTCCTCAGCGGACCACGGGAGCTTTTGGAAGGTTCCCTTCTCAACGCCGTCCAGCAGACCCTGCTTGAGCGGCTCTTGCACCAGGACCCTTCACCGGTGTCCGTCCGTCTCGCCGCAGATGCACAGGACATTGTCCTGCGCGGAGCCGCCGTGATGGTCCTCTGGAACCAGCTTGGTGTGGCTTAAGTGCCGCGCCTGCGCCTCTTCCAGCCCTGACTAGCCAGCCAAGCATCCCTTCGAAGGAGCCGGACATGGACACGATTCAGTCCCCCGTTACTCAGTCCTTTGCCACCGGGCCCGCCCGCGCCCACCTCCGCCGCCTCGCGGCAGGAACCCTCATGCCCGGATTCACCGGCATCGCCGTCCCTGTCTGGATCCTTGAAGCGTACGACGCCGGACTGGCGGCTGTGTGCCTCTATGGCACCAACGTGGCGTCCCCCGTCCAGTTGCGCGAGCTATGCGCCGGGCTGCGGGCACATTCCCCGAACACGCTCATCGCCGTCGATGAAGAGGGCGGCGACGTCACGAGGCTGCACTACCTCACGGGATCGACGCAGCCCGGAAACGCTGTGCTCGGCCGTTTGGACGACGTCGAACTGACCGCTGCCAGCGCCAGCGCGATCGGCCACGAACTCGCGGGCCTCGGCATCAACTTGAACCTCGCCCCCGATGCAGACGTCAATTCGGCCCCGGACAATCCCGTGATCGGCGTCCGCAGCTTCGGAGCCGAACCGGATCTGGTCGCCCGGCATACCGCTGCCTGGATCCGCGGCCTCGAAGACGCCGGTGTGGCCTCCTGCGCCAAACACTTCCCGGGCCACGGCGACACCACCACGGACTCCCACCTGGCGCTCCCCCGTGTCACGGCCGACGCCGCTACGTTGGATACCCGCGAGCTGGTACCGTTCCGTGCGCTCGTCGCGGCCCGCGGAGCCACGGTCATGACCAGCCACATCCTGGTCGAAGCCCTGGACCCGGACCACCCGGCGACCTTTTCGTCGCGTATCCTTCAGGACTTGCTGCGCCGTGACATGGGATTCGACGGCGTCATCATCACGGATGCCCTGGACATGACCGGCGCGTCCGCCGGGACCGGTGTTCCGGAAGCAGCCGTCCGGGCACTGATTGCCGGGGCGGACCTCCTGTGCCTTGGTTCGGAAACTGGACCGTCCCTCTTCGAGCAGACGATCACCGCAATCGCCGATGCCGTTGAAGAGGGGCGATTGCCCATGCAGCGCCTCGCGGACGCGGTTGCCCGAACGGCAGCACTGTCCTCGCGTTTCCCCGCTGCGGGCGCCGCGGAAATCCAGGAGGCTGCCATCAGGGGCCAGCTGGGACTTCCTGGCGAGCCGCAGCTTTCCGGCGTGCTTACCAATGCGAAGGGGCTCGACGGCGAGCGCATCGCCGAGGCCTTCGAAGTGTCCGAAGCTGCCGAAAGGTGGCTCGCCCGGCAAGAACCCGTGGCGATCGTGCAGGTTGAAACGGGGTCCAATTTCGCCGTCGGCCGCGTGCCGTGGGGCCCCGCCGCCGCGACTTCGGCAGTGGTCCGCGAAGGCGAGGTGCCCGACGGCGCGCGGGTCGCCGTCGTCGGGCGCGGCCTGGATGCCGAACACCCGCTGTGGACCGTCTTTGCCCGCTTGAGGGCGGAGGGGCACGCGGTGATCGCCGTCGAGTGCGGCTGGCCGCGCGGCGGGGCGGACATCGTCACCTATGGTGCGTCGCTTACGGTGTCCCAGGCCCTGACGGCGCTGCTGAACGGCACTGTCAAAGCCTGACCTTGGCTAGCTAGCGCCCAACCCATCCACAGAAAGTTGCCATGGAAGTCATCGTCACGACCACCCCGGAATCGGCTGCTTCGGCCGCCGCCCACGCCGTCCTCTGGGGACTCCCTGCGGGCAGGGGACCAGTACTGGGACTGGCTACCGGTTCGTCTCCGCTGGGACTGTACGCGGAGCTCGCAGCTGCGGCGGCCGCGGGCCTCGTGGATTTCTCGGCCGCGAAGGGATTCGCCTTGGACGAATACGTGGGCCTTCCGGCTGGACATGTCCAGTCCTACCGCCAGGTGCTGATCCGCGAGGTCTGCGATGTCATAGGACTCCCGCTGGCGGGGCTGAACGTTCCTGACGGCACCGGCGCCACGCAGGCCGAGCTCGAGGCCGGAGCTGCGGCGTATGATGCCGCGATAGCAGCTGCTGGAGGCGTCGACGTACAGATCCTGGGCATCGGCGCCAACGGCCATGTGGGCTTCAATGAGCCCGGTTCCTCCCTGTCCTCCCGGACGCGGCTGAAGCGGTTGACGGCCCGCACGAGGCGGGACAACGCCCGGTTCTTCGACCACGACGCCGACGTCCCGACTCACTGCATCACCCAGGGATTGGGGACTGTGCTGGATGCGCGCCGGCTGGTGCTCATCGCCACTGGTGCCGCGAAGGCCGCCGCGGTCGCTGCCGCCGTCGAGGGCCCGCTGACGGCGTCGTGCCCTGGTTCGATCCTGCAATGGCATGCCGACGCTGTGGTGGTTCTGGACGAGGCAGCCGCCGCCGGATTGGCGAACCGCGAGTACTACGACGACGCCGCGCGCGGCCTGGCTTTGACCCCTTAGAAAGGCGCGGACCGCTTTGTGCGGCGGCTGCGAGTGGCGTCATTCCGCCGCCCCTTCAAGAGGGCTAGGGTGGACTTATGAACGTGGATGAGACAGAACTTCCAGGCCTCGGGGTCCGCAAGGATTTCATCACGGCCTCGGGACGCCGGATCGGTGTTGTCGAGATGCGGGAGGGTGAGACCGAGCTTTTCGTCTCCACGTGGGACGATCCCGATACCTGCCAGGCATCCATTCCATTGACCGCAGACGAAGCCGCCGCCCTGGGCAACCTCCTGGGCGGGCAGCACATCGCCATGCGTTTGGCCGAAGCCCACAAGGAAATCCCCGGCATTGTCACGCGGCAGTTCTCCATTACCGCAGACTCCCCTTTCAACAACCAGCCCATGGGCAAAGCCCAGATCCGCACCCGCAGTGGTGTCTCGATCGTGGCGATCATGCGCGAAGGCGAAGTGGTTCCCTCACCGGCTCCCGACGTCGTCCTTCACACGGGTGATCTGCTGGTGGCTGTCGGTACGCAGGAAGGTCTTGACTCTGCGGCTGCCATTCTGCGCAACGGCTGACGTTCATGGACCCCCTGGCCCTGACCCTCATTGAGCTGGGCGCAGTCGTATTCTGTCTCGGCCTCTTGGCGCGCTTGGCTGGCAGGATCGGCATGTCCCCCATTCCGCTCTATCTGGTGGGGGGACTGGCGTTCGGGGCGGGTGGACTGATCAAACTGGATGGTATGCACGAGTTCGCCCATCTTTCCGGCGAAATCGGCGTCATTCTGCTCCTGTTGATGCTCGGCTTGGAATATACGGCGGCGGAACTCGTCACCGGCCTGAGGCGCTCATGGCAAGCCGGTGTGCTGGACCTGGTGTTGAACTTCCTTCCGGGTGCGGGCATCGCCGTGTGGCTTGGCTGGGGACTTGTGGGGGCGATCGTCATGGGTGGCGTCACCTATATTTCTTCCTCCGGCATCGCCGCGAAGGTGATCACGGACCTCGGCCGTATCGGTAACCGTGAGACGCCGGTGGTGCTGGCCATTCTGGTGTTCGAAGACCTCACCATGGCCATCTATCTTCCGATCCTGACGGCGATCCTCGCTGGCGTGGGCTTCCTGGGCGGGCTCCAGACGGTGGGTATTGCGTTGGCCGTGGTCACCCTGGTGCTGGTGGTGGCCCTCAAACACGGCCACCGGGTATCCCAGGCCGTGCACAGCGAAAACTCCGAAGTCTTCCTGCTCAATCTCCTCGGAGCCGCGCTCTTGGTGGCTGGCATCGCGTCCGCCCTCCAGGTCTCCGCGGCGGTGGGGGCGTTCATGCTGGGAATTGCCATTTCGGGGGCAACTGCCCACAACGCGACGCGGATCCTTGAACCTCTGCGGGATCTCTTCGCGGCGATCTTCTTCGTGGCCTTCGGACTCAACACCGACCCGTCAACCATTCCCCCAGTGCTGGGCTGGGCGCTGCTCCTTGCTCTCGCGACAGCCGTGACCAAGGTACTGACCGGATTCTGGGCGGCAAAGCGGGCGGGGATCGCCGTTCCCGGCCGTTTCCGCGCGGGAGCCGCCCTGATCGCCCGCGGTGAATTCTCCATTGTCATCGCAGGCCTGGCCGTGGCGTCGGGAGTCGTACCGCGCGAGCTTGCCGCCCTCGCCACCGCGTATGTGCTGCTCATGGCCATCATCGGACCGCTCGCAGCCCGCTTCGTGGAGCCGACGGTCAAGGCCTTCCGCAAGTCCCCCCGCAAACCGAAGGCATCCGAGCCGATTGCGTCTTTCGAGGCGTGAGCTCCGTTGGCCCCGCCGCCGACGCTCGCTCACTTTTAGGGCGTTTCCCGCCGACGCTCGCTCACATGATCTGAGCGAGCGTCTCGTCTATTGCCCACATATGTGAGCGAGCGTCCTGGAAAACCCAAGCAGGCAGGGGCTAAACAGACGTCCGGTGGAAGTTCAAGTGGCTGCGGCTCGCGGTGGGGCCGCGCTGGCCTTGGTAGCGGTTGCCGTAACCGCCGGAACCATACGGATGTTCGGCGGCAGAGGATAGACGGAAGAAGCACAGTTGGCCGATCTTCATGCCAGGCCACAGCTTGATGGGCAACGTGGCAACATTGGACAGTTCCAACGTCACATGGCCCGAGAACCCGGGGTCGATGAAGCCGGCCGTAGAGTGCGTCAGCAATCCGAGGCGGCCCAGCGAAGACTTTCCTTCAAGTCGTGCGGCGACGTCGTCGGGCAGGCTCACGGTCTCATACGTTGAACCGAGCACGAACTCGCCCGGGTGCAGAATGAAGGGCTCGTCGCCCTCGACCTCAACCAGGCGGGTCAGCTCAGGCTGCTCCTCGGAGGGGTCGATGTGCGCGTATTTGTGGTTGTCGAACAGCCGGAAGAAACGGTCAATCCTCACATCCACCGAAGACGGCTGAACCATCGCGGGGTCGTAGGGCTCCAGGACGATACGTCGGGAGTCGATTTCGGCACGTATGTCGCGGTCAGAGATCAGCACAGGATCAAAAGTACCGTATATGCGCCCCATACCCCGTGGTGCCGGAGTGGCGCATGGGACTATAGTGCACCACATAGACTGCCGTTACCGCTGTTGTGTATGGGAACGGTGGCACAATGCGAATCTGGGGAAACATTGAGACGAATTGCGGTGCCCGTTGCCGTACTGGCGGCCTGCCTTCTGACGGTAATGGCCCCTGCCTCCGGTCCGCTAACCGTCCCGGCTCTGCTCTCCGGAGCGGGCGCGCCTTCCACCTCAAGCACCACCGCAGGTACTGAAAGCACGACGACGGCGTCCGCACCGCCGTCGGGATCCGGCCTTCCGCAGGCCGCACCTGCGCCGGGGTCACCACCGGCCACCGCGCCCACCACCGCAGCCCGGGCCGCGGCGGCCCCCGTTGCAGCTGTCCCCGAGGGCGCGGGCACCGGGTCAACCGTCCAAGCGGCGAGCTCGCCCGCGCAGGCAAGCCCCGCCGTCGAGCCCGGCAACGGATCGTCGCCCCGGGCGGTGGACGGACCGCCCCCGGTGCCCTCTATCCCGCCGGCATCCGGCCCGGACCCGCTCCCCGGCGCAGGAGATGTCCCGCAGGCGGATCCGGCTCCGGACCAGTCGAAGTCCTCTCCCGCAGCTGTCCCGCTGGTTTCACCGCATGCATTGGTCAACGACGACAATTCCGCCCAGGTCTTGGCCGTGTTCAACGCCATCAATGCCTACAGGACTTCGCTTGGCTTGAATCCGGTGAAGTACAACCCCACGGTGTCCACGCTTTCGCAGGACTGGTCCAACAACATCGCCAGCCGCCAGGTGATCGAACACCGCCCTAACTTCTGGACCGATCCCAGGGCACTGAACCCCAACAACGGCGCGGGCGAGATCATCGCGGTCCGCTGGGATCGGAATGCCGCCCAGCTTGTCGAATGGTGGAAAAGCTCACCCGCCCACGATGCGCTGCTGCGTGATCCCCGTTTCAACGTAATTGGCGTCGGAATCACCTTCACGGACGGCAACTACCAGACCACCCCCAATAGCTACACGATGTGGGGCGTGGTCAATCTCTTTGGCTATACGACGCTCCCCGCCGGCACCGTCAACAGCCCTGGCGCGGGCACAGCCCCGCCCCAGCTTCCGCCCCCGAGCGTCTGCGACCCTATCGCGAAGCACCAACCGCCCACGCTTGACCTCAGTGCGGCAGCCATCCGCAGCGCCGGTGACCTCGTCGCCGTCGACCCCTCCGGCAACCTGAGGGACTACCCGGCCCTCGGCAACGGTACGTTCGGTGCGGCCCGGACGGTCGGGTCCGGTTTCACCGGGGCGAAGGAAGTCATGACCACGGATTGGGACCGTGACGGCGTGATCGACGTCCTCGTCCAAATGCTGGACGGCAGGCTCCTGCTCTACCCCGGCCTGGTGGGCGGGGGATTCAAGGCGCCGGTGACGTTGGGTGGATCGGGCTGGCAATCTCTGACGATGGCCGTGGGCACCTGGTGCGGGAACAACAGGCTCCCGCAGATCCTCGCCACCGATTCCACCGGCGCGCTCTACCTGTACCGGAACCTGGGGCTCACCGCCCTGGTCGGACGTACACAAGTGGGCTCGGGCGTCAGTGCAATCCGCCTGAGCATGGTGGACTATGACGCCGACGGCTTCCAGGACCTGCTGGCCGTGGAGGCAAACGGGAACCTGCGCCTCTACCGCGGTTCGGGGCTCACCACGCCGAAGTCAGAAGCACGGCTGGTGGTGGGAACCGGATGGACGGACTACTCCGGGTTGCGCTCACTCAAAGGTGCCACGGGCCTTAACTCCACTGGCGTCGCGGGCCTGCTGGGCAACGGAACGATCGAGTACTGGGACCTGACCGGCGGACGCCTCACGACGCCGAGCACTCCGCTAAGCGGTTTGGGCGGACTCAAGCTGGCGCAGTAGCGCTCATGCCTCGGAGGTCTGCTCCTCGATGACCGACTTGAGCTGCTCCAGCTGGACCACTTCACCTTCCATGGTCTTCTGGATCATGCTGTTCATGAGTTTCTGCAAGCCCTTGGGGTGGTACTCCAGGGCGAACCGCAGCCGGGTATTGGGGCCCTCGGTGCTGAGGTAATAGCCGCCGGTGGGCCGCGCAGGACCGGCGACGACGGCGAAACGCACTTCAGCGCCTGGCCTGGCTTCAGTGATTTGGAAGTCAGCCGCGATCGGCCGTCCGCCCGGCCCTGCCAAAGTCTGCTGGTAGACCGCGCCCTTTTCGCCGGCATGTCCGGAACGGAGGGAAATGCTCCTGATTCCGCTGCGCCACAAGGGATTGTTCAGGCCGTCCACCAGGAATTGGTAGACGGTCATGGCGTCGCGACCGATGAGTACTTCATGCTCTGCAAATGCCACGGAATCCTCTTTCGGCGTACGGCTCTTGGACATAGCCGGGTTCCCCATGACACAGCAGCTAACTGCTACAGAATAGTCAGGCGCGGCGCGGCACGACACACCCACGTCGAGCCTTAACCGAATCTTTACGAGCTCCGCAGGGAAATTGATAAGACCGTGATACCGGTGAGTCTGTGTCTGGAACACCGCGCCATCTGCGCTAAGCTGGGATCTGCTCCGGCTGATGTGCGGAGCAATGCGGGCGGGACTGGGCAATAATCCCCACCGCCCTAGAACCCGCGGCAGGCAAAGTGCCCCCGAAACGCGGTATCGCCCTTTTGGGAACGCTCGTCCACGAAATCAGATGCCAGCACTGGCGAAGCGCCCTCGAAGAGGGTCCCGTTCTGTGCCTAGACTTCAAATGGCAGAATCACATCGGCGGACTTCAGTGGAGGGCAGATGGCAACTGATCAGCAGGGCAACCGAGCGCCGCGCGGGCTCATTACCGATATTGAAGAGGGCTTGATTTCGAACCAGCCGGTTGCTGATCTGCTTCGCATGATCGTGATTCTTGGGGGCAAAGCTGGTTCAGCAGAGTTGCGGGCCTGGGCAACCAAAGAGCTTAGCGGCTACGGACCAGACGATGAACTTCCCTCTTACAGAGTCATTGCCGCACCGATTCTGCTGGACGGCACATCGCAGTTCGCACAAATATCCCGCCAGAGCATTTCGCCATCAGAACTGCCGGATTTTGCCCGAAGCAAGATTCAAGAAGAAGTCCATTTCACGCAAGGCGTGGGCGAACTGGACGCGATGGCGCGGCAGGAACACACACTCGATGTCAGGCTCGCGGTTCCCGGAAGTAGAGAGCTGGCGCTATACATGGAGTCACAGTCAACAGTTCCGCAACGAATCGACCGTATCTACTGGAGTGTCAGTACCGTCCGAATCGCTGGAATGGTTGACCAGATACGCACACGTTTGGCGGGCTGATCGGTGAACTTCGAGCTGCCACACCGGCAGGCACTGAAGTTCCCTCGCAGGAACAAGCACGCAACGCCCTCAACGTCGTGTTTCACGGCGCTGCACGCAATGTGAATATTCATGCCGTCGCGTCCTCAGGCAGCGGAGATGCCTCGTTGTCACTTGCTCCGAAGACCCCTGAAACGCCCTTTTGGTCAGTGGGGAAGCGCATCGGTGCCGTCAGCGTTGGCATCGCCACCATAGTCGCTACTGCCATTGCGATACTCCAGTTCCACTAGATCCGCGGGCTCGGCGCAGATTGCGCCCGTGCCTAAAAGGGGCAGGGCTTGATCCCGCTACACTTGTGGTAGCACTGGGGCGAACGATCTTGCTCATCCTGGCCAGCGAACGCACGCACGATTTTATAGTGACTTCATCGTTGGCGGACCCGTTGTCCGACCTCGTTCTCGACCTTCGGCAACAAACAATGTCGGTGATCTAGGGCAGAGTGTTCAAAGGCGGTCTCTTGACGCCGGAAACGAGATTCCGGCGCATCGCCCGAGGTTAGGGGAGCTTCACAAATGGCTATTCAGATTACCCATATTCGGCTGTCTGGAATCGCACCAACTCACCAGCACATCACCGACTACAAGTGGCGCAGCGATGACACCGGCGAGGTAAACAGCACTGCCAAGAAGGGCATGGTCGAGTGGCTCGATAAACCCGGCGCGGTGGCATACGTCTCCTCTGGCACCGCACGGGCAACGGTGGCTGTTATCCGCCAAGAAGGACACGACCCGTATCTGCGGACGTACGCCGACGGAGTTTGGAACGACAACTTGTTGTCGCTCCCGCACTTCTAAACCACCACGCACCACCTACAAAGAATGCCAGCTAACGGTGACGCCTTAGCTGGCATTCTTTGTATTCCCGGACAACCTCACTATTGCTCGGATCGTTCGCCGGCTTCCGTGTGTCGTCGGTGCGAATCTCGCCATCCCCGCCGTACCGGCATCCCCGCTTAGTGCGACCCAGCACCGTCAAGTAACTTGATCCGTGCTGAATCTTTGATGGTGGGGGTCCGTGCTTTCTGGCAGACTGCATACGTGACTGACGAGATTTGGCGACCCCTCGGGTTCGATCCTGAAGACAGGACGACTTACGACGCCCTCCATGATGGTGTTCCTGCGTGGATGGAGAAGTCCCTTGAGTCATGGCTGCTTGAAATCCTTGAATCCGTTCTGGATGACGAGAGCGGGGAGACCGGCGCGTTGCGGAGGTTCCAAAAGATCGAGCGTGAACTCCGCGTAAGCATCCGGCAGCCAAAGGGTCTGGAAGTGTCCGATCTGGCAAAGGCAGTACTCTCGCATTTCCGGTACAAGAGCCAATCCCTGGTTCTCACAGATTTTCTGTTGTCGAAGGCTGACATTGAGAAATTGGGTGGTGCCGCGGCCATTGCCGCCCTGCTGGAAGACTTGCACGATGATGTCGGACGATTGGAAGCGTTGCTAAGAAGCTCTGGGTCAAAGTGGGCGGTGGGCATACGCACGGCGGGCAGACTCGGTTTGGTACAACGCGTTCCGGAGGGCGTTCAGAGAAGCGTGGAACACACGATTGGAAACTCCGGTCACGCAGGCGTCAGGTTGGCGCGCGCTTGGGAGTCTGCATTCGGGGTCAGCCCCAACCCGTCTCTGGCATACTCACTCGCCGTCAAAGCCGTCGAAGACGCAGCAACCCCAGTTGTCAGCCCCAACGACACAACTGCCACACTGGGCAAGATCAACTCGCAGATGAGAAACACGGGAGACTGGGGTCTGCCCTTGGCGCGTGAAGATGAGCATGCCACCCCCAGCGATACTTTGCTTTCGATGATGAAGATGCTCTGGGCGGGACAGGCTGACCGACACGGCGGGCATCACGACCCCAGCTTGGTGATCACGCAGGAAGCAGCAGAGGTCGCTGTCATCACCGCAGCAACATTGGTCCAGTGGTTTACGTCCGGTGCAGTCGCAAGGCGCTAGCATCGGGGATATCTCGGTGTCACTCCACTGCCAAAGATGTCCCACGTGTTCCAATGAACCATGCAGCCGATATCTGTTCAATCATCCAATGTCGCCGCGGTGCAGTATTCGCCAGTTGCTTTGACACTAACAGTCTGGTTCCGTTCCGGTGGCGTATACGAATACCACGGAATAGCCGAACATCTCTTCAAATCTTTCCTGGCGGCGCAGCCCCATCCATGGTCAGCCTACGGCAGACAGATAAAAGCCCACGCCTTCAAGAGGCTTGCCTAGAAATCGAGACGACGTACTTCATGTGACGACATCTTCAATGATATTGATGCGTCCTTGTACCTATGCGACGGAAGGCGCGTCCACTCGTTTCGGAATCATCCTAGACATGGGGTTGCCGTTAGAGATTTTTCCGCGAACGTGAGCGACCCACTCATGTGGGTGCATCACTTCGATATCACCTTTTAGTGCAGCGTTCCTGAAGTCGACATCACGAGTCACGCAGAAGCGTTCGTAGGAGTAATTTTCGCTTCCTGCATCGCGGGCAATCGCATAGACACAACCATCTTCGTGGTCCAGCGGTGGTGTTTCGTACCCTATCGGGTCGCCGGACACGAAGTTATCATCCTCGCACCAAAAGGGATCGACTAATAGTTCCATGAAGTCGTCGGCGTCCTTGGCAGCCCAGCCAAAGCCGCAGTCTTCTACACGATCCGCCGCACCCGCATCTTGAATCAGCTTGAAGTAGGTTGTGTCGTCAAGATGCTGTCCGAACCAGATTTCGAGCTTCACACCGGGTTCGTATTTTCCGGACTTGCTGATCGCCAGCGCCCGCAAACTGTCTAGAGCAGCGTCCCGGCGATGGGGAAGTGGCTCGTTGGCGTGCTTCACCGCCAACTCCAGAAATGCGTCCCATGTGGCGGCCGGACCAAGAATGCGCGCAACGTCAAGGTAGATATTGACATCAAAAACTACGAGAGCACGTGGAGGGCGCGCCTGCCACAGGCTGCCCGTCACACCCTCGTCCGGGGGCGACGCGATGCCCGTACGAGAGCAAGCTGATCGGGAGTCAGTCCGCGTTGGCCGTAGCCGTAAACGGCGGTACTTGCGGGCGCCGACACCCCTTTCAGGTCTGGTCCCTCGTCCATCTCGGAAGTAAGAATGCCGCTGTATGCCATGCCAACTGCATCCTGCCCAGCAAGGGAACCGAATCTACGGTAATAACGCCCCATGGCTTCCTGCGTGATCGGCTCTTTGCTGGGTGCGTCCTCGGGAAGATCACCCCGAGCGTCCAGCCAAGGCGATTCCTCGTGGGTCCTTTTCGAGAGCTGAGATGAACTCAAGTGCCCGTACTCGGAACAAACCATGCTCACCAGTCGGCGCGACGTTGGTGAGATTTTTTCGGGATCACCGTTGTCCCAGTCCCCGACTTTGGTCGTACCTGCGTGGTGAAAATAAACCTCAGGGATCACAGGTCCGTACTTCCATGCCTGCACTTCTGAAGCAAACAACGGCTCATTGCTGATAGCTAGCTTCCATGCTTGTGCGTAATACAAGAGCTTTTCAAATTTCATGGCGTCCATCACGCCTAGCTCTTTTAGGATCGCAGCCGCCACGTTGTGGACATTCTCCATGGCGGTTTCCTCCCTGTGTAGATGCGATGCCGTGCGCAGCATTTCGCTCCCATCTCTGCATAGTAGTATAGCGGGCTGCATGCATCGCACCTTGTGACCCCGCACCGATCCCTGTTAGTTCTTACGGACCGATGCGAGATTGGACGATGGCTCGGTGTCCATCGACCCCGTCCGAGCGAGCGGCTTATCCCTCAGTAGTGCGCGGATCGCTCCCCGGCTTTCACGGTGCCTGCCGCGCGAATCTTGCCGTGGCCGCCGACCTCACCGCCGCCCACAACGGTCTTGGCGCGGTTAATCGCATCATTCTGCGTATCGGTGACCGTACTGGACGCTTCGCGCCCGAATCCACCACAGCCGTCCATCTTCACGCTTCACGACATGCCTGTTTGGGGTTGCTCATGATGACTTTCTGCATAGATGGATGATTACGCGCTCATCGTCGCAGGGACCTCCGACAATTAGGTTCACCAACCACACCGATTCATCGCGATCGGGCGCGCGCGACTGAAACGGCCACGAAGGTTGCATTTCTCTGATAGCGGAAAAGGGACAAATTGACAATCAAGAAGCCCTAGAACAGCCTGCCCTGGTGGTGGGCTGTTTGTGCTTAACGATCTGAAATGCCGCCGCAAGAGCGGTTCCGGGCTGCGATCGACGTGAGTCGACACGAGTAGCAACCGCCTGTGGCTGTTCAGAGAAGGCTTCCGACTAGGGTAATGTAAATCTCGTTGTTTTCGCAGGGATTATTGACCAGCTTGTTGGCTAGTCCCAATGCGGGCGTAGCTCAATGGTAGAGCGCTAGCTTCCCAAGCTCGATACGCGGGTTCGATTCCCGTCGCCCGCTCCATCTCCGCCCGGATACAAGGCGCCCCACCCCCTGGGTGTATCGTCGGGAGCTAGGAGCCATTTCGGCTCTGCTCTAGGGAGCGATCATGGCTGACAAATCACCTCGCCAAGCTGCATCGAAAAAATCCGGCAAATCCATCAAAGAAAAGCGCGCGGATAAGAGGGCCTCAGAGTCCTCCGCAACCACGGTGGCCAAGCCGGCAACCGGCAACAAAAAGTGAGCGGCCATATAGGCGCCATGACACTTGGCATCCTGTCGTCATCGCGGAAGCCGGACGAGCGTCGGCTACCCGTCCATCCTCTGCATTTGGAGCGCATTGCTCCGGAACTCCGGCAACACATCCGGCTGGAGCGCGGCTACGGCGAGCGCTTCGGCTTTTCGGACAGCCAACTTGAGCCTCTGGTCGGTGGGATGGCACGCCGCGAAGAACTGATCGCGGATTCGGATGTCATCCTCCTGCCCAAACCGCAGCCGGAAGACCTCGCCGACCTCCGCGACGGTCAGGTTCTCTGGGGCTGGCCGCACTGCGTCCAGGACAGGGCCATCACCCAGCTAGCCATCGACAAGAAGCTGACCCTGATCGCGTTCGAAGCGATGAACCACTGGGCCAGCGACGGCGGCTTCGGCCTTCACGTCTTCCATAAGAACAACGAGCTTGCAGGCTACTGTTCCGTCATCCACGCCCTTGCGCTGACGGGCTCGACGGGCGACTACGGGAGGCGGCTGAGCGCCGTCGTAATTGGTTTCGGAGCCACAGCGCGTGGTGCGGTCACCGCGCTGAACGCCCACGGCATACACGACGTCCAGGTGCTGACCAACCGCGGCGTTGCGGCGGTGGGTTCCCCCATCCACTCGGTGCGCATAGTGCAGTTCGACCACGACCAGAACGCCCCTTTCCTGAGCGAAGTCATCACCGATCGCGGCCGCCTGCCATTGGCGCCGTTCCTTGCCGCGAGCGACATCGTGGTCAACTGCACGCTGCAGGACCCGAACTCGCCGCTGACGTACCTGCGGACCGAGGACCTGGACGCGTTCCAGCCGGGCAGCTTGATTGTCGACGTCTCCTGCGACGAAGGCATGGGCTTCAGTTGGGCGCGGACCACGACGTTCGCCGAGCCCATGTTCACGGTGGGCGAGCACATCAACTACTACGCCGTGGACCACAGCCCGTCCTACCTGTGGAATTCGTCCAGCTGGGAGATCAGCGAAGCGCTCCTGCCGTTCCTCGAGACTGTCATTTCTGGCCCCGAGGCCTGGGACGCCAGCGAAACGATCTCGCGAGCCATCGAGATCCGGGACGGCATCATCCGCAACCCGGACGTGCTCCAGTTCCAAGGCCGCTCAGCGGACTATCCGCACCTTGCGGCGTAGTCGCCTCGAAGCCTAAGAACACGGCCAGCCGGGCGCCTTGTGGGCGCCCGGCTGGCCGTGTTCGGCACTACGCCGACTGCGGGACGATCCGCACCATCCGGCGTCGGTCCCGGACGTTCACTTTAAGCCGCAATTCAGACTTCCGGGCGAGCACGACGGCGACTGTCGCCGCTGCGAGCGCCGGCACCCCGCCCGACACCAACAGCGCTGCGTGCGGGTTCAGGTGCTCGGCAAGCCAGCCGATCATGGGTCCACCGATGGCTTGGCCGCCGATGAGCACCATGATGTAGAGGCTCATGACGCGGCCGCGGATGCTCATGTTGGCACTGACCTGGACCAGTTGGTTTGCGGCGGTCAGGAACATGAGGCACCAGAATCCGGAGAGGACCATGGCAGCGGAGAGCCACACCATGGATGGCGCCAACGCGGCCAGGCACAGCATCAAGCCGTACATCCCGGCGCACAGCACCACCGAGCGCAGGCGCAATTGGCGGCGGCGGGCCGAAGTGATTGCTCCGGCAAGCGCTCCAAGGGCAACCATGGCGTTGAGCAAGCCGTAGCCGCCGGCACCGGCATGGTAGATATGGTCCGCGAAGGCGGCGAGGAGCACAGGCAGGCTCATCGCGAAGACCGCTATGAAACCGGCCATGAGCCACGGCCAGTAAATGGTGGGCTTGCTGAGGGCGTAACGCAGTCCCTCTGCAAGCATTCCCTTGCGTTTTGGCACAGGCGTGCTGACATAAAGTTCATTCTTGCGCAGCATCAAGAGCATGGTGACAGTGGAGCAGCAGGCCACCGCGTTCGCCGCGAAGGCCCAGCCCGCTCCGACCGCGGTGAGCAGCACGCCGGCCAGGGCGGGGCCAATCAGACCGCCCAGCTGGAACGTGGTGGAGTTGACGCTGATGGCGTTGCGCAGGTATTTCGGTCCCACGAGTTCGTTGACGAAGACCTGCCGGGCGGGCTGGTCCAGGACGGTCACGAGGCCTAGGACAAACGCGATCACGTAAACGTGCCACACCTCGATGTGCTGGCTCAGCGCCAAGACGGCAAGGATGGCCGCCAGGGAGGCCGCGACGCTTTGGCACAGGATGAGGATGCGTCGCTTGGGGAAGCGGTCCGCCATCATGCCACCCCAGGGGCCCAGGAACAGCGACGGCGTGAACTGCAATGCCACGGTTATTCCGACGGCGGTGACGGAGCCGGAGAGCTGGAGTACCAACCAGTCCTGGGCAATCCTCTGCATCCAGAGTGCGATGACGGCCACGAAGTGGCCCATGGCGAAAATCCGGAAGTTGGGTACTTTGAGGGAAATGAAGGTGTGCCGCCAGGGCAGCCGTTCGCTGACGACGGCGATTGGCTGGGTGACCGTGTCAGGGTCGGCAGCGAGCGGAATTCGGCTGCTTGCGGCGAGGGAATCGATGGCGGGTTGGCTGACGTTTGCCGCTGAGGGCGGTGGGGGTGCCAAAAGTAGTCCTTGGATAGGCGTTTCGCTGGGATGCCTTTAACGCTAGGGTTGGCCGCGGTGATTATGGAAGTGAATTGGCTGTATAACTAGCATTGCGAAGTGCAATACACCGACGCGAGCGGCGGTGAACGTAGCTATTCAAGGAGTCCCGTGTTCGAACCCGTGCAGCTGCGGTCCTTCCTGGCCGTGGCCGAGACTTTGAGTTTCACGAAGGCGGCCGAGCGCCTCGGCCTGGCCCAGCCCACGGTCAGCCAACACGTAAGAAAGCTGGAGATGGCGGCCAAACGGGCGCTCGTAGCCCGCGACACCCGGGATGTCCGGCTCACGGACAATGGCGACGCCATGGCAGGCTTTGCCCGCAACATCCTCTCCGCGCACGATTCCGCCGCAAGGTACTTTTCCGGCTCCGCGATGCGCGGCCGCTTGCGATTCGGAACCGCCGACGATCTCGCCATTACGGGCTTGCCTAGGATCCTGCGCGAGTTCCGGCAGCTGTACCCCCAGATCAACCTTGAACTCACCGTCAGCCAGAGCGACCAACTCTACAAACGCGTCAACGCGGGCCAGTTGGATCTTGTCTTCGTGAAGTGGGTGGGCGAGGCGAAGGACGGCACTGTTGTCCGGCATGACAAGTTTGCGTGGGTGGGCGTCGAGCAGACGGTGCTGGACCCTGCCAGCCCTGTGCCGCTGATCTGCTATCCAGCCCCGAGCGTCAGCCGGAAACTGGCCATCGACGCTTTGGAGGCCATGGGCCGGACCTGGCGGGTCACCTGCTCTACCAAGCAGATTGCCGGCGTCTTAGCGGCGGTGCGGGCAGGCATCGGCGTCGCCGTGATGCCGTCGTCGCTGGTTCCCGAGGACCTCACGGTGATCACCAAGCGCTTCGACCTCCCGCCCGTGGGCGACGTCGACTTCACCTTGATCCGCAACCCGTTGGCGAACGCCGAGGTAGTGGACGCACTGACGCAGGCAATCATCGGCAGAACACTCAATAAGCAGGCGTAGCTAGCGCCTGCGCGGCCAGGAGGACGGTCCGGACGATCGCCTCGCGGCGGCGCTCCGCCCTGCTTGACCCCTTGCTGCCGGCCATGAGGCCATCCAGCTCAGGCAGTACGGGCCAAGCGTCACACAGCGCGATGATGGTGAGCATCAAATCGGCCGCGTCTTCCCTGGACGTCCCCGGCATGGCTCGGATAACGCTGTCAACCTTGTTGCTGCAATTCGCGGCCCTGTCCGGGCGGTTCACCACGTATTCGCCCCGCTCCAGACCTTCCCAAAACAGCAGCCTCGGAAGGGTGGCGTCCTGGTGGTGATGGTCGAACAGGCGTCCGGCGTAGTCGGCCAAAGCTTCGGGACCAGCGCCCTCGATGCGCACTTCGTCCACCACCTTGCTGAGCTGGGACGCGATCACGGCGTCGAAAAGAAGGTCCTTCTTGCCGAAGTACTGATAGATCCGCTCCTTGTTGACTCCGGCCGCGGCGGCGATGCGGTCCACCCTGGCCCCGGCGAGTCCGAATTGGCAAAACTCGGCAGTCGCCGCCTCAAGGAGGAGTCGCTTGGTCCGCTCGGTATCCCATGCCATTTCCTGATCTTAACAGATTCCAACCAAGTAGTTGCAGTTTTTGTCAGCGCGGTCTAGTCTGAACTCACGCAGAAAGCAACCAATTAGTTGGAGAATGTCATGAGCACCCGAATCCCCCTTGCCGCACCTGCGGACAACGCCGCGGTTGCGCCGGTTTCCGTGCCTTCCGCGCACTCTGTGCACGCCCCCTCCCTGCACGTACCCTCTGTACACATCCGTGCAGTGATCACGTGGCTGGCCATCTTCCCCCTCGTGGCAATCGGCATGACGATCCTCGCCCCACTCACGGAGTCATGGCACCCCGCACTGCGCGCCCTCGTCCTGACTCTCGTAGTGGTTCCTACTGCCGTCTACCTGGTTGTCCCCAAACTGCTCGCTGGCTACGGCTCCTTGAAGAGGCGGCAGGCAGGGAAGGCCAGCGCCAAGGCATAGCCTGTGTCATGCATCACCCGGCGATCGAGCGGCCACGCGCTAAACTTGTCACGTTATGAACCGCACAATGTTTAAGTCCAAGATCCACCGCGCCACGGTGACCCATGCCGATCTGCACTATGTAGGTTCAGTGACGGTCGACCTGGATCTGCTGGATGCCGCGGATATTCTCCCCGGCGAGCTCGTCTCCATCGTTGACGTGACTAATGGCGCACGCCTTGAGACTTACACCATTGCCGGCGAGCGAGGCTCCGGAGTCATTGGCATCAACGGTGCCGCCGCGCACCTCGTGCACGTGGGCGACGTCGTCATCCTCATCACCTATGCGGAGATGACCACCGAAGAGGCCAAGGCCTACCAGCCCAAGGTTGTCCATGTGGACAGGGCCAACAAGATCGTCCAGCTCGGCAGCGATCCCGCCGAAGGCATCACTCCGGGCATCATGCGGCCGCCGCATGCCCTCAACAACGCCCAGCTGAACTAGACTCCCCGTCCTTCCGGGCACCCCTTCTCCGCGGTCCACATGGCGGAACATGCCGCCGTCGAGCCTTACAGCCGAATAAAGCTGATTTAGGCTGGGACTGTGAACCCACGCCGCCCCGCGCCCGTCCCCCTCCGGATGCCGTAGTGCTGGGCGTCCTTTCCGGGTTCTTCGTGGTGTGGGCCATCATTCTGGTGGGCATGTTCGTCGGCAAGCGCGGGATCCTGGGGGACAATGCGCGTTCGGTCCTGAGCGGCCTGACCTTCTTCGTCGCAAGCCCGGCGCTCCTCTTTGAAACCCTTGGCAAGGCCCATCTTCGCGACATCTTTGCCGCTCCGCTCCTGGTCACGGCGGTGGGCGCCGTCGTGACAGGCAGCTTGTTCTTCATCGTCGTGAAGTTCTGGCTCAAACGTTCCCTGCCCGAATCGCTCATGTCCTCCATGAGCGCTTCCTTGGCCAACTCCGCGAACCTCGGCATCCCCATCGCGGTGTTCGTCCTGGGCGATGCAAGCTATGTGGCACCGCTGCTGATCTTCCAGCTCGCGTTCTTCACGCCCATGTACCTGATGGCCCTCGATGCCAGCACCAGCGCCCACCGCACCACTCCCCTGCGGTTCGTCCTGATGATCGTGCGGAACCCGATGATCGTGGGGTCGGCCCTCGGTTTGGTGGTGGCTGGAACGGGCTGGCAAGTGCCTTCGCTCATCATGGATCCGATCCATTTGATCGGCGGAGCCGCCATTCCCGCAATGCTCATGGCGTTCGGGATGAGCCTGAACGGCTCCAGGCCCCTGCAAAAGGACACAGGCCGCAGGACGGACGCGCTCCTGGCCAGTGGCTTCAAGCTCTTTGTCCACCCCACGATGGCGTACCTGTTCGCCCGCTTCGCGCTGGGCCTGGAAGCGCATGCCTTGTTCGCCGTGGTGGTCACGGCGGCCCTGCCCACTGCCCAGAACGTGTTCGTGGCCGCGAGCCGCTACAACACGGGAATCACCGTGGCCAAGGATACGGTCCTGATCACCACGGTGGTGGCCGTCCCGGCAATGATCGCAGTGGCCCTGCTGCTTACCTAGATAATTCCTACTCTTCGTCCACCGAGTCCAGGTAGCTGTCCAGGAGCTGCGCGCAGCGAATGAAGCCCAAATGCGAATACGCCTGCGGGTGGTTTCCCAAGTGGGTCTCCGTGCCGGGGTCGAATTCCTCCGGAAGCAGTCCGGTCGGACCGAAGAGCGCCACGAGCTGGTTGAACAACTCCAGCGCGTCGTCCAGCCGGCCCACGGCCAGATACGCCTCAATCAGCCAGGTGGTGCAGATGTGGAACCCGCCTTCCAAACCCGGCAAGCCGTCGTCGTACCTGTACCGGAACACGGTGGGACCCACCCGAAGTTCCCGCTCGACGGCGGTGACGGTGTCCAGGAAGCGCTGGTCGCGGACATCCAGCAGGCCCGAGAGTCCGATGTGCAACACGGCAGCGTCCAAGTCCGGGCTGTCGTAGGCCACGGTGTAGGAGCTCGCGGAATCATCCCAGCCCTCGCGGAGGACCTCGGCGCGGATGGTGTTGGCCGTTTCCTCCCACTCGGCCCCGATGGGGCGCCGGAACCGGACCGCCGTGTGCATCGCCCGGTCCAGCGTCACCCAGCACATCACCTTGGTATAGATGTGGTGCCGAGGCGCGCGCCGGGCTTCCCAGATGCCATGGTCGGGTTCGTGCCAGCGGGCCAGTACGGCCGAGGCCATCTGCTCCATGAGTTTCCAGTGCTCGTCCGGCAAGGTGCCGCGGCGCTTACTCAGGGTCTGGATGAGTTCGGCGATCGGCCCGAAGACGTCCAGCTGCACCTGGTGGTCGGCGGCGTTCCCGATCCGCACGGGCCGCGAGCCGGCGTAACCGGGCAGGCTCTCGATAATGGCCTCCGTGGACAACGGGGAGCCGGTCACCGAGTACAGGGGGTGCAGCCATTCCGGACCGGGCGCGTTCTCGAGGATGCGGCCCAGCCAACGCAGGAACCCGTCTGCCTCTTCGGTGGAACCCAGATCCACGAGCGCGTTGACCGTCATGGAACCGTCGCGGAGCCAGCAGTAGCGGTAGTCCCAGTTGCGGGTGCCGCCGATCCCTTCCGGCAGCGACGTGGTTGGTGCCGCGAGGACAGCCCCGGTCGGCTCGTGCACGAGCGCCTTGAGGACCAGTGCCGAGCGGCGCACCAACGACGGTTTCATGTCGGGCAGTTCCAGCCCACGGACCCATTGCCGCGATTGGTGCGCGACGGCGGCCCGCCGGGCGAGTTCTCCGGCGGGGTCCGGCGTCGTCGGCTCAGTGTCTCCGCACCTCAGGTTCATGACTACGGGACCGTACGCGAGGCTGACTTCCGCGGTGGCGGTGCCGTGCTTGCCGTCGCTCGTGACCGTGAAAGACACTCCGGGAGCGAAGAGGATGATGGGATCCGAGGTGCCCACCACGTGCAACTCTTCGCCCCGGATTTCCATGTTGAACGGGGCGTTGGCGTAGTCCGGCCGCGGTGCGAAAACAATCCGTGCGCTGCCGGTTCCGGACAGGACACGGACCAGGCTGGTGATGCCGTCCGGTGCGGGCTCAAGGTAGTCAGTGACTGTGACGTCGGCCCAGCGCGTCTCCACGATCATGGTGTTGTCCACATAGCGCTGGCCCAGCACCTTCGACGTCTTGACCGGTTCCACGCTGAAATGGCCGGCGGGGTCTCCACCAAGGATGTGGGCAAACAACGAGCCTGAATCCGGGAGGGGATGGCTCATCCAGCAGATCTTGGCTTCCGGGGTGAGCAGCGCCGTCGAGGTCCCGTTGCCGATCATCGAATGCCGTTCCAGCCCCACCGCGTCCTCGCCGAACAGCCACGCACGGCGCAGTTCGAACAAAATGGCGAGCACTTTGGCGAAGGATTCCGGATCCGGCAAGCGGTAGCGCGCCTTGGTTTCTCCATCTCCAACGTGCAAGCCAAGATCCGGGCCCCGCAAGGTGGCGATCGCGAGCTCATCGCTCTCCGCGTCGCCGGCAAACAGGGCCGCGCTGGCCCCCAACTGTGTACGCAGATGCTCCAGCGCGGCGTCTTTGGAGGGCTCCACTATGGACAGGTCCAGCACGGATCCGTCCACAATGAAAAACAAGCCCAATTCACGGGCGATCTGATGCGCCTCTCGAGTCACCCGGGCAACGACGGCAGGCGTGGCCGGCCTCGTATGAATGGCTACGGCCACGGGCTTACGCTCGATGCTTACGCCCTTTTCGAAACCGATGGATTCGTTGAGGGCCGTGGCCGCTTGCTGAAGGACGGCCTCTGTAGCCATCGAGATGCTGTACGCGTAGGTCATGTCGAACTCAGCACCGTGCGAACCGACCAGGTGGACTTCCGCAGGAAGCCGTGACACCGCGGCAAGGTCCCGCAACGACCTGCCGGAGATGACGGCCGTGTGCGTACTCGGCAGCGCCGCCAGCGCCCGGAGCGCGACGGCGGCACTCCCCAAAGGGAGCGTCTCAGTGGATACCCCTTCCGCGGCGCAGAGGGTTCCACCGTAGTTGCAGGCCACCAGGAGACCCGGAGTCCGGGCCAGCATCCTCAGTTCCGCGAGCAGCTCCGGAGTGATTCCGTCGTGGGCGGCCTCGGACTGGACTGCCGTCCGCAGGAGGCCCAACGGAAGCGATTTTGTCAGCAGCGCCGAATCGGCCACGGACAAATTGAGCGGAGTAGCCATGGGGACGATCCTTCCGGGGTGGATTCGTCCAGTTTCCGCCCGAGGAGTTTCGCCTCCATGACCCGCGTATTGCCGGGGTGTAACGAGTTTTCCGGTTGGGGTGCGAGGCCCTGCACTCTAGGCGTCCAAGACCAGCTTGGGGCACTTGGAGCGGCTGACGCAGATGAACATGGTGTCGTTCCTTGCGCGCTCCTTTTGCGACAGGATGGTGTCCCGGTGTTCGACTTCACCCTCCAGGACCTTGGTTTCGCAGGTACCGCAGAACCCTTCCTCGCAGGAGGACATGAAAGAGGGGTTCACCTCGAGTACCACGTCAAGGATGGACTTTTCTGGTGGAACGGTGAGCGTGCAGCCGGACTGCCGCAGCTCAATTTCAAATGGTGCGTCCGGTGCTGATTCCGCCGCGTCGTCGGTGCGGGCCGATGACGCGGCGGCGGCAAACCGTTCCGCATGGTAGGCGTCCGCACCGAGCGTGTCTGCGGTGATGTCCTGAAGGTCGGCCAGGAGTGGTTCCGGTCCGCACGCGTAGACAGCTGTTCCGGCGGGAGCGTTCTGAATTTCAGCGAGCAGGTTGGCCCGGCCGCGCTCGTCCCTGGGGTATAGCGCGAGGGAATCTCCCATGATCTCCTGGAGTTCGTCGATGAACGCCATGGATTGCCGGCTGGATCCGCAGTAGACGAGGCGGGTGCGTTTACCGGCGGCCATAAGTTCCCGTGCCATGGCCATGATGGGCGTGATGCCGATTCCTCCGGCGACCAGAAGGTAGTGTTTTGCGCCGTCCTCCACTTTGAAATGGTTTCGCGGTCCGCGCGCAGTCAGCCTTGTACCGAGCCGGGTCTCGGAGTGGAGTTCCTCTGACCCGCCGCGGCCGCCGGTCTCACGAAGGATGGCGAGACGGTACTTGAGCAGATTGCGGGGGTCGGAGCAAAGGCTGTAGTGGCGCACCAAGCCCGACGGGAGAACGATCTCCAGGTGGGCGCCGGGCTGCCATTCAGGGAGCGCGCTGCCATCGGGAAGCGCGAGTTCGAGGGACATGACGTTGCTGGATTCCTGGCGCAGGCCACGCACAACGAGTTCGAGGGTGTCTTGGGACATGGTCAAGCTCCGGTGGGGTGTTGGAAGAGTTTGCCGGGAATGGCTTCCCTGGTTCCGCCTTTGAGGACCTCGATGAAGTCGCGTGCGAGGTCGGCCTTCCTGACGGTGACGAGCATGTCGAGTTCACGGCGGAGCACTCTCATGGAGGTCGAACCGGGTTCGGAGTCCCATCCGCCGAGGCCAACCATGACGCCCGCGAGGAGAGTCCCCTGGTTCCGTCCCGCAGTGGCCATGGCCTCGACGAAATCATCAGGAATCTCCTCGAGGCGCGATCCGAGGAACACCATCATGTCGGTGCTGGCGGCGAGGTCGCTGACGGTTTCGGTGGTGGGCTGGGTGTCCGGTTCATCGATCCCGTGCAGGAGTACCCCGTCGGGGTGGCTTGCAGGGGCCGCGACCAGGACTTCCCGCAGGCCCGCGTCAGACATTGTCGAGACCAGCGCTGCGCCTGAGGGCCCGAGGGGGACAAGAAGGATGCGGGCCTTGTAGTAGGCGCGCGACGTTAAATGTGTCATGGGCTTTCCTTAGCTTGGGTTGTCGGTGTTCAGAGCGAAGGTCGCACGACGACGTGCGGACTGCTGGGCCCCGTCCGGTCCAGGAGGGTGCGGAAGAGTTCGTCGACACCGTCGAGTCCGACGTCGATACTGGGCACGTGCTGCAAGCCCGTGTCTTCAGTGGCCAGAAGTTCGATGCTCCTTGTGAGTGCCTGTGGTGACCGGCCGCGTACGCCGACGACACCGGACGCGCCGCGCACCAGGGTCTTCAGGTTCACTTCTGCGACGGGGGTATCGCCGAGTCCGGCAAGGACCAGACGTCCCAGCTTCCGGAGGTGTTCTGTGGTTTGGAGTGCTGGTCCACCAAGACCGACAGTATCGACGATGACGTCGAAGCCGCTGGCCTTGCCGTGCCGGCCCAAGGCCGCGGAAGTTGATGAGGCGTCGTCGTTGACGACGATGAAGGCGCCCATGGCCTCGGCAATCTCCAGGCGGTCGCGGCTGGTGCGAGAGTTGCGTCCGAGCACGACGATCTCCCGGGCGCCTCCTGCCCTGGCGGCCGCCACGGCAGCGATGCCGTGGTAACCCGGTCCGATGATGGCCACGCGCGAGCCACTCGTGGCGCCACCGATGTTGATGACCCAATCGACCGCGTTGGCGAAGGGTTGGGTCCAGGCTGCGAGGTTCGAATCCAGGTCCCGGGGCAGCTTGTGCAGCACAGTCTGTGTCGACAGCTCCATGTATTCCGCGTTGCCGCCGTGAAGACCCGAACCTTCGTGGAGTCCCAGCATTCCTACGCGGCGCTGTCCGCCCCACAGATCCGCGTCCGGGCAGAAACGGTAGACGTCGGGCTGTAGGCATGCAGCGCAGGTCGGCCGCCCGCAGGGCAGGTACTCCTCCAGTGCAACCCTGTCGCCGACCTCGACGTCCCACGACCACTGCATGACAGGGGTGAGAGAGACGATTTCGCCAACGACGTGATGGCCCATGACCGTGTGATGGCGGAGGCCCTGTTGGTATAGGTCCAGATCGGTCCCGCACAGCGCGGAGGACTCTACCTTGAGCCAACCTGCGGCACTTGTCGCCAGTCTCGGGTCAATCGCTTGGACCGTGGTGGTTGAATCAGGCAATGAGACAGCGGCCCTGACAGCATTGGGAAGATGCGTTGTCAGCGTCGCGGCCGTATCGGGAGAGGCGACCATGGAACCGTGGTCTTTCATGCGGAACTCCTAGCGGGTTCGGGTCTAGATGGAAACGAAGTCGGTACCGGCGACCACCTGGATGGCCTGCTGGGCACCCTCGTGGAACGGGACTTCTTTGGGGAGCAGCATTGACGTCGAACGCACGCGCTGGTCCGCGGTGTCGATGCCCGGGAGGGCCTCGACCTCCATGGAGTCCAGTGCTGCAAGCAGGCGGCGCCGTGCCAGGATGATGGCGGCGTCGGAGGTGCCCAGCCGCTCCTTGGTGCGGTCCGCGATGTCGCCCATGCTTTCCTGCAGGGAGAAATCCTGCGCGGCGATGCCCTCGATTCCGGAGAAGGTCTTGTTCTGTTTCTGGGCCTCGCGGTCCATGAGGTAGTCGTTGTCCTTGTTGGCGAGGGTCCGGTAGGTTCCCGGAATGTATTTGGCGTGGATGCCGTCGCCGTTGCGCATCTGCTCCAGTTCGTCTTCCCGAAGGTCGCGCGTCGGATGGTAGTTCCAGGACCAGGCCCAGCATGTGGTGTCGTCGATCGGGACCCAGGCGTGGCCGCCCATGGGATTGTGGGTGCCGAAGGGGGGAATGATCGTGTAGAAGGGCATGATCCACTGGGTGATGCGCCAGTAGAACTCTTCCTTGTTCGCGTTGCGCCGGGCTCCGATCAACAAGCCGCCGTCGCTTTCGGCGACCTCGAATTTCGGGCGCGTGTCAGCCTTGATGTACTCATTGCCGGCCGTTCCGGAGTGCATGGGGTCATCGTCCAGGTTGAAGCGGTGGGCGAAGGAAACGTGGCTGGAGTCGATGCCGCCCTCCATGGCTTGGAGGTAGTTGGTTTCCTGAAGACGCTTGGAAATGAAGCGCTGGCCGTTGCCGAGCAGGGCCCATTCGAGCTCCGGAAGGTCCGGCATTTGCTCCCCGGGACCCATGTACGCCCAGAGCACGCCTCCCCGTTCTACGAGCGGATATGACTTCTGCTTGATCCGGCATTTGAACTTGGAGTCTTCCGGTTCGGACGGCATGTCCGTCAGGTTGCCCTCCACGTCGTACTTCCACCCGTGGTAGGCACACCGGAGGCCGTTTTCCTCGTTGCGTCCGAAGTACAGGGAAGCAGTCCGGTGTGCGCAGAACTCGTCCAACAAGCCCAGCCGGCCGGAAGTGTCGCGGAAAGCTATGAGCTTCTCGCCCAGGAGCTGGACGCGCACCGGTGGGCAGTCCGCCTCGGGGAGTTCCTCCGCGAGGAGCGCAGGGAACCAATACCGCCGGAACAGGCGCCCCATGGGCGTTTCCGGGCCGGTCTGGGTCAGCAAGACATTTTGTTCTGAGGTGAGCACTGTAGGCCTTCCGATGTAAGCCGAAAAAATTATCAATCTGTCCGAAGTGCGCGCATATGCGCGTTATTCGGTCAAAGCAGTGTTGCATGGGTCCCACTGGCCCGTCAAGCAAACGCCTGGGGCGGCACTACAAACGGGCAGACGGGGGATGGTCTAGATTCGAGAGTGTGAATGCATCGATGCCGGTCACCGCAGAGCTCGCGGCCACAGACCCCGACTATGTGGACTCCTTGGAACGGGGCCTGTCAGTACTCAGGGCCTTAAGTGCGCGGGAAGAGGCGCTCTCCGTCACGGACGTGGCTGCGCTTGTGGGTATTACGCGCACCGCGGCGCGTAGGTTCGCCCTGACATTGGAGTACCTGGGTTACGCAAGCCAGTCAGCGGAGGGGTACACACTGACCCCCGGGGTGCTTGAAATCGGCGACGCTTACCTTCGCAGCAATCCGTTGCCGGACGCGGCGCATCCCCATCTGGAAGAACTCGTCCGGGAGGTCGGGGAAACGGCTTCCCTGACCGTCCTGCACAAGCAGCGCGTCTATTACGCCGCCCGCGTGGCCGCCGACAGGATCGTCACCGCAAACATCACCGTCGGCACCAGCGTCGCCGCACACAGAACGGCCACCGGCCGCGTTCTGCTGGGCGACCTCGCTCCGCGCGAACTGGAGGACTACCTTTCGTCCGTTGAACCCAGCCCTGGCTTCGATCCGGAATATGTGCGGAAACGGATCGAGGAAGCCCGCAGGCGTGGGTGGACGGTGGCCGATCAGGAACTGACGCCGGGAATCAGGTCAGTGGCCGTTCCCCTGCACGATCCAGAGGGCCGGATCGTCGCTGCCCTTAACATTGCCGCCCACGCCACACGGGTGGACACCGAGGTACTGGAAAACGACTTCGTTCCGCTACTCCAGTCCGCCTCGCGACGGACCGCGGCTGCCGTCTGGCCGACTTCCGGAGCAGCTCCCGCAAGATCCGTGGCCGCGCCTGCCACCGCAACTCGCCCCAAGGTGCGGCCATCGGATGTCATTCAATCGGTAGAACGGGGGTTGTGCATCCTCACCGCCTTCGATGAGGGCCACCCAACCATGAACCTGGCGCAGATCTCCGCGCAGTGCCGGCTCCCGCGCTCGGCGGCGCGTCGCTTCGTCCTGACCCTGGCATCCCTTGGCTACCTTGAACAGCAGGGGCGCAGCTACGCTCCGACCCCCCTGGTCCTGGAGTTGGGGTACTCCCTGCTGTCACGGCTTTCGCTCGCAGATGTGGCCAAACCTCGCCTCGAAGCACTGGCGCGGAGACTCGGGGCGTCGGTTTCCATCGGCGTTCTGGATGGCATGGACCTGCGCTACGTGGCCAGGGCTAGCGCACCGAGCCCCTTGATCGTGAACATTCGCCCAGGCACCCGGGTTCCAGCAGAGCGCACGGCCATGGGCCAGGTCCTCCTATCCCTCCTACCCTCCGCCGCGCTTGAAGACGCCAAGCGTTCCGCGGGCAGAGACAGCGCCGCCGACGGCCTGACAGACCTCGAGGTCACACTGGCAGCCGTTCGAGAGCAGGGCTGGAGCTACGTTGACCAATTGCTCGAGGCCGGCATCCGCGCCGTTGCGGTTCCCCTTCGGAACCGCCGAGGTGAGGTTGTAGCGGCCATGAGCGCCTCAGTACACGAGGCCACCACCCCCGACCGGGACATGACCGAGAATTTCCTGCCGGCCCTACGCGCCGCCGCCGAGGAGTTCACCATGGATTTGAGGGATGGCCTAAACGTCTAAAATCGTCCGATTTGCGCGCAGTGTGACACGATGCGGATAAAAAAGATTGCTATCCGGGTTAGAGGGTGGTTATATTCATCACACGCAAATTCTTGTTTTCGCGATGTCCCCCGGCAACGACGCCCCTCCAGAATGGGATGCACCATGATTACCCTCGACCCTGCCCAAGTCTCCACGAATGTTGATCCGTCCAAGCGCCCTTATCGCTGGCTGGTCCTCGTGCTTTGTTGGCTGGCCTTTACAGTCACCTCCGTTGACCGTTCCACGTGGGGTCCGGCGTCGATCTCCATTGGCGACGACCTCGGCGTGCCTCTGGCAAGCCTGGGACTCTTCGCTACCTTCTACTACATCGGCTACGTCGCCTCGAACGCCGGCAGTGGGTTCCTCGCCGATAAGGTTGGCGGACGCATCCTCATTTCGGTTTCCCTAGTGGGTGCCGGGGCGTCCATGATGCTCTTCGGCTCGACGACATCCGCCTGGATCGGGATGGCCGTCCAGGCGGTGATTGGCCTCTTCGCCGGGGCTGAATATGCCGCCGGCATCAAGTTGATCTCCAGCTGGTTCCGTCCCGAGGAACTCGGCAAGGCAATGGGGATTTACACCTCGGCTACTTCGCTGGGCGTCGTTGTGGCGAATACGGCCGTCCCCTACCTCATCGAGCACTACTCCTGGCATGCCTCATATTTGCTTTTCGGGGCAGTTTCCATCGCGGCCGGCGTCGCCTGCTACATCATGCTCCGGCCCGGCCCGGTCGTGTCAAAAAAGGCCAACCGCGCGGAGGGCCGGTCCGTCCTTATTGAACTGGGGCGCAACAAGAACCTGCTTCTCTTGGCGCTGGCAGGATTCGGCGGTTTCTGGGGGACCTATGGGTTCATCACGTGGTCCAACGCGCTCATGATCAAGGGACACGGCATCGACCCGACTGTCGCCGGCGGCATCGTGGCGATGTATGCAGCCCTCGGCGTCCTTGGCAAGCCTCTCATCGGCTGGATCGCTGATAAGTTCAACGGCGCCCGCAGGGTTCCCTCGATGGTGGTGCTCGGCTGCTTCGCCGTCATGCTTGTTGTCTTTGGCTTGTTGGATAACGCCGTCGCATTCTTCATCGCCGCCCCGCTACTCGGACTCGGGGCCTACTGCTACCTCCCGCTCATGGTGGCCCTCGTGCCCCGCCTCGTGAGCAGCCGCGTTCTCGGCGGTGCTGCCGGAATAACAAACGCCATGTGGCAAATCGGAAGTGTCCTGGTCCCTTTGGCAGTGGGCGCCATCTTCACCGCAACCAACAATTCCTTCATGGCCGCCCTGATCACGCTCGCCGCCGGCCCCTTCCTCGGCATGGTCATCATGTACTTCGTGAACGAGCGCCCTGACGACGTCGAAATCGCACTGGCCGACCGCGGAGAGGCTTAGCTGCCGCAGATCCTTCGGCCCAACGATGGCCCCTGCCCCTGAGGGGGCGGGGGCCATCGTGCATGGAGACACCAACGGAACAAAGGGACTAACCATTGCACCTTTAGCCGTTTCAAGGCATACTCAAAGAACCATTAGTCCG
Source organism: Arthrobacter sp. NPDC058127 (assembly GCF_042884555.1). Classification (NCBI taxonomy): domain Bacteria; kingdom Bacillati; phylum Actinomycetota; class Actinomycetes; order Micrococcales; family Micrococcaceae; genus Arthrobacter; species Arthrobacter sp. NPDC058127. The sequence continues at coordinate 80,000 of NZ_JBHVTT010000005.1, read as the reverse complement.
ATGAAAAGGAGTGCCTGTGTCGACGAAGACCACCACCAAGACCAGCCATTACCACGTGCAAAAAGCGCGACGCGAGAAGTACATCGAGGATTGGCGGGCCAACCACCGCGCCGTCATCCGCATCGAAGAGGTTGAAGCGCGCCTCAAACTGACCCAGCGCGGCTCCAAGATCGGTGTCTACATGGGCGAGGACGGCGACAACCCGACCCGCACCATCGACGCCCTACTGCACGAGATCGACTCCGGCGTCATCACAACGATTCACCGCCACTCTTGGGACGCCATGATCTGGGGTGTTGGCGGTGAAGGCTGGATAGAGATCGACGGCGAACGCGTCAAGATCACGCCCGGCGACTCCGTGCACATCCCCGCGTGGGCGTGGCACCGTTCGGGCAACGACGGCGCCGAAGCAGTCCGCTACGTGACCTTCAGCTCGGAGCCGCTCATGGCCACCATGGGTTTCTCCATCCTTGAGGACCGCGGCCACGAAGAGTTCTCCACCTTGCCCGGCCGGCCGGCCTACACCTCGGCTGAGGGCATCGAGGGTGACGACGCCTACGCGCGTCGCCTGCGCCGTCTCGGCAACGAACAGGCCAAGCGCCGCAGCGGTCGCCTGCGCACCGACTGGGAAGAGCTGGAAATGCTCAACACCCCCCGCGGCTCCCGCACCACCTTCCTGCTCGACCGTGCCATCGGCTACGAGGCCTCTGGCATCACCATGGCCATGTTCGAACTCGGCCAGGGCCGCCAACAGTCCATGCACCGCCACCCGGGTGAGGCTTGGCTGTACGTCGTCGACGGCGACGGCCACTCCTACCTCGGTTCCGAAACCGAAGGCGGCGAGAACCACCCTTGGAAGAAGGGCGACCTCGTCTCGGTTGACCACTTCCTGTGGCACCAGCACTTCAACGACTCCAAGGACAACACCGCCCGGATGGTTCGCGTCCACATGTTCGACTCCTTCCTGGACACCATGAAGGCCATGATGGACCCGATGGTGCTCTTCGAAGAGCCACCGACAGAGATCCGTGACAAACAGGCCGGCGACGTCAACACCATCGTCTGGCCTCCGATGATCCGTCCGAGCTGGCCGTAAGACACGATGAGCGTAGATCACCTGCACACCGAGGGACACTCCCACCAGCACCATGATGGGAGTGCCCCTCACCGTACCCTTCCGCCGGGAGTGACAGGCCTGCATACGCTGCCTGCCGACCACCACGATGGGCCTTGGGACTCCATGATCGTGCCTCCGGGCACCAAAGAGCGCCTGCTCAGCACCGCGGTGTTGGTCCTGCGCCAGGGGCGGCTCCTGACTAACCTGTCAGGAGCCCCCCACGGGCTCATCGTTCTTGCCGGTCCTCCCGGGACCGGCAAGACCACGCTCGCGCAGGGCCTCGCCCAAGCGGCGGCCCTCGCGGTTTCCAAGCGAGGTGCGACGACTCTCGTGGAGGTCGACCCGCACGCATTCCCCAGCGACATGCTCGGCGAAAGCCAGCGCGCCGTCTCGAAGCTGTTTCACGACACCTTGCCGGAAATCGCGGCTCGGCGCCCGCACACTGTGGTTCTCATCGACGAAGTTGAAGCTCTGGCAGTTCGCCGCAGCTCGGCGTCGTTCGAGACGAACCCGGTGGACGTGCACCGCGCCACGGATGCAGTCCTCGCCGGACTGGACGCGCTCCGCGCGAAGTGCCCGCACGTTGTTCTGATCGTCACCACGAACTTCCTGCAGGCCGTGGACGAAGCTGTGCTGTCGCGTGCCGACCTCGTGCTCACCACTGAGCTGCCGAACGCGGAGACGATCGAAGGCATTGTGCGCGGCTCGCTCGAAGAGCTCGCCGGCCAATGGCAGGAAGTCCGCCCGTTGGCCGAGGACGAGGCGCTGCATGCGGAGATGGCTTCCCTCCTGGTTGGCCTCGACGGACGCCGCGTCCGTAAGACCATGTTGTCGGCGCTGGCCAGCCGGACCGAGGTGGCCATGGAACCTGGATTGGTCACGGCAGATGATCTGCGCCGTGCTGCCCAGATTGCCAGCGACACCGGGGCGCTTTTCTAAGCACCCCTTCGACGGCCCATCAACGACGGTGCCCCGGCAGGAAATTCCTGCCGGGGTACCGTTGTTTGTACTGGGCCTGGCTAGCCCCGAACCTTCTCCACGAAGGAAGTGTCCGGTTAACGGCCGAAGCGGGAGGCAGGGATAGCCCTGCCTCCCGCCGGCCGTTCAGGCCTTGGGACTACTTGCCCCAGACCTTGTTGACGAAGGACGTGTCAATCACCTTGGCGAGGTCCACCTTCTTGATGTCGGGGTTCTTCTTGGACAGCTCGTCCTGGGCGGACTTGAGCTGCTCGATGGTCGGTGCCGGGTTCTGAGGCAGCACGTCCTTGGCATAGAAGTCGTAGGTCTCCTTCAGTGCCTCGGCGTTGTCCTCCTTGAGGTGGGCTTTCAGCAGCTGGGTGGAGTACACCTCGTCGGAACGCTCACGTTCGAAGGCCTTCTTAAGCGCCGTCAGGAACTTCGTAACGGTGTCGGCGTGATCCTTGGCAAACGCGTCGGTGGTGGCAATGCCGACGTTGATGTTCGGAACTTTGCGCTCAGCAAGGTTCAGGATGCTGTTGAATCCGGCTGCCTTGAAAGCAGCGGAGGCCGGCGGGTGGGACACAGCGGCGTCAATGGTGCCGGCCAACAGAGCGTTGTTGACGTTGGTCACGGAGCCAAGCGAGATCAGGTTGACGTCATGCGCCGACATGCCGGCTTCCTTGAGCGCAGCAAGCGTAGCGATGTAAACCGAACCGCTGGAGGAAGTGACGCCGATCTTCTTGCCCTTGAGCGCCTTCATGTCCTTTTCCTTGGACCACAACTCGTAAGGGAACACCGGGGTCAGGGTGGCGATGGACTTGACCTCCGCGCCCTGGGCAACGCCGGAGACGATCTGGGAACCTCCGATGGAAGCCAGCTGAGTCTGCCCCGAGACGAGGGCCGGGAAACCTTGGTCGCTGGCGAGGCTGGCGAGTTTGACGTTCAGGCCCTGCTCCTTGAAATAGCCGGCCTCGTCCGCGATCCACAGGGGCAGTTCGTCGGCTACTTCTTCGCTGTAGCTCACAGTGATGGTGCCACCGGCGTCGGTAGCACCGCTACCGCCACAGGCGGTAGCGGAAAGGGTCAAAGCCGCGACGGCGACGGCGCCGGGAACCTTGGAGTTGAACCATGACTTCATTGTCGGTGCTTTCTTTTCGGGGAGGGAGGAAGGACACATCCGCGCCAGGAGGACCCTGCCGGAGATAAAACTCAGTGCGACTGCGGGCGCCATGCCGCGAAGTGCTGCTCAACGCGACGGAGGAGAACCGTCACTGCGACGCCGGCAAAGGCGAACAGGAACAGACCCGCGAAAACCTTTGGGGTCTGAAACTGCTGCCCGGCGGTGCTCATCATCATGCCGACACCGTGCTCGGCACCGGCCAGCTCGGCAACAAACACACCGATGAGGGCTTGGCCAACGGCCAGGCGCATGCCACTGGCGATGAATGGAACAGTGCCCGGCAATGCCACAGTGCGGAAGAGCTGGAAATCATTCGCTCCGAAGCACTTCGCAACCCGAACCGCGCCTTGGTCCAGTGCGTGAACGCCCTGGGCGGTATTGATGAGGATCGGGAACACCGCCATCAGGAAGACAATGGCGAACTTGGAGGTGGAACCGATGCCGAGCCAAATGATGAGCAGCGGCGTCAGGGCAATACGGGGCGTGGCATACAGGAAGTTAATGAAGGGATCCAGAGCCCAGCCAACGCGCCGGTACCAGCCGATCAGCAGGCCAAGCGGTAGGCCAATCAGCACTGCGAGCGCAAGGCCAACAAGAAGCTCCTGGGCGCTCGTCCAGAGGTCAATCCAAATATCGCCGCTACTGAACAGGTCGGCGAATGCTTGGATGACGTCCGCCGGACCCGGCAGCAGCAATTTCTTGTGTTGAATACCTGCGGCGACAGCCCACAGAATGATGGCGACGACGACGGCGCCGATGCCCCAGAGTTTCTGTTCATTCAGCCAGCTGGGTAGAGCCCGCTCTGGCGTGCTCTTGCGGTCAGCCTTCGATTCAACAGTCGATCCCGAAGTGGTGGTGATAGACATCAGTGTTCCTCCTGCGCGGATGATCCGGCGGCAGACTTTGAGCTGTACAAGACGTCGGCGATCTCATCGCACTTCTCGAGGAATTCCCGCGAGCGGCGCAGTTCCTGAGTGCGCGGGCGCTCCCATGGAACCTCTATCTCCTTGACGATCTTGCCGGGGCGGGGACCGAAAACGCAGACTCGGTCGGCCAGAAAGGCGGCCTCGGCGATGTCGTGCGTAACAAACAGTGCAGTAACATCGCGAGCGGCGCACACCCGGAGCAGTTCAACCTGCAAAACCTCGCGAGTCTGAGCGTCGATGGCGGCAAAAGGCTCGTCCAGGAGCAGTAGCTCCGGCTCGACGGCGAGCGCGCGAGCCAGGTTGACACGCGACTGCATGCCACCGGAAAGGTTCACGGGATACTGGTGCGCGACGTCGCCGAGCCCGACAAGGTCGAGGAGTTCGTGGGCGCGATCGCGCTGTTCGCTTTTCGGCATGTTGGTGGACAGCTCCAGGCCATAGGTCACGTTGGACAGAACCGTGCGCCACGGCAGAAGGTTCGGCTGCTGGAAGACCATCGCACGGTCCGGGCCGGGCCCGGGGATGTTCCGGCCGTCAAGCTGAAGCGTGCCGCCGCTGATGGGAACGAATCCCGCCACGGCGTTCAGAAAAGTGGTCTTGCCACAACCCGATGGTCCCACGAGACAAATGAATTCGCCGCGTTTCAGCTCCATGCTGCAGTCCTCGACCGCAGTTACGGTACGTCGGGAGCGGCTATTGGAAGAGTATTTGATGAGGACATCGCTCGCTGCGAGGTGTCCAGATTCTTTTTCGGTCCGACTATCCAGCCCTGCGGGGTCCGAAGCCCCGGACAGCGTCGTCCGACTAGGTGTAGCAGTCATGGATTCACCATAGGTTCAATTGTTAGTCCAAAGCAAGGTTTTTCGTGAATTCGGACACGCGACCCCAGCCCTCGCCAAGCGGCACTTCGGCGCGCTAAGGTTTAATGGACTAACCAATGGAGGATCACATGACCATCTCCGCTCCCGGAACCCTCATCATCGGCGCCAGCCAGTCCGGCCTGCAGATTGCAACATCGCTGCGCGAATTCGGCGACACCGAACCCATCGTTCTGGTCGGCAACGAAGACGTCGCCCCCTACCAGCGCCCGCCACTATCCAAGGCCTACCTCGCTGGCAAGGCATCAGTTGAGTCTCTCGGCTTCCGCTCACTCGACTGGTACGCCGAGAGGCAGATCGAACTACGCCTCTCCACCCACATCGAAAACATCGTGCTTGACGCTCCGGGCTCAGGCAGCGGCATCGCCATCACCAGCACGGGAGAAAAGCTCCCCTTCGCGCGCCTCGCACTCACCGTGGGCGGCACGCCGCGCCGGCTCCCGATTCCCGGCGCCGATCTCGACGGTGTCTGTGTGCTGCGGGACATCGCTCACGCCGATGATCTGCGCACCCGCCTGCAGGCGGCGACGAACGTCGTCGTCATCGGCGGTGGCTTCATCGGCCTGGAAGCAGCCGCGGCGGCGACCGCGGCCGGCAAAGACGTGACCGTCGTCGACGTCGCTGATCGCCTTCTCGGACGTGCCGTGGCTCCCGAAGTCTCCGCGTTCTACCTGGCGGCGCACCAGCGACGCGGCACCAAAGCGCTCCTCTCCACGGGCATCGAGGCCATTGAGGGCAGCGAACAGAACTCGGTGACCGGCATCCGCCTCGACGACGGCACGGTGCTGCCCGCCGACGTCGTGCTGGTGGGAATCGGGCTCGTGGCACACACCGATCTGGCTGAGAAGCTCGGTCTCGAGATCGATCGCGGAATCGTCGTGGATACGCTCGCACGCACGAGCAACCCGAACATCGTGGCGGCTGGCGACTGCGCCACCCTTCCACACCCGCTCACCGGCGAAGGCCGCCATCGCATCGAATCCGTCCAGAACGCGATTGCACAGGCGCAGATTGCCGCAGCAACGCTCGTGGGACGTCCGCAGAGCCCGGCCGCCGTGCCGTGGTTCTGGTCAGACCAGGCGGACCTCAAACTCCAGATTGCCGGCCTCTCCACCGGATACGACGAAGTAGTGGTTCGTGGTGAACCGGACACGGAGCAGTTCTCGGTTCTCTACTATGCTGCCGGACGCCTGATCGCGATCGACTCCATCAATGCCCCGCGTGACTACATGGCGGTCCGCAAGCTCCTCGGAGCCGGCGGCACCATTCCCGCTGAGCTCGCCGAAGACACGAACGTGTCGCTCAAGGACATCGTGGCAGCCCCGGCAGTCTGAGCGGCATTCACCAAACGACGGCGCCCCTCACCTCCGCCGAGGTGAGGGGCGCCGTCGTTTGGCCAGGATGCTCGGCTCAGGAAACCGCAGGAACGCGCGCGGCCAGTCCCGGATAGACCTCAAGGGCGTTTTCCAGGAGGATCCGGCGTTCATTCTCCCCGGACAGGCCGGCACTCTTGACGTAGACCAGGGTGTTGTCCCATTCCACGCCGGTCTCCGGGTCCGCTCCGCGCACGGCACCGAGCATCTCCGAGGCGAAGAGGATGTTGCGGGACGGGACAACGCGGGTCAGCAGGTCGATGCCCGGCTGGTGGTACACCGCGGTGTCGAAGAAGACGTTCTTCAGCAGCTCGGAGGGGTCCCGCCAACCGTTACGCATGGACAGGCCACGGTAGCGGCCCCAGTGGTACGGGATCGCGCCGCCGCCGTGCGGGATCACGAATCGCAGCCCCGGGAAGCGCTGGAGGAGGTCCGACTGCAGCAGCTGCATGAACACGCTGGTGTCGGCGTTCAAATAGTGCGCACCCAGGGTATGGAAGTTCGGATTGCACGCCGTGGACACGTGGACCATGACGGGGATGTTGAGTTCCTGGATGACCTCGTAGAGGTCAAACCAGGACTCGTCCGTCAGTGGCTTTCCCGCCCAGGAACCTGAGGGATCCGGGTTGAGGTTCGCGCCAACGAACCCAAGCTCGGTGACCGTGCGCCGCAGCTCGGCAATGACGCCAGCGCGGTTGCCTTCCGGCGTCTGTGGCAGTTGGGCCACCGGCGCGAAGTGCTCCGGGTACAGCTGGCTCACACGATGTACCAGGTCATTCGAGGCCCGTGCCCAAGCGTCCGCGATGCCAGCGTCCGGGACGTGGTGTTCCATGCCCGAAGCCCGGGGGGAGAAGACCATGAGGTCCCCGCCACGCTCCTTCAGCACACGCAGCTGGTTTGGCTCCACGCTTTCGCGAAGCTCGTCGTCGCTGATCGCCGCGAGCGTGGCGTTCTCATCGGAGAGCTGGGCCTTACGGAAGGCGAACAGCTGCACAGGCTCCGTGGTGTAGTGGCCGTGGATGTCGATGATCACTTAAGGGCCTCCTGAATCCAGTCCTCGTAAGAGACGTAACGAATGCCGGCCTTTTCAATCAGCGGACGCAGGTCGTTGACATCCAAGGCAATCTCGCCGGCCTGGTACCGCGCACGCGCCGTCGCTTCCTTCTCCTCGCGCGCCTTCGAGGCGGCGAGCACCTCGGCTGCTCTAAGGCGAGGCACGACGACGACGCCGTCGTCGTCGGCAATCACCACGTCACCGGGATTCACGATCCTGCCGGCGATCGAGATAGGGACGTTGACGTCGCCAAGTGTTCCCTTGCCGGTGCCCTCGGCCGAGACCACCTTGGACCATACCGGGAAGCCCATCCCCTGAAGATCGGCCACATCCCGCACCCCCGCTTCGATGACGAGTCCGCGCACGCCGCGTGCTTTGAGCGAGGTGGCAAGGAGGTCGCCGAAATAGCCCATATCGCACGGCGCCGTGGGCGCAACAACCAGCACATCGCCGTTGGCGCACTGCTCCACCGCAACTCCGATGGTGGTGTTGTCGCCCGGGGCGACCGTGACGGTGACGGCGTTGCCGGCGATCCGGGCTCCCGTCTGCACCGGGTTGATGTGCGAGGCGAGCAGGCCCTCGCGACCCTGGGCCTCATGAACGGTGGCGACGCCGTAGCTAGCGAAGGCGTCCACGATGTCCCGTTCGGCGCGCGGCGGGTTAGTCACGACAAGGCCGGCCATCAGCGCACCGCTCCGCCGGACTGACCAATCATTTCGGGCATCATCGAGACGTGGATGGCATCCTCGTCGGTTTCGCCGGCGAGCACGCGGATGGCGTGGTCCACCTGGTCGATGCCATAGCGGTGCGTGGCGAGCTTCTCCAATGGGTAGCGGTGGGAGGCAAGCTGAGCCACCGCAAGTTCGCAAGCGTTGAACGAGTGGCCACGGGCCGATTTAATGGTGATGGCCTTCTCGGTAACCTGTTTGACCGGGAAATCCGGGAACGCCGCCAGCTCGCCCTGGATGAGCAGGGTGCCCTCGCGGCGCTTGAGGACGTCGACGCCGAGCAACACCGGAGCGGTACCGGCGCGGGAGGTGCAGTCGAGCACAAAGTCCAGGCCCCTGCCGTTGGTCAGATCCATGATCTTCTCGCGCGGGTCCTCGGTGAGAACGTCGATCACCTCGTCGGCGCCTAGTTCCTTAGCCAGCTCGAAACGGGCTTTGTCACGCGTAGTGCCTGAGACGATCACCTGGGCAGCGCCGGCGGTCTTGGCGGCAACAAGCTGGGCAAGGCCCTGCTGGCCAGGGCCCTGGATTAAAACAGTGTCGTTGTAGCCGACGCCGGCGGTCAGGAGCGCCCATTCGATGCCGTTGGATAGCGGCATGACCAGGCCGGCCTCTTCCGCGGTGATCGTGTCCGGGATCTTGTGGAGCACGGCGTTCCACGGCAGATACATGTATTCCGAGAATCCGCCCCAGAGAGTTCCATGGAAGTCAGCGGAGGTGTATCCGAAACGGCGCGCGTCCGGGTTGGTGCGCCAGTCGGTGGCCTGACAGTGGCGGTATTCGCCAATGCGGCACCACTCGCAGCTGAAGCAGGCAACATAATGCTCCACGAAGACACGGTCACCCTCTTTGAGTCCTTGGCGCTTCTTGAACTTTTCGCCGGCCTCCACGATCACGCCAACGTTTTCATGGCCCATGATCACAGGGCCCTGCGTGGCCGGGGTAGTGGGCGGTTTGGAATAAAGCTTCACATCCGTGCCGCAGATTCCTGCGACCTCGATCTTCAACAGGGCCGATTCATCGTCGATATTCGGCCGGTCAAATTCGCGCATTTCGGTGGTTCCCGGAGCAACCCGGACCGCCGCAAGCACCTTCTCAGACATCTACTGGCTCCCTCAAGCACGGCCTAACGGCCTTGGCAAAATGGTTAGTCCAATTTACCATGGAAACATCGACCGTCACTAGACCTCACCCGGAGGCAACATGCCCGTCCAGCTTTCCGCTCTTAGCCGATCCCAAGGGAACAACACGCGTGTCAAAGACGGCACGATTGCCCCCGCCGGCTATTCGCTCGATTTCGAGGAGGTCCCCGTCCTCGTCAAGGGATTCCGTCGCATGGTCCGCGAGCTTGCCTTCGACGTCAGCGAAATGGCGCTCACCACCTACCTCACCGCCAGGGAACACGGCGTAAAGTTCACCGCCGTGCCGATCTTCCTGGTCCGCGGTTTCCACCACAACGCGATCGTGGTCCGCCACGATTCGGGCATCACCGATCCCGGACAGCTCGTGGGCAAGCGCATCGGCGTGAACCGAGGCTACACCGTGACCACCGGCGTCTGGGCCCGCTCAATACTGGCAAATCAGTACGGCCTTGACCTCGACTCCGTCACTTGGGTCCTCTCCGGCGACGAGCACGTCGAAGCGTACACGCCGCCGTCGAACGTCATTTCCGCCCCGCCTGGCAAAACCCTCGAACAGATGGTGCTCGAGGGCGAGCTAGAGGCCGCGATCGGGGTCAAGGACGACTCCCCCGCCCTTGTCCCGCTCATCTCCAACCCGAACGACGTCGCCCTCACCGCCTTGCGCGAAACGGGTCTGTACCCAATCAACCACCTTGTGGTCATCAAGGACGAGGTCCTCGAGGCTCACCCCGACGCCGCGGCAGCCGTCTTCGAGGCGTTCGCCGAGTCCAAGCGCCGATACGTGGCGGACCTCAAGGCTGGTGCGATCGCCGAGCCCGACTCCGCGGACCGCCTGCACCTGAACGTGCTCGAGGCCACGGGCTGGGACGATCCACTCCCCTACGGCATCGAACCGAACCGCGCCGTGCTTGAGGACCTCATCGAACAGGCAGGCCAGCAGCACATCTTGGCCAAGACCGTGAAGCTGGAGGAGCTCTTCGCGGAGTCCGTCCGCGGGCTCGTCGGATAGGGACGCGTATCGCCGTCAGGAAACTGGAATCTGCGCCTGAATGGCAGCGGCCTGAATAGTCAGCGGGATGGCGGTTCCGAACTCGCTGCGCGCGGTCTCCTCCAAAGGCCTACCCATGCACAGGTGCATCAGCGCACGAAGGGCGTTGCCATGCGCAACGACCACCATGCTCCGGCCCGCGGCAAGCTCCGGAGCCAGGACATCGCGCCAGTACGGCGTCATGCGTTCTGCCACGTCCGCGAGGCTCTCTGCGACAACGCCCGCCGCTTCGGGAATCCCCATGTAACGCGGATCGGCGCGTTGGGCGGCTAGTGCGGCGTCATCTGCCCCCGGCGGACAGCCGTCGACGCCGCGGCGCCACCACTGTACCTTCTCTGCACCAAAGCGCAGCCTCGCCTGATTCTTGACCAGGCCTTGAAGCGCGCCATAGTGCCGCTCGTTCAGCCGCCAGTGCGCACTCGGGGACAGTTCCCAGCCGGCTTCCTCGATCAGCAGGCGGGCCGTTTCCGCGGCCCGCCCAAGGACTGAGGTGTGCACCGCGTCGGGACGCAGCCCCGCAAGGCTTTTCGCGGCGTCGCGCGCCTCGGTGCGGCCGCGCTCGGTAAGGGGGGCGTCGAGCCAACCCGCGAACACATCGTTGGCATTCGCGACGCTCTCACCGTGGCGCAGCAGCACCAGGGGACCCACTAGTGCTGCTCGAGGAACGCCCGGATCCGGGCAGGTGACGTTTCCGGGGTCTGTTCGACGACGGGAACATCCCAGTATTCATGAACCGGGAGGCATTCTTCGAGGTAGCGCGCCGCAGACGGCGCGTGGGAGCTGTCCTGACCCGGCACGATCAGCCCGGGCACCTGGAGGGTCATGAGATCCTCGGCCTCCACACCCGGCACCGTATCCCGGTCGAAGAGACCGCGCACGGTTCCGTCCACGATGAGCTCGTACTTCTTCGCGTCCAGGGCTGCGTAAGCCGCGGCGAACTGCTCGTCGCTGCGCAGCGGTGCCGCCCAGGGCCCGACGCGCGGATCCTTACTGAATCCGGCGGTGATCGAACGGGCGAGCTCGACGACGGCCTCCATCCCGTGCTCCATCGCGAAGGCGAGGTGCTGGGTGAAGCGGCGGTGCTGTCCCATCCGGTACTGCGGCCCTCCGGCAGGCGAGAACAGCACCATGCTGCGCACGCGTTCCGGGTGCTGGACCGCCAGCGCGGCCGCCGTCGAGCATCCAACGCAGCCGCCCATGGTGTGGACGGCGTCGTAGCCGAGGTGATCGATGAGCCCCAACGCCTGGGTCACATAGCGGTCCCAAGTGAGGCGCTCCACACGGCCACCCGACTGTCCGGACTCCCGACGGTCAAAGACCACGCAGGTGTAGCTGTCCTTGAGCGCATCGACAAAGCCGAGGTCGCGGTAGCGGCCAAAAGTGGTCCAGTTTTCCAAAGTGGAGTCGAATCCGCCCGGGCTGAACATCAACAGTGGCGGGCCGTCGCCCACCGCTTCGTAGCGGGTCGGGATTCCATCAATTTCGACGACGGGCATGACTACCTCCTGTTATCCCTGGCCGCGGAGGTGCTGTGCCCCGCGGATATCGGCGATGCACTCGGTAAGGGCGTCATAGGCGACGCGCCCCACATTGGCGTAGGTGGCGGGTTCCTTGTCGATCCACTTGGCGTTGTAGCCGATGGCGGCGGTGGACATCCGGATCCGGCCGTCAAGCCATGGACCGCCGCCGAAACCGCCGAGCACCGGGATGGACACTGCGTCTACCACGGCCGGCCCCACCACGGGACCCGAGTTCGTGAAGTTGAGCGCGACGGCGCCCGCGGACTCAAGCCGCTTGGCCTCGGCAATGAACTGCCCGACCATCTCGTCCGGGACCAGGGCGCCTTCGGCCCGGGAATACGCGACGCCGTACTTGAGTGCCGTCTGCGGCGTGATACCGAACTGCGCAAAGACGGGCACGCCGGCACGCGTGACGGCCTCGACCGCCTCGGGGAAGCCGGCGGCGCCGTCGAGCTTGACGAGATCGACGCCGGCCTCTTTCGCGAGGCGGATGGCTGCACTGACAGCCTCTTTAGCACCCTCCTGAAGGGGGCCGAAGGGGAAGTCGCAGCTCAGGAGCGCATTGTCGACGCCACGGCGCACCGCTTTGGCGGCCACGAGGATCTCCTCCATGGTGATCTCCAGCGGATGGGACTGGCCCCACAGGTTGACGCCCACGGAGTCTCCCACGGAGATGACGTCCGCGCCAGCGCGGTCTGCAATGCGTGCCATCTGGTAGTCCCATGCGACGATGCAGGCACTCTTCTGGCCAGCCGCCTTCATGGCTTGGAGTTGGGGAATGGTCATGGTGCTCATGCGCGGGTGGCCCTCAACAGTTCAATCAGGTCGTCCTCTTCCGCCGGGACCAGCAATATCCGGGCGTGGGGACGCAGGTGGAAGAGGGCGTCACTGGTGAGCGCACCCGGCGTGATGACCAGTCCTGCCGTCATGACGCCGCGTTCACGGGCGAGGTCACCGATGGCGGCGACCGCCGTCGCGTTCTCGCCGGAAGTGGCCACCATGACAACCGTGTTGGTGTCGGTCATGACCTCATCGAGGGGCACATCCGAGGCGCCTACCTCTGCCAGCACCACGCCAGGGTCGGCCATGGAGAAGAAGCGAGCCTGGCCCCAGTCAAGCAACGCCGCGGAGCGAACGATCCGCTCCGCTTCGTCATCGAGGGCGATGACGCGGGTGTTCCGGGCTGCCGACAAGGGGTAGCCGATCCGGTAGGCCGCTTCCTTGGCGGTCGCAGCCTCAGCGCAGGAGCTCGGGCCAACCGGCACCGAGCGAGGACCACTCGCGTGGTCGTGATCGTGGGCAGACATGGCTCAGACCGAAGTGTGCGGCTTGGCGGGTTCGGCGACCATGGCTTCGCCGATGCCCTCGACGAAGGACTGATCGGCCGGGAGCACGATCGCGACCGAGCGAACCTTCTGGTCCTTGGCCCGGTTGCCCGTAGGTTCGACGCCGTCCTGCAGCGCCTTGACGGCCTTGTAGAGTTTCTGGCGGGCCTTGATGATGCCGGCGTCGGTGGCTACGAGGCGTTCCTTGGTCCGGTCGACGAGCGGGCCCATCGACTCTTGCAGCGAAGAGTCCTGAAGCGCGATGCCCTCGATGCCCGAGTAGTTTTCGCCGCGTCTCTGGGACTCGCGGTCCATTAGATAGTCGTTGTCCTTGTTCGCCAGCGGGCGGTAGGACGCGTCGTTCGCACTGTGTACACCCTTGCCGGCGCGCATCGCGGCGACCTCGGCTTCGGTGAGCTGGCGGGTGGGGTGGTAGTCGAAGCTGTAGGCCCAGCAGTTCTCGTCGTCGATCGGCACCCAGAAGTGACCATGAACGGGGTGGTCACCACGCGGCGGAACCATGGTGAAGTTCGGCACCACCCAAGGCGTCACGCGCCAGTAGTACTTACCTTCTTCCGCGTTGCGACGGGCGGCGATCAACAGCCCGCCTTCGTAGTCGACCACCTCGAAGAAGGGCTTGAGGTCGCCCTTGTTGTACTCGTTGCCCTTGGATCCCTTGAAGAGCGGGTCGCTCTCCAAGTTGCCGCCATGCAGGAAGGTGACGTGGCTCGAGTCGATGCCGCCCTCTAGCGCTTGGAGCCAGTTGCACTCCTGCAAGCGCTTGGAGGTGAAGACCTGGCCGTCCGGGACGGTGTAGGCTTCCCACTCGGGCAGCGGCGGCTGAGCGGCAGGGTCGCCAAGGTATGCGAAGAGGACGTCGCCTCGCTTGACCATCGGGTAGGACTTCAGCTTGACGTTGGCGCAGAAGTTGCTCGACGCCGGCTCGCTCGGGACCTCGACGGCCTGGCCCGTGGCATCGTACTTCCAGCCGTGGTAGGGGCAGCGCAGGCCGCCTTGTTCGTTGCGACCGAACCACAGTGAAACACCGCGGTGCGCGCAGAACTCGTCCATCAAACCGTAGCGGCCTTCGGAGTCGCGGAAAGCGATGAGACGCTCGGAGAGTATTTTCACGCGTACCGGCGGGCAGTCGTTCTCAGGGAGTTCCTCGGCGAGCAGCACGGGCTGCCAGTAGCGGCGGAAGAGGTCACCCGTGGGAGTTCCCGGACCCGCCTGGGCCAACAATTCATTGATGTCCGTACGCAACATTGCGAAGGATCCTTTCGTCCTGACTGGAGTACATAAAGTTGTCCGGGCTCTAGATGCCGCGCCCGGATGGGGAGATTTAGGGCTGAGTGGGCGGCAGGTCGACAACCAGGCCGTTGTGCTCGTCGTCGAGCACAATTTGGCATCCGAGGCGGCTGCAATCGCGTGGCTCAGAGACGCCCATGTCGATCAGGTCCGCTTCCATTTCGCCCGGGGTGCCGACGGCTTCCCGGAATTCTTCGCGGACCCATACGTGGCAAGTGGCACAGGAGTTGTTCCCACCGCACTCGCCGATGATGCCGGATACTCCATTGCGGAGAGCTGCGGACATGACCGAATCGCCGGCCTCGGCGTCAACGACAGTGGTTTCGCCGACGGGACTGACATACGAAATCTGAACCATTTGGACCTCCTCCTCATAATGGTCTAACCATTATGCCCTTGAAAAAATCGAGGTGTCAACGGCTTTCGGTAAGCTGAGTTGCCGAGGCGTCGCTCTTGGGCGAAGAGGAGATCGGCACGGTGGACCATCGCCGCTCGATCCCGGTGAATTTCCACACGGCAAGCGCCGTGAACCAGACCGCCAAGAAGAGCCCGACAATCGCAAACCCTGCGTAGTCCAGGTTGATGCCCGCGATGAACGCAATCGGGCCGCTTTCGATCCTCAGCTGTTCCGCGATAACGCTCAGCAGTTCAATCCCACCGATCACCATGGCCACAAGGACGGAGATCAGCGTCACCGTGAGGTTGTAGTAGACCTTGCGCACGGGCTTGGCAAAGGCCCAGCCATAGGCCGTATTCATGAATACGCCGTCCACCGTGTCCGCCAGGCACATGCCTGCCGCGAAAAGCACCGGGAGCACCATGATGGCATACCACGGAATGTGCACAGCGGCCGCTCCGCCAGCGAGAACCAGCAGCCCCACTTCGCTGGCAGTGTCGAAGCCCAGCCCAAACAGCACGCCAAC
Organism: Arthrobacter sp. NPDC058127; assembly: GCF_042884555.1. Lineage (NCBI taxonomy): Bacteria > Bacillati > Actinomycetota > Actinomycetes > Micrococcales > Micrococcaceae > Arthrobacter > Arthrobacter sp. NPDC058127. Next base: position 64,518 of record NZ_JBHVTT010000005.1, on the reverse strand, counting down.
GGGGTAGATGTGCCACGGCTTGCGGACCCCGCGGGTGAGGCGCCCCAGGAAGCGATTGAAGAAGCCGCGCGAATCAAGGTGCCTCTCCAGTTCAGTCTCGTCGAAAATGCCCCGCCGCATATCGCGGAATACCCTGCCAATCCCCGCAAGAGAAGTCATATTGAGGAAGCCAAGCGTCAGAAGGAAGATCGCCGAAACGAGCGGGCCAATGACGCCGGTCCACTGATGGAACGCCGAAGAATCGTCCCCCACTTGGACAATCAAAGCCTGGGCTCCGAGCGAAATGAGAATGGAAAGCGTAAAGACGATCGTCGAGTGGCCGAGCGAGAACCAGAATCCGAGCGAGAGGGGCTGCGGCGGCAGAACGCCGCCCACAGTCCCGGCCCGAACACGGTCGTCGATGAGCTTCCGGGTGGCATTGTCGACGGCGGCAATGTGATCGGCGTCGAAGGCATGACGCAGGCCAAAGGTGTAGGCCAGCAACCCCACGCCCACCGTGAAGATCGGATAGTCACCGCCGAGGCTAAATCGTTCCGGCGCAACAAACCCGAAGAGCACGCCAAATCCCACCACATGAAGCAAAGCAATGAAGAGACCCATGCCCTTCAGGCTTCGCCAATCCCGCACGCTCAGGTTGTCCGCGAACTCTGCAAGCCATTCTTGAGCAGGTATCTGAAAACTCACGGCATCCTCCGGCTTAGCAATAGTCTCGAAGGTCTTATGGTATAACCATTTTGAGATTTGAGCGTTGCCGTCATTATTCTTATCTGCTGAAACAGTCGGGAGCGATCCATGGTTGGCAAGAGTTCCCACACCACTGAAGCGGACATGTTTGGGCCCGTCAGTGTCTCCCGAATTTCGGAGGTGATTGTTGATCAGCTGAAGCTCCTTATTCGCAGCGGTCAATTGTCTTTAGGCGACCGGCTGCCGAGCGAGCGGGACTTGTGTCAGCGGTACGGCGTGAGCCGGGCGACGGTGCGCGAAGCGCTGCGTGTTCTTGAAGCCAACGGGCTTGTAGTGATCAAAGTCGGGGTGCACGGCGGAACTTTTATAACGTCTCCGTCCACTGAGAGGCTGGGAGAAGGGCTCGCTGATCTTCTCTATCTCGCGACGGCTACTGCCGCTGACGTCACTGAGGCGCGCAAGATCATTGAGCTAGGAATTCTCCCCTTGGCGGTGCAGCGTGCCACCGAGGAAGACATCGCAGAATTGCAGGTGATGCTTGACCACGCGGAGGAGGCTTTGGTGGATGGGACGTATTCCATGGAGTTGTCCTCGGCGTTCCATGTTCGAATCGCGGGGTGCACCCATAACCCGTCGATTGAGATGCTCGTGCACAGCTTTCAGGGCCCCATGCTGATGTCCCTGGCTCAGGCTCGTCATGTTGCCCCTTATATGGGGCCTCGAGGGGTAAAAGAGCACCGGGCCCTGGTGGATGCGATTGCGGCGCGTGATATCGATGCTGCCGAGGCCGTGATGAGTGAGCATTTGGGTCGAACGGCTGAGCGAACGTCGGCTGCGCCCGGGTGAAAGAACAGTAGAGGAGCTCAGCTAGGCAAGAGTCTGTTTGTTATTCCATTGCGGTATCATGCCATTAGGCTTCCTTGCCTCGCAGTTATCGCGGGGAGGCCGACACTTTAGTTCCGATCGCATCGCCATACCGTCTGATTGACGGCCGACCAGGGGGCACCATGGCCACCAACACCCCGGAAATGTTCCTCCCCGTCAATGTTGACCGGGCTTCCCAGGTCATTGTCGACCAGATCAAAACGCTCATTCGCGAGGGCAAGTTGAAGCCGGGCGATCGGCTGCCGAGCGAACGCGAGTTGTGCCAGCGGTTCAACGTCAGCCGAGTGACTGTCCGCGAGGCGTTCCGGGTGCTCGAGACCAACGGGCTGCTCACCATCCGCGTCGGCTCCCGTGGTGGCGCCTTCCTCACCAGCCCTTCGGCCGAGCGACTCGGCGAGGGTCTAGCCGACCTCATTTCACTGGCGCCTCTCACGGCACACAACGTTACCGAAGCGCGCATCATCATCGAGCTTGGCACCCTGCCCCTGGCCGTCGAACGGGCCACGGAGGAGGACATCGCCGCGCTCTTCGCGATGGTCGAGGAGGCCGAGCAGGCCGTTGAGGCGGGCAAGTACAACGCGGAGCTCTCCGCCAGGTTCCACACGCGGATCGCTCAGTGCACCCACAACCCCGCGATTGAAATGCTCATGCAGAGTTTCAACGGTCCCCTGCGGATGTCGCTTGAGGAGTCGCACATTTCCGCGCCTATGGGCAAGCAGGGTGTTGCAGAGCACCGCAAGCTTGCCGAGGCCATCGAAGCCCGCAACGTTGAAGCCGCACGAACGGTCATGACTGAACATCTCGGCCGGACTGCCGAGCGCGTTCGCATTCAGACTTCCTAGGGCGGGACCGGGCCGGGCCGGATAGTTCCGGCTAAGACGCGATTCCGAGGCCCACAGCCTCCGCCACCAGCTCCACGGAACGCAGTCGCTGCTCCGTGCCCGTGCTTTGGTGGGCGACGATCAGTTCGTCGGCGTCGGCGTGGCGGGCAAACTCGTCAAGGTAATCGCGGACTACTTCCGGCGTACCCACTGCCGAGTACTTCACCATCTGCGCGATGTGCTGGCCCTGCGGCGAATCGAGGATGAGGTCCGCTTCGGCGTCGGTGAATTCGCGTCCGCCGCCCAGGAAACGGGAGACGCGGTCCCGCTTGACCTCAAGGAAAAGCCGCTGGGCCTCGGCCGCCGAATCCGCGGCCACGACGTTGACGCCCGCGATCACGTACGGTTCCTGCAGCTGCTCGGACGGCTTGAATTCGCGGCGGTAAACGGCGACGGCGTCCTGAAGCGCATTGGGTGCGAAGTGCGAGGCGAAGGCGTAGGGCAGGCCGAGCTGCGCCGCCAAATGCGCCCCGAAAAGGGAGGACCCAAGGATGTAGAGCGGCACGTTGGTGCCCTTGCCTGGCGTCGCTTCGACCCCTTGGATCCGCGTGGGTCCCGTGAGGTAGCCCTGCAGTTCCAGCACGTCCTGAGGGAAGGTGTCCGCGGCCATGGGATCGCGGCGGAGGGCACGCATCGTGTTCTGGTCGCTGCCGGGCGCCCGTCCGAGGCCGAGGTCGATACGGCCCGGGTGCAGCGTCTCGAGGGTGCCGAACTGCTCCGCGATGGTGAGCGGCGAGTGGTTGGGCAGCATGACACCGCCGGCACCGAGCCGGATGGTGCTCGTGTTGGCCGCGATGTGGGCAATCAGCACGCTCGTGGCCGAGGAAGCGATCGAGCCCATGTTGTGGTGCTCGGCGTACCAAATCCGGCGGTAGCCGAGCCGTTCGGCCAGTTGCGCCATGGCGACGCTCCCGGCGAAACTCTCCGCCGCCGTCTGGCCTTTGCCAATGATTGCCAGGTCGAGGATGGAGAGGGGAACAGTCACGTGATGCCGGCCTTTCGAAGGTGGATTCGCTCAAAGGGCCGGTTTCCCGGCCACTCTTGCGACAACGACAGCGGCGCCCGGGTTATTTCTCTCGCTTGCGTGGGTTCCGTCTCAGCTCGTGAAGATGCCTTTGCCTGTCTCCAGGTCGATGGGTAGGGACGAGTGTTCGTGGGCGATCTTCCAGGCGTCGCCCTTCTTCTCAAGGCAAATGGTGAAGCGGTTGGTCATCGCCCGGAGCCGTTCGCCTGCCGCCGAGATTCCGGTGAAGGTCACGGCCGCATGCCCGAAAGCTACGTCCTCCCCTGCGACGGACCGCACATCGTTGAATTCGACCTGCACGCGCTCGTCGCCGAGCGAAGAAAACCATTCACCAGCCATTGACCGCCAAGCCTCGTTTCCCGTGTATTGCCATTGTCTCCAGGAATCGTAGATGTGGACGTTGTCGTCGTAGAGCGCCGCGAAAGCATCCACGTCTTTCGCATGGACAGCAGCCGCGTAGGAATCCAGCGCCTGTGTAACCGGGGTTTGCTCGTTGCTCACGAAAAATCTCCTCACGTGTCGGCGGTTGTGTGTGGGAAGCCTACACCGTGGCTGTTATGTGACCCTTCGGGACCTCGAATGAAGCCCGGTTAACCCCTGTATCCCAGCGTTTCAGAGCGCTTTGACCGGTTCCGGACGCTGCCGGATAGTTGCAGCAACGCACACCATCCATCACTTTCGAAGGGGATTCCATGGCCATTTCACGCCTCAAAACAGGCACCGCGCTGGCACTCGCCGTAACCACGACTCTCGGCCTCGCCGCGTGCTCGGACCCGGGCGCCTCAGCCGCCGGACCGTCGTCGTCCGCTCCCACCGCCAGCGTGGCCGGCAAAACCTTCAACCTCAGCCCCGAGCAGAACCGCCTCCCTGTCACCAAGGACGACGCCGCGGCGGCGCTCGTCCCGGAGGCCATCAAGGCTGACGGCAAACTCACCGTGGTGACCACAGGCGGCACCGCTCCGTTGAGCCTCTTCGCGACGGACAACAAAACCCTCATCGGCAACGAAGTCGATATCGCCTACGCAGTCGGAGAAACCTTGGGCCTAAAGGTTGAAGTCCTTCCCGTGGCTTGGGCCGATTGGCCCTTGGGTGTTGAATCGGGCAAGTACGAGGCCGTCCTCTCTAACGTCACGGTCACGGAGGCGCGTAAGGAGAAGTTCGACTTCGCGACCTATCGCACGGACCTCCTGGGCTTCTACGCCAAGAGCGACTCCACGATCGGTGAGATCAAGGAAGCCAAGGACGTGGCGGGCAAGCGCATCATCGTGGGCTCGGGCACCAACCAAGAGGCGATCCTGTTGCGCTGGGACGCCGAGAACAAGAAGAACGGGCTGAAGCCGGTTGAGTTCCAGTACTACGACGACGACTCCGCTTCCACGCTTGCCGTGCAATCCGGCCGCGCGGACCTGACGTTCGGCCCGAACGCTGGAGCGGCGTACAAGGCCGCAAAGGACGGCAAGACCAAGCAGGTGGGAACAGTCAACGGCGGCTGGCCTCTTAAGGCGGACATTGCCTTCACCACCAAGAAGGGCAACGGTCTTGCCGTTGCAGCCCAGGCAGCCCTTAACAAACTGATCCAAAACGGCACGTATGGAAAGATCTTGGACCGCTGGGGGTTGTCTTCGGAGGGTATTGCGAAGTCGGAACTGAACCCGCCGGGCCTTCCGAAGAGCTAGCGCCGGCTCCGGGGTGTAACTTTCCACGTATCCGGAACCGCGATCCGGACAAGCGAAAGGGAATTCCATGGGCCAGCGCCTTGCCATCCTCGACGACTACCAAGCGGTCGCCTACGACTATGCGCCGTGGGCCGAGCTCGCCGACGACGGCGTCGATGTCACCGTCTTCACGGAGCCATTGGCTGACGCGGTGGACGCCCTCGGCGATTTCGACATCATCATGGCCATGCGGGAACGGACCGCTTTCGACGCCGGACTCCTCCGGCAACTGCCGAAGCTGAAGCTCTTGGTCACCACCGGGATGGCCAACGCAGCCATCGACTTGCGCGCTGCCGAGGAGCAGGGCATCACTGTCTGTGGGACGGGCGGCTCACCCGCCGCGGCGCCCGAGCTGACGTGGGCCCTGCTCCTGGCTTTTGCACGAAACGTGCCGTTCGAGGACCATCGGCTGCGTGGCGGCCACTGGCAATCCACCGTTGGTTTCGAACTGTCAGGAAAGACGCTTGGTGTGCTCGGACTGGGAAGGATCGGGAGCAAGATCGCCGGCTACGCCAAGGCCTTCGGCATGGAGGTGATTGCATGGAGTCCGAACCTCACGGAAGAGACCGCCGCCGCGGCCGGTGCCCGGAAAGTAAACAAGGAAGCACTCTTCCGGGAAGCCGACGTCGTTTCCGTGCACGTGCGGTTATCGGAACGGTCCCGGGGGCTCGTCGGGGAGGACGAACTGCGGCTCCTCGGCCCGGAAGGCGTCCTGGTGAACACTTCGCGTGGACCGATTGTGGACGAGTCCGCCCTCCTCCGCGGCCTCAACGAAGGGTGGCTCGGCGGAGCGGCCCTGGACGTGTACGACGTCGAGCCCTTGCCGGCTGGCCACCCCCTGCTCACGGCGCCACGAACCGTGCTTACGCCGCACTTGGGTTATGTCACCTCGCAAAGCTACGCCCATTTCTATGGCGGGGCCTTCGAGGATGTCCGGGCGTGGGTGCGGGGCAATCCGGTGCGGGTGCTCACTGTTTAGGGCATCGATTGGGGTTGAATGGTCGGGTGCCTGCAAAATTCTCGCTGCGTCCCGCCCTGCCCTCCGACGCCGGTTGGATCGCGGAACTGCGCGCCGTCGTCATGCGTCCTGATTTGGAGCGGCTTGGGCGTTGGGACCCGGTCCGGGTTCGGGAGCGTTTCTTGAATGCGTTCCAGTCGGAATACACCTTCGTCGTTGCCGTCGAAGGGCAAGCTGCCGGTGTCATCGCCGTCCGCCCGGAGCCCGATGCGCTGTGGATCGAACACTTCTACATCGCCCCGGAATTCCAGGGGCGCGGGCTTGGGTCCGGGGTGCTTCGTCAGATCATGGGCGAGTCCAAGGACCACCGGCCGTTCCGGCTCAACGTGCTCCAGGGCAGCCCGGCTCGACGCCTCTATGAACGCCACGGCTTTGTCCTGGAGACCGAGGATCCGGTGGACGTTTTCATGGTCGCGGGATGACTGGTGGGTCCGCCATCAAATCCTTTGGAGGACGCCCTCCCCATGCTTAGGATTCAACCTAATAGCCGTCATTCGGCTGCTCACAGCAGGACAACTTGGGGGAATAGTGCTGATGCGTCATGCCATGCGGCTAGCGATCGTCGTCCTTACCGCTGTTATTTGGGGGACGTCATCCCTGGCATCGGCAAGCATCGCAAGGGCCGACACATACGCGAGCGTGAGCGGAACGGTCACCGTCCCGGCCGGAGTGGATCCTCAGCTGGTGTCTGTTGGGGCTTATCAAAACGGGGGGTATGTCCGATCAGCGGCTGTTTCAGCTAACGGCACGTATACCCTGACAGGTCTCATTCCCGGCCAATACCGATTCAAATTCGACTTTTGCACCAATTGCCGGGGAGACGACCCTTTTGTCGCCGACCAGTGGTTCGGCGGAAAGGGCACCTATGAAGAGGCACAGGAGGTCTCCCTGAGTGAGGGTGAGCAACGAACAGGCATTTCGGCCGAGCTAAATACGGGAGCAACGATCTCTGGCCGTGTAACGGTCCCGGCAGGGACCGACCCCGGCAAGATCGAGGTTAGTGCCGGGCAAAATTCGGTGGGATTTGATACCGGTTATGCGTGGCCTCAAGCGGACGGCACATTCGTTGTCCGGGGACTCCCTGAGGGAAAGTACACGCTGAGGTTTCATTGGTGGGACAGGCAAGCACCGAGCACAGTGCTGGATAGCTACTACGGTGGTTCGGATAGCAATTCAGCAGTAGTCGTCGCGGTCCCGAACCTTGGTCGTGTTGTAGTCAACCAAACGATGGCGGCTGCAAGCTTGATTGCAGGAACCGTAACCACACCGGACGGCCCAGTCTTCTCCGGCGTTGGCGTCCAAGCCTACTCGGAGGACGGGTTATCTCTCGCTGCTGCGACCCGCACCAAACCGGACGGCTCGTATGTCCTGGGCGGGTTAGTGCAGGGAAGATACAAGCTGCTAATTAGCCCTTCCACAACGGAATGGGCAAATCAGTGGCACGGCAAGTTTGCGACAGCGAGGTCTTCGCCTGCATTGTTCGTGGGCGACGGCCAGACCCTCTCCGGTATCAATGATGTGCTCTCTGCCAAGGCCACCATCTCAGGCAACGTCACGTTACCCTCAGCCGACTCCCATTCCGACGTCAGTCTGATTGGGCCGGACGGCGGCGTCGCTGGACGCTCCGACGTTTACGGCGGCACCTTCATGTTTGGGAGCCTCCTTCCGGGAACCTACACCCTTCAGTTCAATCGCGATGGTTCGAAGCAGTCGACCCTAGAAGCTCAGTACTACAAGGGCATTCCTGAAGCGTCCGGTCCGGCAGGGGCGACGCCCATCACTATCGCAGCGGGGCAAGTATCCAACATCAACGACACGCTTCGGGTGGGCGGAACAATTACTGGCCGAATCAATGATGCCAATGGCGCCGCCTTGGCCACCGAAATTCGCGCATACACGAATGACTCCAGGTTCGTCACACGGACAGTAATGTCGGCGGCCGACGGATCGTTTACCCTGGCGGGCCTGACAACCGGCAACTATTTGCTGTCTGCTGGGGAAGATCGGACACCCGTCGTAGAGGCGGCCGTGGCAACAACCGCCGGACAAAACACTGATGTGGGCGTGCTTCAATACCCTGCAGGCACCCGCCTTCCCAGATTCTCTGACGCACCAGACGGTGCCCAGTTCTTCAAGGAGATCCAATGGATGGCGGTTCAGAGCATCTCGACGGGCTGGACAGAAGCCAACGGAACCAGGACCTACCGCCCGCTCCAACCCGTCAACAGGGACGCCATGGCGGCATTCATGTACCGGTTAGCCGGGCGCCCCGCGTTCACACCCCCGGCAACCACCCCCTTTGCCGATATCTCCACGGATAATCCCTTTTATAAGGAAATAGCTTGGCTGGCCGCGAACGGCATCTCAACCGGCTGGACAGAAGCCAACGGAACCAAGACCTACCGCCCGCTCCAACCCGTCAACAGGGACGCCATGGCAGCATTCATGTACCGGCTGGCCGGAAGTCCAATATTCACAGCTCCGCCTGGCACCCCATTCGCAGACATCCGCACGGATAGCCCGTTCTACAACGAAGTAATTTGGCTGGCCGCGAACGGTATCTCAACCGGTTGGACGGAAAGCAACGGAACCAAGACCTACCGCCCGCTCCTACCCGTCAACAGGGACGCCATGGCGGCCTTCATGTACCGGTCCAGCATCGGGTCGTGACGCTGTCGCAAGAACGGCCCCGGGCCCTTTCAGTCGTGCAGGACCACTTGGTAGAGGTTGTGATCTTGCCATTTTCCGGCAATCTGCAGGTATTGCGGTGCCATGCCAATCTGCTGGAACCCTGCCTTGAGCAGCACCCGCTGCGAGGCAGCGTTGTGGAGAAGAGTGCTCGCCTCGATGCGGTGCAGTCCGAGTTCGTCGCGCGCCATTCCGACTATCGTCTGGACCGCAGCGGACGCCAGCCCGCGGCCTGCATAATCGCTATCCACCCAGTAACCCAGCCCCGCGCTCTGGAAGGGCCCACGGACGATTCCTGCAACGTTGAATCGACCGACGAGTCGATCGCCGTCGAACAGGCCGAGTGGATGCCCTTCCCCGGCCTCATGCGCGACGAGGCGGTTGGCAATGTCAGCGGACTGCCAGGTCCCGGTGTAGTACTCCTCGGGCCGTACCGGCTCCCACGGTGAAAGGTACGCACGGTTGCGCACATATGCGGCCGCAAGCGCCGTCGCATCATCGACGCGCAGCACGCGCATGCTGACGCTCTCATTAAGTTGGCGCGATTCAATCATCGGTCAACATTAGACCAGTCGTAGCCGTCAGCGAGTGCTCTGTTGTTCGGCAAACCGGGCGATTACAGTCGCATCGGGCTTGTGGAACGTTCGCCAGTCCGAGCGAACGTCGACCCACCGTGCGGGTTGGCCATCCTCCGGCAAGGGCTTCGTCGCGGGATCGGCGATCGTCCAATAGGACAAGTTCAGCGTCGCTGACCAGTCTGAGCGGTATGAGCGGGCAGCCGCGAAAGCCGGGCGGTCGGCAAGAGGGAGTTCGACGCCGGTCTCTTCCGCAAGTTCGCGAGTTGCTCCCTCGCGCGGCGTCTCGCCCGGTTCCACTCGTCCGCCAGGAGGCACGAGGCCCCGCCAGCGGTGCTGAACGACGAGTATCCGATGGAAGTCCGGCGAGAACACCCACACATCGGCCGCCAGCGGGCGTGGATCCATGAGCCATTCAGACCGGAACCAGGTCAGGAGTCCCTCTTCTGCGATGTGCGCAACGGACACATCATGGATGGCCGCCTCAACGCCGAACTTGTCGTGCACTGTTAACCGATCAGTGCCATCGCGGTGCGCCGGGCGCGTTCCAAGCGCACGCAGAAGCGTGGCGGCACTTGAACTGGCAATTCGTTGATCGGGAACCAACGGACGTCCTCGCTTTCATCGCTCACTGCGATCTCCACATCCGGGTCTGCGGCCGCGACGAACCCCACATCCCAATGGGCGGTGCATGAAAATCCCGCGTGCAGATCGTGTCGGTCAAGGTCCACGATCGCTCGAGAAAGCAGGACAAGGTCACTTATTCCGGACTCCTCGCGAGCCTCCCTCTGCGCAGCTCCCGCCACCGATGCGTCATTCGCCTCGACGTGACCGCCGAACTGCACCCAGAACTGCCCCTTGCGGTGGAAACACAGGAGAACGCGATCGAATTCGGGCGAAAACACGAAGCAGGACCCCGTGACATGTTCCGGTCCGCCATGTCGACGCAACGCGGCGTCCCCCAATACTTTCAGGAACTGCAGATACGCGTCTCTCGATCCCGATTCAGGAAGTGCACTGAGGCTGGCGAGCTGATTGGCGAGAGGCATCCTGCCATCTTGCCGCATGGGGCACCTAAACAACGCAGTGCCACGACGAGTGGTGCGATTCGTCGGATAGATGTCACCCTTGGTGCCCGTTAGCCGATCCCCTTGCGGACAACGGTCAATTCCTCTGGTCATCGAGAGACATTCGTAATACGATTTCCTGCATGGAACGCAAGATGCACGGACGGGAAGTCTCGGAGACCGAGATCGATGGGTGGGTCGAGGAAGCCGAGGCCGGTTACGACGTTGAGGAGCTGAAGGCGCGGATGGGGCGCCCTGCCCGGGGCGCGGAGGCATCTCAGGTCATTCCGGTACGGCTGACGGTCGACGAGCTTGCAGTGGTGATGGCACGGGCCGAGCGCGAGCACCTCAACCGGTCCGAGGCGATCCGCGCCGCCCTGGCCGCTTGGTCACACGCGGCGTGAACGTCCGCCGCTCCGCACATAAGCACGGGATCAGCTCCGCTGACGGGATCGAGGCGGCGACCTGGCCGCTGGTATCAGTCCCCCTGGACGATAACGATCCGCGCAGGTTCCTCCGCCTCGGCTTCGACACCCACGGCCGACTACCGGAACTCGTGGTGCTGGTCTGGGACGACGGTAGCGAAGAACTCATCCATGCGATGAAATGCCGTCCCCAATACCTCGGAATGCTCGGCTAGCACGACGATCTCGCCAGAACATCGACACCGACTTCGTCAACTGGCGCTAATGGGGGCTTTGGAGGATGCGCCTTCAGTCGGCGTGATTTGCCTGTTCCCGCACCCCGACGCCCGGCCAAGGGCGATCTCCTCCCGCTCGGCGAACGACAGATAGCGGCCGGCCAGGTCGCGTCCGCGTCGGGGACGGACCCCTCCGTCGGCCAGCACTTGCCAGAACCGCTGATACACATCTGGAACCATGGACTCCGAGAACAACACCGCCGAACACCACATTCCAATCGGTGTTGCCCGGAGTACCCCCAGGCCGGGAAGTGAGCGTAGGTGTGCCCGTTGTGCCGGTGGGGTTGGGCGTCGCCGTGGACGTCGGCTTGGGCGATGGAGTGGGCGTCCCGGTCCCGGTGGGAGACGCCGTCGGACTCCCGGTGGGTGAGGCCGTCGGCGTGTGCGTGGCCGTAGCCGACGGGCTCGGTGCCCCGACCTTGGTCTCCTGCACCCCGCCGGTCACCGCCTGTCCAGAGGGCACGGCTCCCGGGTCAGTCGGCACGGCCCCGGGGATGGACCAGACAGACCCCGGCGAGGTCGCAGTGGCGGAACCTGGCTGGTAGCTCACCATCGGGATATCGCCGAGGGGATCCACCTGCTTGGTTGGCAGGAACGTCCAGTTCATGGGGTTGGTGTAGACGCCGTTGAGGATCGTCTCGAAGTGCAAGTGGCAACCCGTTGAGGAACCCGTGGTTCCCACCCTGGCAATGACCTCGCCCACCCGGACCGATTGCCCCTTGACGACGGCGATGCCCTGCAGGTGGTTGTACGTCGTAACGAGGCCGTTGCCGTGATCGATTTCCACGCGATTGCCGCCACCCCATGGGTGCCAGCCCAGGGCCCGGACCACGCCGGAATCGGCCGCGTAGACGAGCATGCCGCAAGCCGCGGCGAAGTCCTGTCCCCAGTGGAACTCCCCCGGCAATCCGGTGAAGGGATCGATCCTCAACCCGAACGGAGAGCTCGGAAACAGCACTTCGAGCGGCGCGTAGAGTTTCCCGGCGGGCGGCCGGTCCAGGGAACTCGACGCGACATTGAGGGTGCCTACGCCGTTCTTGTCGAGGGTTTGGACCGGGGAGCGTTCAAAAGACACCGTGGCTTTGTCACCCGCCGGGACCGCGGCCGATGACGGGCGTTGAGGCACGCTCCCCTGCGCGCCGGCAGTGGCATCATCCGTGGGCAGCATGCCGGGTTCAACCTGGCCAGTGGCCAACGATCCTTCGCTTGCCGGCCCGCCCGTGCGGGGGCCCTGGAAACCAAAAGCGAAGATCACCACCACAGCGAGGAAGCACGCCGAAAGGACCCGGCCGAATCTTCTTGAGAGCACCAGATCGACAACCTGGCCAGACTCACGATGCTTACCCACAGCCACTCCCCCTCGAGACTAGGCGCCACCGCCAGGTGGTGCGTTTGCGTGACATGCACCCGGGCGGAGTGATCGCTGGGGGACGCCTCCGCCCGGGGCACGGCCGGACACGCAACGGATTAGGCTCCGCGCGGCCGGTCCCTGAGAGATCCGCGCTTCGCCAGTGGCATGTCTGGCGATGGTTTAGTGGCGGTTAGGCACGGATCGTGCCGCGAAGAAGACCCGAAAACTGGTGAATAGGTTTGGTCGCTCGGTCGACTGCCCCAAGGACATCGTGACGAAAGGAGCCCTCAGCGTTCGGCAACAGGCGCCAAAGCTGAAACCGGGGCCCGTCTTTCGGGCCGCCGGGCTTGAATGGTCGCCCGGCGAAAAATTTTCGCGGTGCTTGCGACATGATCGTCATGAATCGTCTGAACGCGACACACATTGGGCATGAACATTCAAGCAATGGCCTCGGTGCCCGTGGTGGACGGCATCGGGCGGCTTCTGGCCCGTTGGCGCGACCAGAGCCTACGCGATGGTTGGCTGTATGTCCGGGATTGGTTCGTACCGGAAGTCGAAGAAATGGCCTCCTCCCTGATTGACGGGGTTTCCTTCGGCCGTGCGGCGCACCATCTGGGCGCATCCCGTTCGTTTCACGGCGTGGGCATCGGTGAAACGATGGCCGACCTGCGGTCCCTTTTTGTGGTCGCCGGCATGCCCGTTGATCACAGCGCGCTGCAGGAAATCGCCGTCGGGTGGGTTGAGGCCGGTGAGGACCACCAGCCTTCATCCTGTACGGATGTCAGAACGGGCCTGGCAACCACCGCCCATTTCGAACGCGTACTCCAAGACTCACGGACGGCGAACGGGGCCGGCAAGCTCGTTTTGGGGACGATGTTGTTTCCTCTCATGGAGAAGTGGCTGAAAGTTTCCTGGGCCGTGTCCGCGGAAGTGGGCCGTATCTGCGCCCAGGAATTCACTGGCGAATCAGCGCTGCAGGTATATCGCCATGGCAGGCTGGACTTCCTTATCCAGGGGTCAACACGGGATCTTGCCGACGCGCTCAGGTGTAAGGAGCGGCTTGAGACGCTCCGTAACGGGGCGCTAGGCCCCTGCGAGTTCCGGTACCGGCCCGTTCCGTCGACGGATGCCGAGGCCATGAGGTTCGTGGCGCAGCTCAAAAGGATCCCGGTCATGCGGGAGTCCCGATGACGTGCCACGAAGGTTCGGAGAATCTGTTTCCGTCGGCCACGGTCATGGCCCGGCGCGTGGACGGGGGATCACTACGGCTCATTGCCATCATCGATGCTGTTCGCAGCCTCGAAAGCCTAAACACGACCGGTGGTCAGGACACCGCGACCGGCACGCGGCGATTCACGGCGTCAATAGACACTGTGCCCGAACCGATGATGCCTTCCACGAACGACGCCGTCGATCAAGTACCCGTACGAGGACGCCGCCGGGCGGAACCGCCGAGAAACAAGTGGTTGTACACGCTTTTCGCGAGGAGGTCCTGATGCTGCATCCACAAGGTGGTCCGGAGATGCAGAGTGAACGGCGAACCCACAAATCCAGACGCGCGTCGCATCCATCGGATGCCACCACTCCCGGGGACTTCTTGGTGTGCCCGGTGCACAGTCCCGGGGTGCGGCTGGTTCACTACGCCGACAAGGCCAGCGCGGCTCCTCACGATACCTTGGCCTATTCCGCGTGGATCATCAACGACTCAGGGGAAGAGCTCACCGATGTCACCCTTGTCCTGCGATCGTTCACCAACGCAGGAATGGAAGAACTGCGCTACACGACCGGCCCGTCCGTCTTGAGCCTCGGGCAGATGCCGGCCGGAGGGGAAACCGAGTTGGTCTTCACGTATGTCGTCACCGAAAACGACCAACGCCATGCAGGAGAGCTCATCAGCGCCATGGCCGTCCAGGCAGTGACGGCTTCCGGGGCGAGACTCTGGGATGAACACGACGCCATCACACCCATTTCCTTGCCTGAATAGCCGGTCGTGCCGTTTTGCGGACGACACAGGGCGGATCTCAGATGCCCCTGGGAAAGAGTTGGGAGTTTCCTACCAGAACCCGCGTCACGTTCCTCCGGGTGCATGCACATACCCGGCAGACGCAAAGTTCCGGGCGCAGGCCCCGGATGGTTTCCAGTGAGTGAGGTGTCGGGTGATTTTGAATAAATTCACCACAGCAGGGCATGGAATCAGGTGCGGTTCCTGATGACTGCCTGGAATTTCCCGCAGGTCTTCAAGCAGACCTCCGCCGTGCTGCCCCCGAAGGCGCTCCGCACCCGGTCAAGGCTGGTCCTGGGACTTGGCGTTGTCCTGGTGCTTCTGCTGCAGCTCGTAGCGATGCCGGCGACCGCGAACGCAGCCGGGTCCCCGCAGGGTGCGGCCGGGCAGAGCGTCGCGGCGAATACCGGCATGGCATTGCCCGCTGCGTTGACCGTTTCCCAGGTCTGCACCCCCGGCGTCTTCTACGCAATCAATAGTTCCGGCGGGATCTACCGTTCGCACGTGGACTCCAGCAACAACCCGGTGCTCGACTACCAGATGGCAAACACCAATACCGTCCGCAACAATGCGAATGGGCTGGCCGTCAGCAGCCAGACGGGAATCCTGTATTACATCGACAAGTTCACCAACGGCCCCACCGGCCCTTCGTCGGTCAACATCTACTCCTACGATCCCACCGCAGCCAGTCCCGCACCGGTCCTTCTCAAAACGAACGTCGATACCTCGGTGATAAATGACAGCGTGGTGGCCGGTGCGGTCAACCCGCTCGACGGCGCGTACTACTTCGGCGGCTACGCGGACATCCCGGTGGCCGGAAGCAACCCGCCGAGCTGGACCGTCAATCTGTACGTCTGGCGCTACGATCCTGCCACCGGGGCGGTGGCCTTGGTGGTCAACGGTCTGCAGGTTTCCTCCTCCGCGTACCTGGGCTACAACTTCAACACAGTTACGCAGTCCTGGGACCCGGTACCCGCCAACCGCAACGGCGACTTTGCCTTTGACAGCCAGGGAAATCTCTACGCGATCCTTTCCCAGGTCGACAACGCGCAGACCGCGTACCCCGGAAGCGTCCAAATCTTCACCATCACCGGGGTGGATGCCACGCCCGGCGCGACCCTGGCCAACGCCACTGGAAGCATCCTGATCGGCAATTCAACCAACGATCCCGGTTACAACGGCATCGCTTTCGATTCCAACGGCTCGCTCATTATTGAGTCGAACAATGGCGGGACGAGTACCAACGTCACTGTCTATGACCCCAACACCTTCCAGCCTTTGGGGACCAGGACAGCACTCGCCTACGGCTACGGCACCGACCTGGCCTCCTGCCAGCCCGCGCCGCCCCACGTGAAACTGCAGAAGGAAATCGTCGGCGGCCGGGTCAACACCAGCGACCAGTTCAACCTGTCCATCAAACGCGGCGACACCGCGGGCAACGGTGCGGTCCTGGGAAGCACTACCACCTCCGGCAGCGCGTCCGGCCTTCAGAGCCGCCAGGTCGGCCCGGCAGCCGTCCTGGCTCAGGTGAGCGGGGTGTATTACACGTTCTCCGAATCCCAGACCACGGCCAGCGGCGGGTACACGACTACCTGGAAATGCTGGAACACCCCGGACCTCACCGCCGCACCATTTCTGAGCGGCACCGGGACCTCGTTCAACGTCAACAGCACTAGCATTCCGGTTTCCTCGGGCACCGTCTCCACCGAGGTTACCTGTCGCTTCGTCAACACGGCTCTGCTACCCAACCTGGTGGCCTCCAAGAACGTGAGTCCAGCGGCCGGGACCATGGTCCAACCCGGACAGGTCCTCACCTACACGCTGAATTTCGACAACACAACCGGTACCGCCCCGGCCGCTGTCAGTTACACCGACTGGCTTGGGGACGTCCTGGACGCCTCGACCTTCGTGGCCGGTTCCATCACCACGACCACCACGAGCGGGACTGCCCTGGTTGTCACGAACAACTCGGGGGCAACCCCAAAAACCCTGGGGATCACCGGCACGGTGGCCGCCGGGGCGAAAAGCACCGTGACCTATCAGGTGAAAGTCAACAACGCCGGCAACCTGGGCGATGCCGCGCTTGAGAACTACCTGACACCCTCGACCACCATCACTCCGCCAACGACCTGCCCGGCCGGCAGCACCACCTGCACGGTCAACCCGGTGGGGGTATGGACGCTGGGCAAGACCGCTTCACCGCCCTCGGGAACGTCCATCAACCCGGGCGACCCGGCTGCGAGCAAGGTGATCACCTACACGGTGACCGCCACCAACTCCACCGCCAACCCCATCACCGGTGTCATCCTCACCGATGACCTGAGCCAGGTCCTGAACAACGCGACGTTCACAGCAGGTTCAGCGAAGCTGACCATCAACGGCGGCACACCCGTCGCTGTGCCGGATCCAGGCGCAGACAGCAAGCTGGTCACTCCCTCCTTTACCCTGCCCGGCAACGGAACAGCTGTTTTGACCTACTCGGTGACGGTCAACTCCAATGCGTGGCTCGTCACCCTGAAGAACGGGGCAACCGGCAACGGGCTCATCCCGCCGGTCCGATGTGCCACAGGCAGCGCAGCCCCGCTTGATCCGGCATGCTTCACGACGAACCCCACCACCGGCCACCTGTTCGTTCAAAAGACGGGCCCAGGTCCGACCCAGGGTTCCACCGTCCCCCTGACCGGTTCGACCTTTGAAATCCACAATGATGCAGCCGGGCAAATGGGCACCACCGTGGTCGGGGTAAGCAGTGCCGTATCCGGGTCACCCGGACTCATCGAGGTCAGGAACCTGACCCCGGGAACATACTGGCTGCTGGAAACCAAGGCCCCGAACGGCTACTCACTCCTGGCAACACCCGTGAAATTCACCGTCGCGGCCAACGGCAGCATCACTTTGGACGCGGCCACCGCAGGCACGTCCGCGACGGTAAACGGTTCGACCATTACCGTCACGGACGTGGCGGCCGTCAAGCTTCCAGCCGCCGGCGGACCAGGCAATGCCGGCCTTTACGGAGGCGTCCTTGCCGGGATCCTCCTCCTCATGACTTCCCTCGCCCTCATCGTCATCAGGCGAGCGGACAAGACCCCACAAACCCGGATTGCCGAGCTCAGCTCCGTGCATCTCACTGGGGACAACAAGAAAGGAACACGATGAAATCATCGAAGGTGAGGCGGGGCGTACTAGCTTCGCTGGCCGCAATTGCCTCAGCAGCAATGCTGGCCCTCGGGGCCGGGGGCGCCTACGCGGCGAACATTGCGAACATCGATCCGTCCCAGACGGCTACGCTGACCATCCACAAGTACCAGACGCCGGCCACGCCGACCAACCTGCCCAACAACGGAACGGCCCTGACCCCTGCCCAGCTGTCGGGCCTGACCCCGATGGCCGGGGTGACGTTCACGGTTCAGAAGGTCAACAACATTGACCTGACGACCAACGCGGGCTGGACCGCCGCGGCAGCCCTGACCCCGGCCCAGGCCGCGGCGCAGGCAGCAACCCCGGGCTCGACCGTCACAACCGACGCGAGCGGAACAGGGACCCTGGGGAACCTTCCCCTGGGCCTGTACCTGGTGACAGAGACCGGCTACCCGGCCGGTGTCACTCCTTCCGCGCCGTTCCTGGTGACCCTTCCGATGACGGACCCGGTGAATGAGAACAACTGGATGTACAACGTCAACGTCTACCCCAAGAACGCCGTGACCGGGGCCACGAAGACTGTCGCGGACGCCCCGGCCATCAAGCTCGGCGACAACGTGCAGTGGACCATCACGGGCGACATTCCCAATGTCAACCCGATTGACGGCTACCGGATCACCGACCAGCTCGATCCGAAGCTGACGTACACGAACTCGACCGTAGCGCTCTCCAACGGCGCCACGCTCACGTTGAACACGGATTACACCATCGCATTCAACACGGCCACGAACACCCTCACCGTCGATTTCACCGCCAGCGGCCGCGCCATCCTGGCCGCCAACCCCACGGCCAAGGTCGTCGTGACCGTGAACACCACAGTGAACGCGGTCGGCCAAATCTCGAACACGGCCAACGTCTACCCGAACGCGGCCAGCTTCAACATCACCCCGGGACAGCCCGGCGGCCCGGTCGTCACTCCACCGGTGGTTACCAAGTGGGGCGACATCGTCCTGCACAAGCAGGACTCCAAGACCTCCGCAGCCCTGGCAGGCGCCACGTTCTCGGTCTACCCGACCCAGGCTGATGCCCTGGCGGGCACCAATGCGATCAGCGTCGGAGGGGCCAGTTCCTGGACCACCGATGCCAGCGGCAACCTGGTGATCTCCGGACTGCGCTACTCCAACTGGGCCAACGGGGTCGCGGTGAGCCCGGGCCAGCCCGGCTACCAGGCGTACTGGCTGGTGGAGACCAAGGCCCCGGCCGGCTACGAACTGCTCGCCCAGCCGGTCCAGACCACGGTCACCAGCTCGGACCCGACGGTCGTCACCGTGACGATCAACAACGTCCTGCACAACGCAGGATTCCAGCTGCCGCTCACCGGTGGCGTGGGAACCTGGGCCCTGACCGCGGGCGGGATCCTCGTGCTGGCAGGCGCCGGCCTGTTCCTGGTCACCGGCCGCCGGAAGCGCAACGAGGCAAAGTAATCCATCCCTCGGTAACCTGCACCCCGTGATGCAGGGTATGGGGCATCCACCAATCTGGTGGATGCCCCATACCGCTCCCGTCCATCAAAGCAAGAGGCTCCAATGACTCAAACCCTCGAAGAATTCATGGAGGGTTCCGAACCGGACCCTGAAGGCCCCTTTCGGCGCCGCAGAACCGGCAGAAAGGCGGCCGGACACAACCGCATCCAGTCAGGGCTTGCCGACCGCAAATTTGTGACGATGATGGTCATCGCCGCCCTCGGTCTGGGCCTGGTCCTCTACCCCCAGGCAGCGGACTGGTTCAGCTCGATATCCCATAACAGCCAACTTTCCGGCTACGCGCAGGAAGTCAACCAACTTGAACCCTCGGCCCGGACGAAAGTACTCGACCGGGCACGCGCCTACAACTCCCGCATCCCCGACGGACAACTGCGGGACCCGTACTCCGCCCAAGCTCCCACGACGACCACGACGACCTCGGGCAGTCAGCTTGGGGACTATCAGAGCCAGTTGAACGTGGGCAACGACGAGGTGATCGGAAGACTCCGCTACCCGTCCCTGAACATTGATCTGCCGATCTTCCACGGAACCAGCGACGACGTCCTGGCCAAAGGAGTCGGCCACCTCTACGGATCCTCCCTTCCCGTAGGCGGACCCGGAACGCACAGCGTCCTGACATCACACTCCGGGATTCCGAATGCGGAACTCTTCAACCCCCTCCATAGCGCCAAAACGGGTGACATCTTCTCCACCGAAGTCATGGACCACACGTTCCTCTACAAAGTGAGCAAGATCGAAGTGGTCAAACCGGATGAGGTCTCCTCCCTGAAAATCACCGCGGGCGAGGATCAAATCACCCTGATCACCTGCACGCCCATTGGAGTGAACTCACACAGGCTCCTTGTCCACGCCTCCCGGATCGCGGACATCCCCAAAGACGCCCCGGAACAGGAAACCCTCGCGGGACGCCAAACCACCATTGGATTCCCGTTCTGGATTGTCTACTTCATCGGCGGGCTGCTGGCCTTCTACCTGGCCTCCCGTGCCTGGAACCGTCGACGCGACCGGTGATCCGGTGGAACGGACGAACAAAAGCACGCCTGTGCTCCACAACACCCCGAGCTGAAGGCGGCAGCCCGCGAACGGCACAGGCACCCCCCGAGGGCCGCAATCTGGCCGGACTCAGTCCCCAGGCGTCAGGTGGTCGAAGACCAGGTTCGTCTGGGTGTTCGCAATGGCGGGATCCGATGCCAGATGCGCGGCAATGAAATCCCGAAGTTCCTTTGGCGTCCCGCAGGCGACGTGCACGAAGAAGTCCTGGTCGCCCGCCAACAGGAAAACACTCTGAACGTTTGGCAGGGCCCGCAGCCGTTGCGCGATAGCCAGCATTTTGTTTCGCGCCTGCGAGTTCACGCGCACGGAGATGAGCGCGAAGACGATCAAACCCAAGGCCTCGAGGTCCACGGACGCATGGAATCCCCGGATGATCCCGGCCTCGCGCAGTGCACGGACCCGACCCAGACATGTGGAAGGCGCAATGCCTGCTTTGGAGGCCAACACATTGTTGGGAATCCTGGCATCGGACATCAGCTCTTTGAGGATCAACCGGTCTGTATCGTCCAGCCGAACCCGATTCGAAAGCCGCCCCTGCGGGCGGGGGGCGGATGAATCCACCACGAAATCACCTCTGTTTTTTTGTGATTCTTCAGAATCCTTGCTTCTGGCTTTAGTTGGATTCTATCTTGAAGCGATTTATAGAATCGACGAGGAGGTCGAGATGGACAGTTTCGATAAGATCCAACAACGCGAGGGTGGCCTCAAACGGCAGCTCACTTCGCGCCAAATGACCATGATCGCCCTTGGTGGAGCCATCGGTACGGGGTTGTTCCTGGGGAGCAAGTTTGCCATCGGCCTGGCTGGCCCCAGTGTGATCATCAGCTACGCAATCGGCGGTTTGGTCGCGCTGTTGCTCATGGGGAGCCTGTCCGAGATGACCGTTGCCCACGCCACCTCCGGATCATTCGGAGCCTATGCCGAACATTACGTCAGCCCCTTGGCCGGCTTCCTCGTCAAATACATGTATTGGTCCTGCATCGTCCTTGCCGTGGGAACGGAGGTCACGGCCATCGGCGAATACATGAAGCTTTGGTTCCCGGATATTCCGGCGCTGATGTGGGTCATCCTGTTTTCGGCTGTGCTGATCGCCGTCAATGCCATGAACGTCAAGGCATTCGGGACACTCGAATATTGGTTCTCAAGCATCAAGGTCTTCGCGATCGTCGCCTTCATCGTGCTGGCTGTTTACATCGTATTCGGCACCCGCAAAGAGGGCACAGGTTTCCAGAACTACGCTGCCGACGGCGGCTTCTTTCCCCACGGTTTGTCCGGCACCTGGTTTGCGGTGATTGTGTCGATCTTCAGCTACCTCAGCATCGAAATGATCGCCGTGGCAGCAGGCGAGGCCCGCGATCCTGCCACGGCGGTCAAGAAAGCCTTCCGCACCACCATCGTGCGGTTGCTCTTGTTCTACATCGTCACCTTGGCCCTCATCATGGCCATCGCCCCAATGGGTCAGATCCTCACCGGCGGAAGCCCGTTCGTCACCGTGATGCAAAGCCTCGGCATTCCCTTCGCGGACAGCCTACTGACCGTAGTGGTGATCATCGCGGCCCTCTCGGCCATGAACAGCCAACTGTATATCTCCACACGCATGATCTTCAGCCTCTCGCGCAGCGGTGACGCTCCCGCCCTCTTGGGGAAGCTGCGCGCAAACGGTTCACCCGTGAACGCACTGATCCTCTCCACCGCCGGAATTGCAATCGCGACCGTGGTCTACGCCATGTTCCCCGAAACGGCATTCACGTTCATGATGGCCATTTCGATGTTCGGGGCGATGTTCACCTGGTTCATGATTTTCGTGACCCATTGGTTCTTCCGACGCAGCATGAAACGCTCCGGAACAGAACTGACCTTCAAGACGAAGTTCTACCCCGTGGGCACCATCCTGGGCGCCGTGCTCATGCTAGCGATCCTTGCCAGCACCCTGGCCACCGAAGCCTTCAGCATGACGCTGATCTTTGGCTTGCCGTTCCTGGCACTCGTGACCGCACTGTACTTCGTAGTGCAGCGACGCAAACGTCACGACTCGAATTCAGAGCGGAAGACCGCCGTCGTATCCGCTGAAAACAGCACGGACTCCCCCGGCTCAACCCCGCTGACTGAAACCGTATGAACCAGAAGACCGCGGACAGGTCCCCAGGTCTTGAGATATGCGCAGGGACCTCGACATCGTGAACGCCGGTGAAGACTCGGCCGCTGTACCGCTCTCATGCAGGTCCGCGAATGTCACCCGGGTCCAGGGAGTCGGCATCCCGTGCTTCATGGAGAAAGATTCCAAAGCTGCGTCATGACTTACAGGTCCAGACACTGTGTAGGTATGGTCGGGGATTTTTATGTTCGTAGGGAAGCTGGCAATGGCGCCTAGTACTACATCGTCAAAGGCTGACGCTGTCAGCGACGGTCAACTGATAACCATGGTCCGCGGTGGAAACCTGGATGCCTATGACGGGCTCTACGCCCGCCACGTCTCCATCGCTTCGACCGTGGCCCGCAAAAACGTCGACAACCTCAGCGACGCCGACGACGTCGTCGCCGAAGCATTCCAGTCGGTCCTGCAGAGCCTGGTCGCGGGCAAGGGACCTGAGCAGTTCTTCCGTGGGTACTTGTTGTCCGCGGTGACACGGCTTGCCCACCACAGGAACCGGAAAGCCCGCCACGCCCTGCCGACCGGCGACGAGGCTGTTCTTGACCACAAAATGACACCGGACGATCCCGCCATCCAGGCCTTCGAATCCCACACCGTCGCCCGCGCCTTCCGATCACTGCCGGAACGATGGCAATCAGCGCTGTGGTACCTGGACGTGGAACGGATGAAACCCGCCGCAGTCGCCCCGATCCTCGGGCTCTCGCCCAACGCTGTCTCCGCACTGGGCGTGCGGGCGCGGGAAGGGTTGCGCAGACAGTATTTGCAGATGCACGTCAGCGAGAATCCGCAAGGTGCCTGCACGAAGGTCGTCCCCCAGCTTGGATCTTATGTTCGCGGAGGCCTGTCCAAACACGCCGAGGCGAAAGTCCGGGATCACCTTGACGGCTGCGCCAAGTGCACGGGCGTGCTGCTGGAGCTCAGGGACGTGCAGTCAACCATGCGGGCCGTGCTCCTGCCCCTGATCACAGGCGTCCCGCTGGCTGTCTGGGAAAGCGGTGCCTCGGGACTGGGCATTGCGGGACAGCTACCTGCGGCGCCGGCGGCTTCCGGGGTGGCCGGCATCTCGAAGCCCTTGTTGATGTCGATTTTGGCCGCGCTGGCGGTGGGACTGGTGGTGGGCGCTGTCGGCATCGTCCAGGTCCTGATCGGCCAGCCCACAGCAAGGGCGCACCAGGATGCCGTGATACACACCACCCAGCCTGCCCGGCCGACATCGACGCCGTCACAGGCCCCCGCTCCCGTCGCCTCCGCAGCGCCCGCGCCCCCGCCTCTTCCGGCCCTGCCGGACCAACCAGAGCCGCCGGTGATCGCTGAACCCAACTTTGCGATACCGGTACCACCGCGAACGCCTGCGCCGGCACCCATACCCCCGCCCGCGCCGTCGCGAACCTCAACCCCGACGGCGACTCCCACGCCCGCGCCGTCGCCGACCCCGACGCCGACGCCGACCCGCGCAAAAGTCAGCGCTACCGCGAGCCGGACGGACACGGGTGCGGACCCCACGAGTGCAACGCTCGAGACCGTCTTCACCCTGGCTCGAGGAATCGGGAATGCCACCGCCGACTTCTCGATCAACGCGCCCGGCACCATTTCAAGCGGCTCCGTTACCGCCCCCGCTGGCTGGAGCTGCTCGGCGAAGCCGTTGGATCCTTCCGGCATCAGTTGCGCCACAAGTTCAGTGCAGCCAGGCGAATTGAAGTTCAGGCTCAACGTCACCATCCTGGACCAGGGCGTCCACACCCTGACGTATGGCTTGAGTGGACCCGGGATTGCAGCTAACACCTTCTACTACGACTTCTGATAGATGTAGCGGCCCAAGAATTCCCCGACGGCCGCGGCGTCACGAAGTAGCGCTCCGGTGCACTCATTCATCGGTAGCGCCTAAAACGGCTGCCTTTTCGCAATGTAAGTAACACGTGGACACCACTTTGTTTACGCCAAGCAAAGCCGCCGCACCACGCTGCATACTCAGAGGAGCATCATGCCTGTTCGCAACGAAAAATGGCCCGAGGGGACCCCGAACTGGGTGGACGCCCAAGTGGATGACGTCCAAGCCGCCGCGGACTTCTACGCCCGGTTGTTCGGCTGGGATATCCAGGACGCCGGCCCGGAAGCGGGCGGCTACCACATGGCTTTCCTTGGCGGTTTACCGGTGGCCGGGATAGGCCCCAAACCCGGGAACGCCGGCCTGCTGCCGTCAGTCTGGAACACGTACCTCGCCGTCGACGACGCCGATGCCACCGCGAGGAAGATCACCGAAGCCGGCGGCCAGCTCATGATGGCCCCGTTCGACGTCATGGACCAAGGACGCATGACCGTGGCCCTCGACGCGGCAGGGGCCGTCTTCGGCATCTGGCAGTCAACCGGGCACAACGGCATCGGCCGTTACAACGAACCCGGGGCCGTGTGCTGGAACGAACTTCACACCCGGGACTACCAGCCTGCACGTGATTTCTACGCCAGCGTCTTCGGCTTCGGCTACACGGACATCGGCGACGGTTCAGAGTTTGTCTACTCCACCTTCGAGCACCCCAAGGACGGACAGACCGTCGGCGGAATCTCGCACGACACCAACCTCCCGGACGGCGTTCCGGGCTACTGGCTGACGTGGTTCCAAGTCCAGGACCCGGACGCGACCCTGGACGCCGCCGCAGCGCTCGGCGCGGCCACGCTCGTCCCGCCAACCGACAGCCCCTTCGGCCGCATGGCCATCCTCCAGGGCACCCAGGGCGAAACCTTCGGCATCATCAACCCACCCGCCGAAGCCGGAAACACCCAGGAGCCCTAGAAACGGCACCGGGGGGAAGAACCAAAGACGCTAGCTAAGGAAGCACCGCAATGGCCTCACAATTCAATCTCCACGTTGACGCGGACGCCCGTCTGCGGTTCCAACTCGTCACCGGTAACGGAGACGTGCTGCTCACCTCCACTGCTTTTGAGGACGAGGATGCTGCGATCGCAGCGATCTGGTCCGTGCGCGAGGCCGCGGTCAAGGGACGCATCATTGATCTCACCGGCTCGGAGCCGGAAAACCACACCGCAGACTAAACATGGCCTCGGCATTGAGCCAGTCGATCTCTGAATCGGCGGCCATCCACTTCATGATCATGGCAGTGCTGATTACGGCGGCAGGTACCGTCGCCTTGACCGGAGTCCTCCTCGTGTTGCTGACCGCTCCTCTCGCCGCTTTGGCAATCCGACACCAGCGCACAAAGAGGAAGCGAATCCGCGCAGCACACGGAACCCCGCCCGATCATGCTTTCAGGGGAAGAACCCCTTGTCGGGGCCATCGTCAGTGCAGAGCCCGTCCACCGGGACCAAGATCTTCCCATCAGTCTTGATGAATCTGCTGCGTCAGAGGAATCGGGTGCGGCCAGGCCGTCGGAACAAGCGTAGGACTGACCGCTTCAGGAGTGGTCAGTCTCACGGCATCGGACGCATCGTGCAGCTCGCGTTTCGTACAAGTTGAAGCATGAAAGGCAGAAATGTCTACAGTTCCGCACGACCGGACAGACGAGGCTTTCCTGTCGGTGGGTCCTACCGGCTCCGCCACCCCCGCTTCCTTGATAGTCGACTATTTGTTCAAGAATGGCGCCAGCAAAGTGGCCGACATCTGTCATGACGTCGGGGTGCCTAGAAGTACCGTCTATGACCATCTTCTCAGGCTCGAAGCAGCAGGGGTCGTCCGCTCGGACATTGCGCCCGGGAGCAGGGCCCGTTTCACCCCGCACTTCTCCCTGAACCCGAGCGCCCGCTGAGCGGCCGCCGGTGTGGACCCCGATGCGATCTATGTCGACCACGGGTTCACCGGCACCAAGCTCGACTGCCTCGCCTGTTCGCTTCCCGACGCACGGAACATCGCCGACGAGCTCACCCGCAAGGGAGTGACTCTGAACGTCGGCGGAAGCATCTACGATCCGCACGACCCTGTGGGTAAGCTGCTGTTCCCGGCGGCGTAGCGTTTGAACTGGGACCGGTCCCCGCCGCAGTGTAGGCGAAGGTCTGTGCGTAGGGTGCCGGACCGCCTTCTCGCAGGGCGAGATCTCATCATCATCACCCTGGGAGATTTGGATGGGTAACATCGACAAGGACATGTTTAGCTGTGCCGGCTTTTGCCATTGCCTCTTCCGCTTCCTGCCCTGCCCCTGCAGTTCGGTCGAAGGGGCAGGGCAGGGTCTGTGCTAGGCCTAAGGCGCGGTGAGGGGCGATTTCTCCGGTTGTGCTGGCATCGGAACCGACGCATTGGTGGCTGTGATCCGTCCTATAAGCAGCATCAACACCAGGGCGATGATCACAGGTACGCATACTGAGAGAACGATGATGCTGGTGTCCACGCCGAGTCCGATGAGGACGCCGCCGAAGATCGGGCCGACAACCGATCCGAGTCGGCCCAGTGAAGCCGCCCAGCCGACGCCGGCGGTCAGCGTTGCTTGGGGGTACAGCGTCACTGCCACCGCGGCCTGGCCGATCATGCCGGCCTGAAGTCCGAGCCCGACCCCACCGAAGACCAGCAGCAGCAGCGCTTTGTCCGGGCCGAGGAAGGCAGAGATGACGAGGAAGACGATCGCTGTTGCCGAGGTTCCAGCCAGGACCGACGTCATCCTGTATCGACGCGATCCGAGGATTAGTACGCAGGCACCGATGATGCTTCCTATGCCCAGGGCCGCCGAGCCCAGCGGTGCTAGACCGGTACTGAAGCCGTAGCTGGTGAGCAGGGTCGGCAACCACGACGAGAATACGTAGAACACGGCGAAGATGAGGAACGAAAAAGCCCACAGGAGAAGCGTTCTGCTTCGCACGGAAGCATCGAACAGGCGCGCAACCGACGCATGGTGCTTGGCCTCGGCCGCGTCGTTGGGCGTGCTGGATAGGTGGCTACCGGACAGTCCGAACCACAGGAACGGCAGAAGCACAGCAGAAGCGATAGCTCCTATAATGAACACCCATTTCCATCCGAATGCGCCCACGATGCCGCTCCCGGCCAGTCCTGCGATGAGAGCCCCGAGCGAGATACCGGTCATCACGGCCACCGCGATCGATTGACGCAAACGACCGGGATTGGCTGCGGTGGCATGGGAGACAGCGGCCGGCAGCACGGCACCGAGTCCCAGGCCGGTCACGAAGCGCAGAATCGTCAGCGCCGCAATCGACCCCGACCACGCTGTCAGCAGCGAACCAATGGTGAACACGACGACCGCCGAAAAGATGACGTTTCTCGTGCCCAGTTTGGCCACGAGGCGCCCTACCGCCAGGTAACCCAGAGCCACTCCAGCGCTGGTCAGCGCGAGGGCAGAAGTGAAGGCCGAGGGTTGAACACCCCAGTCCTTAGCAATCGACGGTATGGACAGCCCCAACGCGACCGTGTCGTATCCATCGAGCACTATGGCCGCGCATGCGAGACAAAGTACCCACCAGTTCGGTCTGGTCTCTTCCTGCTTTTTAGGTTCGCTCATCGTGTCCATTGGACATCCTTAGGGTTGTGAGGGCTTCGAATACAGTCTCGAAGCGGGGGCATGTCACCGGTCATCGGTGGCTCGACGATCCAAGGCCATGGACGAGCCGCCAGCGTCGCCGGCTACGTCATGACGGTTTCTTCGTTCACGCACGACACTGCTCTCCCGACCGTCCGCCATGGGGCGGGCAGGTGCTCAAGTGTGGTGAAGATCATGGCACTGTGTTAGTTCTATCTCCTTAGCGCTTAAAGATCAAGACCCCACTGCCTTGACACAAAGTATCTTAGTGCTGTTATATCTTTGGCATGACCTAGTTCACATTCGGGTTGCTTCCGCGACTGCGGGACAGCCGCGAACAACGCCCGCGGCAACCTGAGTGACTATAAAGATTGGTGGACCCTAAGGATGACAACGCAAAGCAGCGCGGGCATCATTGAAGCCGGTACAGACTCCAAAGGGTTTATCCCCTTCCGCGGCTTTGAACCGGGCATGGACACGCTGGACGAGATTTATGTCGGCGGGGTCTGGGCCCGGGGAGCGGGGGCACTGATTGAGTCCATCAATCCCGCAACCTCCGAGGTCTTCGCAACGCTCCATGGTGCCACCGTGGACGATGTTGATCTGGCGGTCGCGGCCGGCCTGGCGGCCATTGAAGAGTCCGGCTGGGCCCGTAAGCTACCGCACGAACGCGCTGCTGTTCTGCACAGGATCGGTTCTGCTATCGAAGTCAATGCTGACCGCATCGCAATTCTTCAGACCCATGACACCGGTAAAACCCTCAAAGAGACACGCGCGCTGGCAATGAGCGCTGCTGCCACCTTCCGTTTCACCGCGTCAGCCCTTGAGACCATGGAGGACGCGTTAACTCCGCCGAGGGGTGACTACCTGAGCATCTCCACCCATGAACCTATCGGTGTGGTCGCCGCCATCACGCCATGGAACTCCCCGATCGCCAGCGACGCGCAAAAGGTTGCCCCGGCACTTGCCGCCGGCAACGCCGTCGTGATCAAACCGCCGGTCTGGGCCCCCTGGGTGTCGCTGCTGCTGGCAAGGATCTGTGACGAGGCAGGATTGCCTTCGGGTCTGCTTTCGGTACTTCCGGGCCCGGGACGGACCGTCGGGGATGCACTGGCACGGCACAGGGATGTCGGCAAGGTCTCCTTCACCGGCGGCACCTCGACCGGCCGGCAGCTGGGCCGCATCGCAGCCGAGAAGATCATGCCGATCACGCTGGAACTGGGCGGAAAATCGCCAACCATCGTTTTTTCGGACGCGGATCTGAACCAGGCGGTCGCCGGGGTGCTCTACGGAATCTTTTCCTCAAGCGGCCAGAGCTGCATTGCTGGCTCGCGGGTATTTATCCAGCGGCCCATCTACGACACGGTCCTGGCACGCCTGGTCGAAGGAGCCAAAGGCCTGCGGGTGGGTCCAGGAACGAATCCGGACACGCAGCTTGCACCTCTGGTTGCCCACGCCCACCGGGATTCCGTTGAAAAGATGGTCGAGGACGCACGGGCAGCCGGAGCACAGATCCTGTGCGGTGGAGCGCGGCCGGTTGAGCCGGAACTACAGCAGGGCGCGTATTACCTGCCCACCATCATCGCCGGTGTGACCAACTCCGACCTGATCTGCCAGGAGGAGATCTTCGGTCCCGTGGCAGTCGTCCTTCCCTTTGATGATGAAGATGATCTGCTCGCCCAGGCCAATGACAGCGTGTTTGGTCTGGCTTGCGGTATCTGGACGGGAGACTACCGGCGGGCTTGGCGCATCGCGCGCGCCGTTGCTGCCGGCACTGTGTGGATCAACACGTACAAGCAGTTCAGCATCGCTACCCCGTTCAGCGGGATCAAGGAAAGCGGTCTGGGAACCGAAAAGGGCAGGGACGGTATCCGCTCCTACATGCGCCAAAAGAGCATTTACGTGGATCTTTCCGGCGCACCGTTGCCCTGGGCCGGCATATGAAATCCGCAGCATTTCCAATCCATCCCTGATGAAAGGCAAGCCAGTGAGCGCTCACCCCTACAGTCCGGCATACCAGGCCGGAGGTTTCGGCTTTGTGTCCGGGGCGTTGTCCGTTGATGAAAACTACACGCCCGTCAGTGGCCGGCTCGAAGCCATTGAGGCCGCTGCAACCAGGCTCTCGGAGCGGCTGGGAACGATCGGCATGTCCCTGCAGGACATCGTCAAAACCACCTACTTCGTCACGGACCTGACCTTGCGCGAAGAAGCAAACAGCCACTACGAACAGCTCTTCAGCGAGCCCCGGCCGGCCCGGACCTTCGTGGAGGTTTCTGCTCTGCCATACGGTGCGACGGTGGAAATTGAAGCCATAGCGCACCGGGGCGGGAGTGAACGATGACTACCGCCACTTTGAACACACGGGGTCCGGAAGAATCACGCCAGCCGGTTGCCGACAGCCACCGTGCAGTAGCCGGGGAGCCCGCCGCACGGACCCTGAGGGTTCAGCAGAAGACCTGGGAAGCGGACGGGGTCACCAGTGTGACGTTCGCTGATCCGTCCGGGGCGGAATTGCCCCAATGGCAGCCAGGTTCGCACCTGAGTCTTCATCTGCCCAACGGACTCATACGCGAGTACTCGCTGTGTTCGGATCCAATGGATTCGAACAGCTGGACCGTGGCCGTCCTGCGGACGCCTGATTCACGCGGCGGCAGCCAGCTGGTCCATGAGGGCCTGCCGGTAGGGTCGCTCCTCAAGATTGTCGGCCCGCGCAATAACTTCGCGCTGGAAGATGCCGGACGCTACGTACTGGTCGCTGGCGGGATCGGCATCACCCCGATCATCTCGATGGCGCGGGAACTTCAGGCGGCAGGGGCGGACTGGTCGCTGCTCTACACCGGCCGGTCCCGCGCCACCATGGCCTTTCTGCCTGAGATCGTGGCCCTCCCCCAGGACCGGATTACCATCCACGCCGATGACCAGGCCAACGGCAGATACCCTGACCTGGCGGCGGCTGTCGGTACCCTGTGCCCCGATGCGCTGGTTTACGCCTGCGGTCCGGAGCCACTGTTGAAGGCTGTTGCCGGGGCCATGCAGGACGAAGCCCAGCTTCGGATCGAGCGGTTCAAGGCGCCGGAGAAGGTTGTCGTCGCGGAGGAAAACGAAGCGGCGTTTGACGTGGTGTGCAACAGCACCGGCCAACGCATCCCGGTGGGGCCTGGTGTATCTGTCCTTGATGCTCTCAACAACGCCGGTGTTGATGTTCCCAGCTCTTGTGCGGAGGGAATCTGCGGTACGTGCGAAACCCGTGTCATCAGCGGCGACGTGGAACACCGTGATTTTCTGCTCAGCCAGGCTGAGCAGGCCGCAAACAAGTCCATGTTCGTCTGCGTCTCGCGTTGCCGTTCGGCCGAACTGGTTCTTGATCTCTAAACCCTCGAAAAGTAAGAAGGTAGCCCCATGAATTTCTTTGCAGCAGAGCCTGTCTGTAAGTTGCGGTCTCTTCGGTCAGTGTCCTTGAAGGTACCGGAAACGGCGCGTGCCAAGGATTTCTATCACGAGGTCTGGGGCCTTTCCACCGTTGAAGAGGATAGTGACCGCTTCTGGCTCCGCGGAACCGGCTCGGAGCACCACATTCTGAAGCTGGAAAAGGGCCAGCAGAACGCCCTCGGCGGCGTGGCCTTCGCCCTCGCTACGCCCCAGGAGGTGGACCAGGCCGCAGTTAAGCTGACCGCCCTGGGTATTCCCCTCTTCCGCGAGCCAGGACCATTGGACGACGCTGCAGGCGGTTACGGCCTGCAGCTGGTTGACCCAGAGGGAAGACTAGTTGAACTTTCCGCCGATGTTCATGCCGTCCTCAACCAAGAGCCTGCGGGGCGGCGGGCGATCCCGCGCAAGATCGCCCACGTCGTGCTGAACACTATCGACATTGACCGGGCTACAGCCTTCTACACCCAAGTTCTGGGGATGCGGGTCTCGGACTGGTCCGAGCATCAGATGTCATTTCTGCGGTGCAATTCAGAGCACCATGTCATCGCCTTCAATCAAGCCCCCTGGACAGCGGTCAACCACGTGGCATACGAAATGCAAAGCATCGACCATTTCATGCGCGGCATCGGGTCTCTCAAAACCCACGGCATTTCCCCCCAGTGGGGTCCGGGCCGCCACGGTCCCGGGGATAACACCTTCTCCTACTTCACTGACCCTTCAGGCCTTGTTTGTGAGTACACCTCTGAAGTGGCGCAGGTTGATGAAGACAGCTGGCTGTGCCGCACGTGGAAGCGGACTCCCGAGCTGTCGGACCAGTGGGGAACTGCCGGGCCGCCCACCGTTAATGTCCGCACCGCTATGGCCGGAATCCCCGATGACGGCTACCGCTCGCTGGTTGTTCCGGGTAGCGCCGATTACTTCACCGTTCCCTCGGCAGATGCGGCAAGCCATGCATCGGCCCACTGAGGTTGCCACCGCCTCCGGAAACCTGGACAACCGTATTTCACTCCACGGCGTATCGCTGGTGGTCCGCGGCGAAGGAGCCCCTGTCTTCCTGTTGCATGGCATCGGGGGAAATGCCTCCTCCTGCGGGGCGCTGGCGCAACTACTCAGTGAATCCGGCTACCGCACGTTCTGCTGGGATGCACCCGGCTACGGGGAATCTGCGGATCCGCTGGGCCCGGTGGACCACTCCGGGCTCGTCCTGCAGATATTGGCTTCCCTGGACCTTGGACCCGCGCACCTGATCGGGACCTCGTGGGGAGGAGTTATCGCCACCAAAGCGGCAGCGCAAGCACCGGATGCTGTCCGCTCTCTGGTTCTAGCAGACAGCACCAGGGGTTCGGCTGTTCCCGGCGATTCGGCGGACAGGATGCTGGCGCGCATCCCGGAACTGGCCGAAATCGGGCCCGAAGCCTTCGCCGGCCGACGGGCTTCCCGGCTGCTCTCGCCAGCAGCGGATGCTGTCACGGCCGCGGCGGTCAGGTCCGAGATGGCCGCGGTCCGGCTTCCCGGTTACACGGCCGCAGCGACGATGATGGCGGCCACCGACACATCGAATGTGCTGTCGTCTCTGCAGGTACCGTCACTGGTCCTGGTCGGTGAAGACGATGTAGTCACCGGGGTGGCTGAATCCCGGATTCTCGCCGAATCCATAGCAGACGCTTCTTTCAGGATCATTGCCCGTGCCGGCCATGCCGCAGTGCAGGAGAAGCCGGCAGAGATGGCGTCATCGATTCTAGAGTTTTGGAAGAGGCTTTCATGACACGGCTGATCGTAGTCACCGGTTCTGGACGTGGTCTTGGATTCAGTATCGCTGAACGGCTGGCAGCCGGAGGTGACCGCATTGTCATCGCTGAGAAAAACGCCAAGATCGCAGAACATGCAGCAGACACGCTGCGGGAACGCGGCTTCGACGCCACGGCAATCATTACCGATATTGCCGACAAGGCCTCCGTTGCCGCCTTAGCCCATGACGTCCGGGAAATGGGCGGGGCAGATGGTCTTGTCAACAACGCAGCCCTTGCTGACGGGATCGGCGGGGACACCTTCTGGGACCTTGACGAGGATTTCTTCCAGCGGGTCATGACTGTCAACGCCTTCGGTACATGGCTGGTGAGCAAGCACTTCTATCCGCAGCTGGCCCAAAAGCAGGCAGCGGCCATCGTGAACGTTGCTTCCGACGCCGCACTGTACGGCTCGCCACGTCTGGTCCACTATGTCAGCTCCAAAGGTGCCGTCTTGGCGATGACCCGGACCATGGCCCGTGATGCAGGAGCAGCCGGGGTCCGTGTAAATGCTGTCTCGCCGGGCCTGACCAGGGTCGAGGCAACCGAATCCGTGCCGTCCTCCCGCTACCGGCTTTACGAGGAGAACAGGGTACTCGGAAGGGACCAGGT
This sequence comes from Arthrobacter sp. NPDC058127, assembly GCF_042884555.1. Classification (NCBI taxonomy): domain Bacteria; kingdom Bacillati; phylum Actinomycetota; class Actinomycetes; order Micrococcales; family Micrococcaceae; genus Arthrobacter; species Arthrobacter sp. NPDC058127. The sequence continues at coordinate 30,742 of NZ_JBHVTT010000005.1, read as the reverse complement.
GCCCGAGGATATCTCCGGGGTTGTCCAGTTTCTGCTCTCTGACGCTGCTGCGTTCATCACCGGTCAGAACATCGTGGTGGACGGCGGCTTCGTCATGGGGCATTAAGACGGCAATCACCGGCTCAAAGATCCCTCATTCCCAAAACTACCCAACGATGCCGGGCTCCGGCTGACGATCAAGGAGGCCAACAGATGGATCTGCAATTAATGGACCGCACCGTCATTGTGACAGGAGCGAGCTCAGGGGTCGGCCTGGCTACCGCCCGTTACCTGCTCGCAGAAGGCGCCAAAGTAGCTGCTTGCGCCCGTGATGCCGGGCGCCTCGCGGCAGCTTTCGATCAGTGTGTCTGGACTGATAGGAACTCCATCTACCTGGCTAGCTGCGACGTCACCGACCGCAAAGCCACCGACGCGTTTGTTGCCGGGACGTTGGAGAACTTCGGGGCTGTTGACGGGCTGGTGTGCAATGCCGGCCGCTCCCTTATGGCCACGTTGGATGAGACGACTGACGGACAGTTCCGCGAAGAATTCGACCTCAAGATCTTCGGAGTGTTGAACATGGTGCGCTCGGCGCGGGCTGCCCTGGCGGCGTCACAGCAGGGCTCAGTGGTCAACGTCAATGCCATCTTGTCCCGCCAGCCTGAACTGCGCCTGGCCGCCACGTCTGCCGCGCGTGCCGGGTTGTTGAACCTGAGCCACTCACTGTCTGAAGACCTCGCCGCGGACGGTACCCGGGTCAACTCGGTGCTGCTCGGATTGATCGATACCGGCCAGTGGCGCCGGCGATTCGAGCACTCGGGCAGCGGGCTGGACTTCACGGACTGGGGCGCCGAGATCACGAAAGACCGGGGGGTGAAGTTGGGCCGCTTCGGCACAGCCGAAGAAGTTGCCTTCCACATTCTCACCCTTCTATCGCCGCTAAGCGGCTATACAACAGGAGCCACGATCGATGTCGGTGGCGGTGTTGGCCGCTATGTGTAAGGCCCCTGCCATCGGGCTCACGCTGAATCGCATGCCCGGCCCTGATCTACGAAAGAGATAAGACATGTCCATGGAACAAGGAAAAATGCCCCAAAACCCTACCGGCGGTGACATCCTCGTCCGGGTCATGCGCAGGCACGGCATTGACACCGCTTTCGGGGTGATCAGCATCCACAATCTTCCCCTGATCGAGGCCGTGGACCGCGAACTGAACTTCGTCGCCGTCCGCCATGAAGCTGCGGCAGTGAATGCGGCGGACGCATACGCGCGTGCTTCGGGCAAATTCGGAGTAGCGCTGACCAGCACCGGCACAGGCGCCGGCAACGCTGCCGGGTCCATGGTGGAGGCACTAACCGCAGGCAGCCGCGTGCTGCACATCACCGGCCAGATTGACAGTGAATTCCTCGGAAGCAACCGGGGAGTGATCCATGAAGTCCCCCGCCAGCTGCAGATGCTTCAGGCAGTATCAGGCTACGCACGGACCATCTTCAACGCCAAAGATGCAGAAGCGGACCTCGAAGAAGCTATTGCGCAGCTCTTGTCCGTACCGCACACTCCGTCCAGCCTGGAATGGCCCATTGACCTGCAGTACCTGGCCGTGCCCGAGGACCAGCGACCGGCGGACTCTCCCGGCCGGCCTGAGGTCTCCATCGACCATGTAGCTGTGGCCGAAGCCGTTGGACTGCTCTCGAAGGCCAAGAGGCCCCTCATCTGGGCAGGTGGCGGGGCCGCAGGTGCCGGTACCGCCCTGGCCGCGCTGCTGCACCGCCTCGGGGCCGGGCTGCTGACCAGCAATTCAGGCAGAGGCGTAGTACCCGAAGATGATGATCAGGTCATCGGAAACTTCGCGACCACCCCTGAGGCCATGGCACTCCTCCAAGACGCGGACGTGCTGCTGAGTGTTGGAACGCATTTCCGTTCCAACGAAACCAAGCACTACTCCATGGCACTGCCTGGCACACACATCCAGCTTGACGTTGATCCTGCCGCCATCGGCCGGGTTTACCCGGCAGACGTCGGGTTGCAGGGGCATTCCCGGATCCTGCTGGAGCAGATCGTCGGGAAACTCTCCATCCCCGCCGTCGAGACGGGCTGGACCGAACGGGTGCGCGCGACGCGCCGCAACGTCCGGGCTGACCTGACCAAATACATCGGCGGGTATGCCGAGATCTGCGAAAGCCTCCGTCAGCGGCTTGACCGCGAATCAGTGATCGCCCGGGACGTGACGATCCCCTCCAGCCAATGGGGCAACCGGCTTCTGGAAATCTACTCGAAGGAAACGAACATTTTCCCGCTCGGCGGCGGCATCGGTCAGGGACTTGCCATGGGAATCGGCGCCGCCTGCGCCCGGCCCGGGATCCCCACGGCGGTGATCGTCGGTGATGGCGGACTGGCGGTCCACCTCGGTGAGCTTGCCTCCCTGGCAGGTTCAGGCGCCTGGTGCGTAGTGCTGGTCTTCAATGACAGCGGCTACGGAGTCCTTCGGAACATGCAAAAGGCCAACGGCTTCGCCGAAGCCGGCGTGAACCTATACACACCGGACTTCGATCTGTTGGCCCAATCACTTCGCATGCCGTTCTGGCGGGTCCGAGGTTCCGGTCAGTTCGACCAGGCCCTGGCAGCAGCGTTGGCAGTCCGGAGACCGGCAGTTATTGAAATTGATGTCACGGCCCTGGACCCGGCCCCGGGAGCGTTTGTGCCGCCGGTGCATATCCCGACCCGGAACCCTTAGAGGACGAAGAGGAAAAAATGGTACTGACAGAACCGCCAATTTTGGATAGTCCACAACCGGACAAAGGGCAGATCCGGCACCGGGTCGCCTGTCTTCACAACGGCACCGGAGCCGGGGAGTGTTACACGCGGCAGGTGGCTGCCTACGATGCCCAAACCTGGGAGAACTTCGATGGTGCCTTTCCGGGCGCCACCATCCCGGAAGACCAGCTTGAAGCGTGGGTCTCGGCTGCTGCGGCAGCGCTGCGGGACGGCGGGGTCACCCCGGTGCACCTAGTGGCCTCCGGCGGTGCGGTCTACGGCACGATCGTGCTCGCCGGCCGATATCCCGAGCTGGTCAAGAGCATGATTCTTGGCGACCCGGAGGTTGATACCTCCATCGAGGGATACGCCCGTTCGCTCCAGCTCGTTCAGGCCCCATCGCTGGTAATCGCCGCCGCGCCACAGGCAGACACCGACATTGCCGGGCCCCAGAGCATCGCCGGTGGCATTGACAACGGCGTCTTCGTCATTATCGAAAATGCCGCCGTCCCCGCACACCGAACAAGGGCTGACTCCTTCAACGAGTGGGCCACATCATTCATGAACATCGCTGAAGGCCTGCACACCTTCGCCAAATCAGAGGAGGACTTCCGTGCCTGAACAGTACCTAGAACCGAATCAGGCCCGCACCGGGCCGGCCACTCCCTACGAGAAGAAACTGGCCGGGGCACTCAGTGAGATCTTCGCCGGCGGCTCAAAAGATCTGCCAGGAGTGGTTGCAGGTTTGAACGGCCTCGGCCTGAATGCTCCGGATGGCAACCCGTGGGACGAAGCCCGTTTCCGCGCCGAAATGCGACGACTGGGAGAATAAGAAATGACAACTGCAACACAAACCGCACGTCCCGCCGGCGGCAAGAGCAAGGCAAAAAACGTCGTCGGCGTCCGCCACGAAGTCGATGCCAAGGAACTGGCGGCGATGGGCCTGCGGGACCGCTGGTACCCCATCTACCCCTCCCGCTTCGTCGGCGTCGGGGACATGGTCAAGGTCAAGCGCCTGGGCGTGGACTGGTTGCTGTTCCGCGACGCCAATGGACGTATTCGCATGCTCGAGGACCGATGCCCCCACCGCAGCGCCCCCCTCTCGGTCGGTCAGCACCTTGGAGACCGCGTGGCCTGCAAATATCACGGAGTCCAGGTCGATGGAAACGGTACGGTAATTTCCGTTCCCGGCATGCCCGGATGCGCCCTCGAAGGCCGAACCGTTACCACGTCGCTGGCAGTTGCAGAAGCAGCCGATACCATCTTTGCCTTCATGCCATTGACCACTGACTCCGAGGTGACTGAGTTCAAGCTGCCGGACCGCTTGGCCAATCCTGACGTTTCCTGGTTCTCGAACTTCGCGGAATGGAAGGGGCCCTGGCGTTTCTACATGGACAACGTCCTGGATCCGATGCACGGCGCTTTCCTCCACCGCGACTCACACTCCATGTTCGGCGGAGACACCAGCGCCCGCTTCCGCATCCGCGAAACCGACCGCGGCTTCTTCTTTGAGAAAACGGACCAGCGCGGCGTGAACTTCGACTGGGTCGAATACTGCCGCGAGGCCATGGACTACGTCGATCTGGAAATCCCCTATGCCGAGTCGGCAGGACCCGGCGGGACTTTTGGCATCGTCGGCATGGCCACTCCCATCGATGCAAACAACTCCGCGATTTTCCACTGGCGCACCCGAACCGTCTCCGACTGGGAGCGCGACGTCTGGCGGTTCATGTACAAGACGGTCCTTGAAGAAAAACACTGGGCAGTCCTGGAACAGGACCGGGAAGTGCTCGAAGCACTCGCCGCCGACGCTGACAAAGACGAACACCTCTACCAGCACGACCTCGGCGTCGCGCGGATCAGGCGCGTATACGAAGCCGACGCAGAAAAGCAGGCCGCCATCCTCAGAGGGGAAGGGCTCTAATGGATGACCCCATGCTGCTGACGGTCTTTCTACGGCATGATCAGTCCCAGCACCTGGAACAGATTCAAGCCCGGCTGGATGAACGGAACTGGTGGAACGGATTCCCGCCTGAAGGTTGCGAGATCGTCTCCTGGGTAGTCGCCATGGGTGTGGGTCAAATAGTTACCCTGCGGCTTCCGGCACGTCTGCTGAACATCGTAAATGTCGAGCTGGAACGACGGGCCTGGGGTGTCTTTTCCACCGAGTTCTACCCGACGTACGACTTCCTGCCAGTGCGTGAACGCCTGCGCCGGGAGTCCAACGAAAGGGTAAGTCGTTGAGCAGGGTGAAGGCGGCCACAGTTCCCGAGCCTCCGCGCGAAAAGATGTTCAGTAACGCGCGGCTGCAGGGGCGGCACTTTTTCCTGTCCGGCATGCATGCGGGCGGTAGTCGCGGCATTGTCGGTGGGAGCGATACCTATCTTCAGTCACGGGAGACCTTCCGCCGGATCAAGGAACTTACCGAAGCATGTGGGGGCACAGTCGATGACATCATCGCATTGCGCATCTACCTCACCGACATGGCCGATAAAGGGTTTGTCGGCAAGGCCAGATCCGAAATCTTCTCGGGCGACTTTCCGTGCTCCACCCTGGTGGAGGTAAACCGTCTCGTCGAAGATGGGCTAACCGTGGAAATCGAAGCACAAGGCATTATCGGGGCTGCTCACCAGCGGGATTAGTGCCAGGGTGCCCTAGGTACACGGGCTTGCTAGATACGTCTATTCCAGTTCTGACTCTCCGAAAGCCGGACTACCGTCAGCAATTCCGGCTTTCGGAGGTAAACCAACCTTCCCCCACCAAGCGCTGAGTAGCGTGTGAAACCGCCCCGCAGTTCAGAGTGGGTATTCGAGCGAGCACAAGTGCGTTTGAACGTGGCGAGAATGTGCTCAACACTGCGGTTCGTAAACCACATGCGCGAGCGGAACCAACTACCTAATCAAGACTCGAAGGAACATCATGAAGTCAACACCCGCCTACCGGGTCGGAATTATCGGTTACGGCGCCATCGGCGTACCCGTCGTCGCTGGGATCAGTGCGGGACAGGTCGCAGGGGCTGTCCTGGAAGGGGTCATCTCCCGAAGCCCGCTCACTAATGTTCCGGTGAAACAGCTGGACCTGGCGGAGGCTCTGGAACGCTGCGACTTACTGGTCGAATGTGCAGGTCAGGAAGCACTCGTCGAGCACGCTGAGGATGTGCTCCGGGCAAGTGTTGACCTGCTCGTGACCTCTATTGGCGCCCTGGCAGATAGAGAATTCGCAGAACGGCTCCACGCCGCCGGGCCAGGCCGGCTCTTCCTGACATCCGGCGCAGTGGGGGGTCTCGACCTTTTGTCCTCAGGTGCCCGTGCGGACGGCTATGACAAAGTCACGATTACGACGACGAAGTTGCCGGGCTCCCTTGTCCAGCCTTGGATGAACGAGGCTTTGGTTGAAGAGATACGCAACGCCTGTGGCCCACTGGACGTTTATGAAGGATCGGCCGCTGAAGCGGCAATGTTGTTCCCTAAGTCCCTAAACGCCGGCGCCGCCGTCGCTATCGCTGTTAACAACTGGGACGCTGTGACAGTCAGAGTAAGGGCAGACCCCGCAGCGGAACTCACCAGCCACGTCATTGAAGCCTCTGGAAACATCGGAGAATACCGATTTGAAATCCGCAACAAGCCTTCTGAGGACAATCCGAAGACAAGTGGTGTAGTACCGTTCGCCGTACTACGATCCCTGGAATCCATTATCGGGGGCCGGGGCGGACTGATATGAGCACAGCAACGGCACCGAACTGCTGACCCCGGCGTCGCGTCGGGCGTTAAGCCTCCCCTGCGCATCTGCCATCCTTCCGGTCAGAAGCGCGCCAGGAGCAGCCGCAAATCAGACTCCACTACACCTCAGGCCCAATGCAAAGTGACCTTCGCGTTGTTCGGTCTCCTCCAGGCATACGCGGCGTCCGTGAAGGCCGAGGTTGCCACCAACCCCTGACGCAACGAAAAGGGAGTTTCAGGAGTTTGGGCCAACCGCTTCCAGCGCACTGAGATCAAATGCGACCACCGATGCTTCTGCCTTCTTAAGCAACGCTGCGAGTTGATCGAGTTCGGATGGTGTCAGACCGCTCAACATCTGACGTTGCTTGTCCAGGTGCTTTCCGAACGCCTCATCGATGACAGCCTTGCCATGTGCGGTCAGCTGGGCGTAGACAACCCGACGGTCTTCGCGGGTCCGAACTCTCTCGATGAGATTCTGCTCCTCCATCCTGTCCAACCGGAACGTAATACCACCGGTCGTGAGCATGGAGGAAGTCGCGAGCTCTCCGGCAGTCTTCCGGTGCGGTGGCCCGGAGCGGCGCAGGTTGGCCAGAACGTCGAAGGACGCAAGTGTCAGCCCGTACTCATCGAAGTAGGAACTTTCGACAGCGCGGATCTGATTGGCCAGCCGCATGAGCCGCCCGAGGACGCCGATGGAGCTCGCGTCCAAGTCCGGCCGTTCACGCAGCCAATCCGCCAAGATGCGGTCGATAGCGTCAGCTTCAGTTCTTTCGTCAGACATGGCCCTGTCCTTTACATGTGGATAATGCATCTTAACAGTAAGCTTTCCAGCAATCAATTAACTCAGTCTGATTTCACTCAAAGTCTTGTTACTTGGTGGAATCTACCTTAGTGTTGAGATAGTTAGAGTTGAGGGACTTGCTCCCTAGCCTTGCTGCCAGTTCCTGGTTTACATCGCCCCAGTTCGAGAGGTTTAACAATGAGCGAAACCGTAAGTGCACCGACAACAGATCTTGAAGAGCTCATCGATTCGTCTATCGCGTCCCGTGAGAGCCGCGTCGTTGACTTCGACACCCTGAAGTTCCAGACGAAAATGGGAGACAAATTCCGGCGTGGCCAGGTCCGCTACATCGGTTCCGGAGCGACCGGAGACCACTCGGATGACAACAACATCCTCCAGGCCGAACACTTCACGTTCTCCAACATGGTCCTGCCAGCCGGCTGCGTAGGACCTGAGCACACTCACCCTGACGTCGAGGAAGTATTCTTTGTCCTCGAGGGACAGGTGGAGTTCAGCGTCCACGATGTCGAGGACGGCACCAGGAAGGCAAGCCGTGTTTTGGGCTACCGCGACCTGATTCGTGTTCCTGCAGGCGTGCCGCGGAGCCTTCGCACTGTCAGCGAAGACGACGCGCTGATCTGCGTGATCATCGGTGCGAAAAAGCCGGAGATTCCCTTCTACCCGCCGACCTCCGAAATGCACGGAGTTACTCGCTAGAAATATACCTCCGAGAGCGCGGGTACCAGCTGAAGCTGGTACCCGCGCTTCTTGATGCATCTGTCAGGTATCAGCAGAAGACATTATTTTCGTTTGTGAAATTGAGCAGCAGCATCAGATGCATGACGATGGAGTCGACATTGGCCAATCCGCTTCCCCCATGCCTACCAGCACGCCACCCAGGGAGGGCAATCGCCGTCCTCCAGAACGAGGCGGCGCGTAAGTGACCGAGGCAGTGGAAACCCTCCCAATCAGCCAGGACGGACAAACCCACAAATCAGCAGGACACGTCATTGTTGATTCGCTTGTCGCACACGGCATCAGGCGGGCACACGTTGTCCCCGGCGAGAGCTTCATGGATGTACTTGACGGGCTTCACGACTCGACGATTGAGACCATCGTCTGCCGCCACAAGGGCGGGGCCACCTACATTTCTTTCGGGCCACCATGACCATGCTGGCACCCGGGCCCCTCAACAGGTCAAAGTAGAGAAGCGTGCGGCCGGGGCGGGGGCCCGGCCGCACGCTTTGCCGTGACCATGTCATCGGCTCGTGGTCTCCAGGCAGACACGGCATCAGCAGGATCGTGCGCCGCACTCCAGGACCGGGCAGGTCATTTGAAGAGTGGTGGCTGTCCGCCCGGACGCCACATCGATGAAGTCTGTCGGATTTCACCACTCCCATGTCTGCCACCTGCTAAGTGGAGAAAGCAAAAGTATCGTGACGCGAATCGCGCTGAAGAATTCTCGAGAGGCTCAGGATTTCGATGTGACGCTCAGGCGAGCTCGTTTATGCAGGTTTCCTTCAGGAAGACCAGACATGCAAGAGAATTCGGGTACTCTCTGATTCCCGTATGACCCGCCCGCAAAAGTGCCCGGTGAAGGCGCCCTAAACGCTACACTTCAGGGCGTCCGGCAGCCCTGAAAATTCGAGGACGCACTAAGGCTTCTCGGCCCCAAAGGTGTCCCGATGACCACCGCCCGCGGTCTTCACCGTTTAGGGCCTCCATGGGAACCACCGTGATGAATGCCGACACTCATCCCCAATTGGCCGCTCAAGAAAATTGTGGATATGGTTTTGGCTATGGAGATTGAGGTCGACAGAGCCTAGCCACCTGACGTTCGGTGGCCGCCCGGTTGTTTGCGCTCGTGCGCACCCGGTGAGAATTCTCGCTTTCAGTTGTCCGCAGGCGCTATTCCCTGCGTCCGAGCTGAAAGATTCCGTACGTCAGGTCCAGTGCCTTCCGAAGTAGCGCGCGATTTCGCGCCCCGGAGTGAGCACGTCGACCCATGACTGCGCCCTTGATGGGCAAGAACCAAAGGACTGTGTCTCATGTCAGCACAATCAGCCATCACCTTGCACGACCTGTCATTCGAGTGGCCGGACGGCACCCCCGCTCTTCACCGGCTCAATGGCACCATGACCACCGGGAGGACCGGACTAGTCGGCCGCAATGGTGCAGGAAAATCGACCCTGCTCCGTTTAATCGCCGGCACACTGACGCCGACCCTGGGCCGGGTCGAAACCGTCGGTGACGTGGGCTATCTTCCTCAGACCCTCACCCTCGGGCACCAAACGACGGTCGCCGGCCTCCTCGGCATCGACGACATACTCACCGCGCTCCACGCAATTGAGGGTGGCGACGTTGCTGAGCGCCATTTCGACACCGTCGGCGACGACTGGGACATTGAGTCCCGGGCAGACGAAGCGCTGCACGAAATCGGCTTCTCCGCGGGTGACCTCAAGCGACGGGTCGGGGAGCTCTCAGGTGGCGAGGCAATGCTCATCGCACTGACCGGGCTGCGCATCCGCCGCACGCCGGTCACGCTTCTCGACGAGCCGACCAACAACCTTGATCGGCGCACCCGGGCCAAACTTGCCGACTTCGTGGACAGTTGGCCGGGCACGCTCGTGGTGGTCAGCCACGACCTCGAGTTGCTTGAGCACATGGACTCCACAGCTGAGCTTCATTGCGGAAAGCTTGACGTGTTTGGCGGCCCTTACAGCGTTTTCACGGAACATCGCGAGCAGGAACAAGCCTCTGCCGTCCAGGCAGCCCGCAGCGCCCAGCAAGCGCTGAAGGTCGAGAAGAAGCAGCGCGTCGAAGCCGAAACCAAGCTTGCCCGCCGTGAACGCACAGCGAAGAAGACCCAAGCCAGCGGTGGCATCCCGAAGATCCTGGCCGGCAACCGTGCGAGCAAGGCGCAGGCATCCGCCGGCTCCCTGCGCTCGAACCTCGACGACAAGGTGCTGTCAGCCCAAGCCGCCGTCGACGCCGCCGACGCGAGGGTCAGGGAGGTTGAGCACATCCACCTCACTCTTCCCGATCCCGATGTGCCGCGTAGCCGCCGGATCGCCGAGCTGAGCGACGGTTCCCGCACGATTGTCATCCAAGGTCCCGAGCGTGTTGCCGTCGTGGGGCCCAACGGCTCCGGCAAGTCGACACTCCTCAAGCACCTCGTCGAGGGACGCCCCGCAGAATCCTCAGGCCGGATCACGGGAAGGCTGCTGACCGACCGGGTGGGATACCTCCCGCAACGGCTCGACGGCCTGGATGATTCCCGTTCGGCGCTGGAAAACGTTCGGGAGGCGGCGCCGGCGTCGGCGCCCGGGGACATCCGCAATCAACTCGCACGTCTCCTCCTCCGGGGATCGACCGTTGATCGACCGGTCTCCAGCTTGTCGGGGGGAGAACGGTTCCGGGTCAGTCTCGCGAAGCTGCTTCTGGCCGAGCCGCCCGCCCAGCTGCTGATCCTCGACGAACCGACAAACAACCTCGACATTGCCAGCGTCGAGCAACTCGCCGAAGCCCTGGACGCCTACCGTGGCGCACTGCTCATCGTGAGCCACGACCTCGGGTTTCTCCGGCGCCTCAACATCGACACAGTAGCCGAGCTCGACGGCGAAGGGGGCCTGCGCGAGCGCACGGAGCCACTCACCTAAAGCCACTGCTCCCACACGGTTAGTTGGAGCCGCACCAGCCCCGCGTCCGGGTCGCGCGAACCGCCGTCGTCGGTCTGCAAGCCGACGACAGCGGCCGCGACTCGCGCACGGAAGCTCACCGCACGCCCCCGGCGGGCACCCGTTCCAACGACTCCGAACGCACCGGCGTCGCGAGGCCAAGGTTCTCGCGGAGGGTCGAGCCGAGGTATTCCGTGGGGTATACGCCGCGTTCCTGCAGCTCGGGCACGAGATGGTTCACGATGTCATCCAGGCCCGTGGGGATGAGCCATGGCGAGATATTGAAGCCGTCCACGGCACCCACGCGGGCGTATTCGGCCAAGGTGTCGGCCACGGCTGTGTAGGATCCCGTGAACGTCGCGTCCACCCTGGAAGTCCTGGAGCTCACGAACTGCCGGATGGACAGACTCTTCTCCTTGGCCTCCGCGCGCCACTGCTCGGCGAGTTGCCGGGCCTTGGCGCCGTGGAAACCGCTCCCCCGAGTCTCGGACGTCTCCTCCACCACCGGATCGATCTCCGGAAGCGGACCATCGGGATCGTAGGCAGACAACTCCCGCCCCCAGAACTGTTCGAGATACGCGACCGCCTGCTGGGGCCCGATCTGCAGGCTGCGGACCCACTCCTTCTTCTCGCGTGCTTCCTCGTCGCTTCCCGCGAGGATGAACTCGCTGGCCGGCATGATCTGGACATCGTTGGCGCCCCGTCCGGCTGCCAGGGAACGGGAGATGATATCGGCGCGGAACTCCACCGCGTCGTCGAACTTCGGGTGCGCCGAGAAGATGACGTCAGCCTGACGGGCGGCGAAGTCGCGGCCCTGCGGGGAATCGCCGGCTTGGAACAGCACTGGCCGGTACTGTGCGCTGCGCGGCAACCGGGGCGTGACGTCCACCGAATAGTGCTGCCCGGAGTGATGCACGCGCCGCGCATGGCCGGGAACCGCCCACGCATCCGCGGAGACGGACGAGGAAACCGCTCCGTCCTCCCACGAATCCCAAATCCTCTTGGCCGTCTCGACAAATGCTTCCGCGTGGACGTAACGATCGGCGTGGTCCAGGTAGCCGCCCCGCCGGAAGTTGGCTCCGGTCCACGCGTTGTCCGTGGTCACGACGTTCCAGGCCGCACGCCCGCCGGAGAGCAAGTCTAGCGAGGCGAGCCGGTGCGCGAGGTCGGCGGGGTCGTTGTACGTCGTGTTCTGCGTGGCAACGAGCCCGATATTGGACGTCACCGACGCAAGCGCCGCCAGCATGGTCTGCGCGTCCGGCCTGCCTGCGACATCGAGGGCGTGCGGGCGTCCAAGGTGCTCCCGCAAGCGCAGGCCCTCGCCCAAGAAGAAGGCCGCGAACAACCCGCGCTCGGCGGTCTGTGCGATCCTCCGGAACGACTCAAAGTCGGTCTGCGAACCCGATTCGGGCGCTTTCCAGATGGTCCCGGAGTTTACGCCCTGAAAGAAGATTCCGAACTGGATCTTCCCGCTCGGCTGGAATTTAGCACGGTCGTGCTGTGTCATGTTCTCTCCTCAGTTTTCCGTGCCAACGACGGCGGCGCGCGCCTCCGAGCCGAGGCTCGCGTAGCGGCTCACAGGACGCTCCAAGCCCAGCAATTCCCGGAACGTGCCGCCCTGCGCAACAGGCTTCAGCACCCCGCGGCGACGAAGCTCGGGCAGGACCAATTGCGCCAGTTCCTCGAGTTCCACGTCCAGCACAGCCGGATGCAGCCTTACGCCGTCGGCCACCGCAAGCAACTTGGCAAGGAAGTCCGCCAATTCCGCGGCCGTGCCGACGAAACGCGCCCGGGAACTCGACCACGGAGTAAACGCGTCCAGTTCGGCGAGCCGCGCGGAGGCGCTTTGACCGCGCGAGTCAAGGACGACGTCGAGCTCTGCTACTACTACCGCGGCGCCGGCGCCATCAGCAGTGAGACGGGCACGCACCTCCGCAACCTCTGCGGCGAGAAGTGAAGGCGTCGGAGCGGACACCAGCACCACGTCGACGTCCGAAGGAAGCAAGTCGGCCTGCGCAACTACGGGCAATTGCCCCTGCAGCGGGCGCGGAATGATGGAGGGCCCTTTCACGGAATACCCGGCCCCTGCGAAATCCGCCGGCGTCTCGAAGTCGACGTAGTGCAGTTTGTCGACGTCGAGGTACCGACCGGTGGGGACGTCGCGGATCACGGCGTCGTCCTCCCAGGAATCCCAAAGCCGCCGGCTCACTTCCACCGACGCCGCGGCCTCCTGCGCCAAGGCGGCACCTTCAACAAATGAACGCCCGACGGCGGCAGCCTCCTCCGCGGAGCCGCTCGCCGCGACGAGCCAACCCGCCCGTCCGCCCGAGACATAGTCCAAGCTCGCCAGCTGAGTGGAGATGTGGAACGGCTCGGTGTAGACCGTGTCCACTTCCGGTACCAGCACGATGGAACTCGTGACGGGACCCGCGAACGCGGCGCGCTGAAGGGCGTTCAGGCGGCCTGCAACATCTCGCCCGCCAGCGCCGGAGCCGTCAGTCCCAGACCCATCAGCGAACGTCGCCACATGAAACCCTGCCGACTCCGCCGCCAGCACCGTGTTCCGGATCCGCGAACCGTTCAGCAACTCATCCGGGGCATGCCGGGCTTTGCGCCAGGCCGCGGGGTGGGCGCCGTCGCCGTCGAGCTCCAAGGCCAAGAATCCGGGCTGGCCCGGACGGGAGATCCCGCTCATTGCTGCTCCTGCCTTTCGCAAGGGATCTGTTCGCCGGCTTCGATGGCCACGCTCAGCCGGTTTTCCGAGGGTGGGAGCGGGCACGTGGCAAGGTCCGTGTAGGCGCACGGCAAGTTGACGGCACGGTTGAAGTCGAGCACCACGGAGCCGTCCGATTCCGGGGTCACCGTGAGCGAGCGATTGGCCGCGTAGGTGGTCTTGCCCGACGTCGCATCCGTGAACAGCACCGAGAGTGTGCCCGGCGCATGTCCGTTGAAGGCCGTGAGCACCAAGTCCTGGCCCGCGAGGGTGAAGTGGAGCTCGCCGGGCGCCTCGTAGACGTGCTGGATACCCTCGACGGCGGCCCCCACTGTGGTCGGTCGGGGAACCTCAAACGGCACGAACGTACCGTTCACCGCGAACGATGCATCCGGTGCGTATGCGGGCGTTCCGCGGTATTCGTTGAGCAGCGGATTCCAGGGGTGCCGCGGCCGGACGATGTACTCGCCGCCGCGCTTGGCGAGTTCGACGACCGTGTCCCCCGCGTTGAGGTTGATGCCGTCGCGTTCGGCGATCGGGCCGAAAGCGACGGTGGCCCCGACGGCGTCGGTGTTGAGTTCCCGGCCGTCCCGAAGCAGGCTTTCGCCTGGTCCCAAAACCACACTGACGACGTCGTTCTCCACACTCCAGGTGCCGGGCACCCCGTCGAGCGGAGCAGCCGCGGCACCGAGCCAGTGCAGGTGGGTAACTGCGAGGAATCCGTGCGGATCGGCACGGTGTCGCTCGTGCGCGGCGTGCCATTCCTGCCACGCGGCGGCGAAGGCCGCAGTGGTGGACGTAGCCGTTTCAGTGGGCGTGGGCAAGATTCCTCCTGTGGTTTGCGTGGTCTGTGGTGACGGTTCCGGCTGCGTCGAGTGACGTTGCTCCGGCGAATTCCGGACGACCGCCGTAGGGATCCGCTGGCTCCCACAGGGTGGTGGGCGCGGCGGCGCGGACGGTCGGGATGACCTCGAGCGCGAACCGCTCCAGGATCTCCAGCTGCTGCTCGAAAGGCAGCGTGGTGGGCAAGGAAATGGACTGCAGATCGTGCGCATAAAGCGAGTGGTAGCTCAGGATTTTGTCGATGACCTGTTCCGGACTGCCCACCAGTGCCGGTCCTTCAGCCACGGCATGGTCGATGTCCCGGAACGGCGAATTGTTGCCCGGGACGTTGCGTCCAGCGGTCAGTGCCTCGTAAACCGGTCCGAACTGGCGTTTTGCTTCCTGCGTGGTGTCGGCAATGAACACTCCGCCGGCGCCGGAACCCGAACCGAGGTACTGGTGGCGCGGATCGTGACCGTGGCGTTCGTATTCGTCGCGGTAGTGCTCGATCAGGATCTTGTAGTTCCCGCGAGGCTGGATCGCGTTGGCGGTGAACAGCGGATCGCCCCACTGGGCGGCGAGCGCGGCCGAGGTTAGGGTTGTAGCCGAGCCGTGCCAAATCCGCGGCGAACCCGCAAACGGTCGCGGCGTCGTCGTCGTTGCTTCGGTCAACGCAGGCCGGAAACGGCCGGACCAGGTGACGTTCTCCTCACGCCATAGCCGCCGCAACAGGCCATACTTCTCGGCGAGCAGCTCCCATTGATCATCGAGAGAGAGCCCGAACAAGGGGTACTGCAACACTTCGTTGCCCTTGCCGATCACGAGTTCCAGGCGGCCCCGGCTCAGCTGATCGATCGTGGCGTAGTCTTCGGCCACCCGCACGGGATCGAGCACCGACAAGACGGTGACGCCGGTCTGCAGTCGAACGCGGTCGGTGACGGCCGCGATCGCGGCGAGGACCGTCGTCGGGGACGAAGAGATGAACTCGCCGGCATGCCGCTCCCCCACCGCGAAACTGTCAAAACCCAGTTCCTCGGCCCGGCGCGCAGTCTGCACCACTTGGTTGAGCCGTTCCGCTGTCGAGACGATTTCCCCCGTCACCGGGTTCTTCAGGTGCGGAATGATATCGAGTACCTGGAACTTCACTGTGTTTTCCCTGCCGGGGCGACCCCGAAGTTTGCCGCTGTCACGGTCTTGGATTCCGACAGGGCTTCCTCGCTCAGGCCCCAGCGCTCCAGGACCTTGCCGTAGGAGCCGTCCTTGATGGCTGAGTTCAGGGCATCCGTAATGGCCGGGGCGAGGCCGTTGCCTTTGAGGGTGGTAGCCGCAACGAGGGTTTCGGAGGGCCAGCCGGCGTTGACTTTGCCCACCACTTTGAGGTCGTCCCGCGTGTTCTCCCGGTAGGAAACGGACGGGTAGGGCGCGATGTTCAAGTCCGTCCGGCCGGAGGAGAGCGCCAGGATGGTATCGGCGTCCGAAGAGTAGTACTGCAGGGTTGCCGGAGCCTTGCCGCGGGACTCAAGATCCTTGTTCCAGGCCAGGAGGATCTTCTCTTGGTTGGTGCCCGAGCCCACCGAGACCTTCAACGCGGAGATGTCGTCGGCGCCCTTGATGTTGTACGTCGACGACTTCTTGGCTTCGAAGCCCATGTATGCGGCGCGGTATGTGGAGAAGTCGAACAGTTTCACCCGGTCCTTGTTGATGCCCACGTTCGAGAACACGGCTTCGAAGTCCCCGGACTGCGTCTTGAGCGGCCAGTTCTCCCACGAGGTGACTTGCACGTCCAATGCGAGGCCCAGCTTGTCGGCCACGAGCTGTGCGATGTCGACTTCGACTCCGATGGGCGTCTTGTTGTCCGTCGCGTAGAAGGACAGCGGGATGGACCCGGCGGTGGTGGCAACCGTCAGTTTGCCATCCTTGCCGATCGCAGCGGGAACCGCGGCCGCCGCGGTGGCGTCCTTCTGTGCCCGGATGCGGTTCTGCTCGGGCGAGGTGTTGTAGACGACGCCGTTGCGGGCAGCACTCGCGGACGGACTGGCCCCAGCAGCGGACGCGCCGGGGTCGGAGCACCCGGCGAGCGCCGGGAGTACGACGGCGGGCAGCACCGCGAGCGCCAGAAGCCTGGTTTTGATGCTTGGCATTTAGGGATTCCTCAGATGTTGAAAGCTGGTTCGATGACTTTGGAGAAGAAGCTCCGCGTCCGGGGTTCACGGGGATTCGCGAAGATCTCCTGGGGACTGCCTTGCTCCACGATCTGGCCTTCGTCCATGAAGACCACGGTGTCTGCGACGTCGCGGGCGAAGCCCATTTCGTGCGTGACGATGATCAACGTGGTGCCCGACGTGGCGAGTTCGCGAATGACGTCGAGGACTTCGTTGACGAGTTCCGGGTCCAGCGCCGAGGTGGGTTCGTCGAAGAGCAGGATCTTGGGGTCAAGGGCCAGCGCCCGGGCGATGGCAACGCGCTGTTGCTGGCCGCCGGACAACTGCCGTGGATAGGCATCGGCCCGGTCCTTGAGGCCGACGCGGTCCAGGAGTTCCAGCGCACGCTTGCGCGCTTCGGCTTTGTTTCGGTGGAGCGCGACGACGGGTGCTTCGGTCACGTTTTCCAGCGCGGTCAGGTGCGGGAACAGGTTGAAGTTCTGGAACACCATGCCGATGTCCGTGCGTTGCTTGAGGATGTCCTTTTCGCGCAGTTCGTGCAGCTTGTTTCCGCGGACCTGGTAACCCACCAATTGGCCGTCGATGGTGATGTACCCGCCGTCCACCTTTTCCAAGTGGTTAATAGTCCGCAGAAGCGTGGACTTCCCCGAGCCGGAGGGTCCCACGATCACTGCGACGCCGCCTGGCGGCACCGTCAGGGACACACCCTTGAGGACTTCCGTTCCCCCAAAGGACTTGCGGACGTTGGTGATTTCCACGTGGCCGCGGGATGCAGCGGTACTCATCGGGCATCCTTCGCTCGGTCAAGGTTCGCTCGGTCAAGGTTCACGGGTGCGTGGGTGGCAAAGAACTTCCTTGCCTTCTGCAGCGGAGTGAGCGGCAGGTTGCGGACGGCGCCCTTCGAGTAGTGCCGCTCGATGTAGTACTGGAACACGCTCAGGACCGAGGTAATAGCCACGTACCAGAGCGTCGCCACGAGGAGCAGCGGAAGGACCTGTTGGGTGCGGTTGTAGATGACCTGCACGGTGTAGAACAGCTCGGAGTAAGCCAGGACGTAGACAATCGAGGTGCCCTTGACCAGGCCGATGATCTCGTTGAAAGCGGTAGGCAGAATGGCCCGCATGGCCTGTGGCAACACGATCCTGGTGGAGCGTCGCCATGCCGGAATGCCCAGGGCAGCGGCTGCTTCGAGCTGGCCCTGATCCACGGAGAGGATGCCGCCGCGGATGATCTCCGCCGAGTACGCCGCCTGGTTGAGGGTCAGGCCCAGGACCGCCGCCGCGAATTGGCTGATGAGCGTGGTGGTCTGGACCTCGAAGAAGCGGATATCCGTGAAGGGGATGCCCAAGCTGATTTTCTCGTAGAGGTAGCCCAGGTTGTACCAAAGCAGCATCTGGACCAACAACGGCGTGGAGCGGAAGATCCAGGAGAACGTCCAGGACACCGAGAGCAGCAACGGCGATGCCGAGAGCCTCATGAGGGCCAGGATGAAGCCGAGGACAAAGCCGAGCGCGCCGGAGATGGCCGTCAGCTTGAGGGTCTCCACGAGGCCGTTAACCACGGACTGCGCGGTGAACCATTGCGCTACCACGCCCCATTCCCAGCGCGGATTCGTCGCGAGGGACCAGGCGACCGCGACGACGCCAAGAGCCACCACAACGGTGCCCACCCAGCGCCATGGATGCCGGGCCGGGACGAGTTTGTAGCCGGAGTAGTCGGCTGCGCGCCGAGCGGCGGCACCCTCGGCGGCGGCACCCTGGGCGGTAGCCGCCGTCGGGCTTTTCGCGACGGCGCTGGCAGGCGCCGGTTCCGGTGCAGATTGCTGTGCGGACTGCGCCACTGTGGTTGCTGCTGAACTCATGCGCCACCTCGCTTCGTATCGCTTGTTTTATGGGATGGCTGCCAATCTAGGGGTGCCCTCGAAGCGGCTGCAAGGCGGATTTTTGCACTTCTTCACGGGGCTTAATGGCGCTTCGCGGGGCTTCATGGCGCTTCGCGCGGCTTCATAGGGAGCCATATGAGTCGGTTCTTTGCGCTTGTTGACGCGCCGTGACGTGTAGTGAACGGCCGTTACCAACGCCTCGACCAAGGCCCCGCCACGTCCCTAGGCTCGGGTACCACCAGCCACCACCAACAGGAGTTGCTATGCCGTCCTTCGCCCCCACCATCGTGTTCATTGGCGGTGGTCCGCGCTCAGCCGGCATCCTCGAACGGCTCGCAGCCAACAGGCCCGGCCTCTTCGACGGTCCCCTCTCCATCCACGTCGTGGAGCCGTACGAACCCGGTTCCGGGAGGATCTGGCGCTATGACCAGAGCCCGGGACTGCTGCTCAACTCCACGGCAGCGGACGTCACGATGTTCACCGACAGCTCCGTGGCCTGCGACGGTCCCTCCGTTGACGGTCCGGGCCTCGCCACATGGGCAACCGGCGTGCTGGACGGTTCCATCCGCGACGTCCCGGAGTTGGAAGCCCACCTCCTCGAGCAGCTCCGGGCGCTGACACCGGCATCGTTTCCGACCCGCCAGCTCCAGAGCAAGTACCTCGAGTGGTTCTTCCGCAGGGCCGTAACGGCCCTCGGCCCGGACGTCACCGTGACGATCCACCGGGACACGGCAACCGCCGTCGAACATCCTGCTTCAGGGCGCGACGGCGGAGCGGGATACCGCGTGCAGCTCGCTTCAGGCGGGGTGCTGGAGGCGGATCTGGTGTTGTACTCGCTGGGTCACACCGACTCCCGTGCCGAACCGGAATCAGCGCGGCTCGCCGAGTTCGCCGCCCGGAACGGCGGGTTCCACGCGGCGCCGTCGTACACCACCGACGTCGACTATTCGGCGATCGCACCTGGCCAGGACGTCCTGGTATCGGGCATGGGGCTGGCTTTCGTGGATCTGTTGGTGCTCTTGTTCGAGGGCCGTGGCGGCCGCTTCGAAGACAGGCCCGACGGCGGCCTGGACTATGTGCCGTCCGGCGCCGAACCGCGGCTCTGGGCAGGCTCCCGGCGCGGAGTGCCGTACCACTCCAAGATCTCCTCCGCCCTGCGCGGGGAACCCGTCGGCGCCCCGCGGTACTTCACCGCACGCGCCGTGGAATCTCTGCTCGCCGCGCACGAGGAGCTGGATTTCCGCGCGCAGCTTTGGCCGCTCATCGCCAAAGATGCCGGCTACGCCTACTACCGCGAGCTCTTCACCGGCTATCCGGAACGCGTCCACGGCGGCTGGGACGAATTTTCGACGCGCTTCGATGCCCTGGATTGGTACAGCCGCGAACGCGAAAACCTCGTGGCCTCGGCCGTCCCGGACCCGACTCTCCGGCTCGACCTCGAGGCCCTGGACCAACCGTTCAGCGGTTGCGCCTTCGCGGACCATGCCGCGGTGCAGAGATCGGTGGCGAACTACATCGAACGCGACCTCAAGCTCCGCACGAGTCCCGACCATTCGGAAACCCTCGCCTTGTTCTCGGCCCTGCTCCGCGTGTACATGGAGCTCGGCCGGTTGGTCCCGCAGGAGCGGCTCAATTCGCGCTCCCAACAAGCGGTGCACGGATGGTGGCACGGCTTCTTCAGCTTCGTGGATTCCGGCCCGCCGCCCCATCGGTTGCGGGAAATCCTCGCCCTGCACCGGGCTGGATTCCTGCAGTTCCTGGGACCGGGCATGTGGGTGCGTCCGGACGAGGCCAGCGGCCGTTTCGTGGCCGGTTCCTTCCAATCGCCCGTGGTGGTGGACGCGGCGGCGTACATCGAGGCCCGCTTGCCGTCGCCGTCGGTGGCGCGATCGGCCAACCCCGCGCTGGCGGACCTGCACGACGCCGGTTGGGGCACCGAACAGTCGCTCCTCACCTCGGACGGTCCCCACTCCACCGGTAAGCTGTTGGTCTCGAGTTCGCACGAAGTCCTAGCTCCCGACGGCGTGCGGCAGGCGGGGCTTTTCGCCGTCGGACCATGGACCTCGGGTTGGGGCGCTGGGGCGTTCGCACGGCCCGGAACCAACGCAGCACCGTTCCGCGAGAACGACGCCCTGGCCCGCCGCCTCCTGGCCGAACTCGCGGCCCCTCACCCAACCAGCCCCGTCCGCCCAACCAGCCCCGTCCGCCCAACCAGCCCCGTCTGCCCAACTGACTCGCAGTTGTTGTCGTTTTGACGCCTCATAACGACAATAACTGCGAGCTAGTTGGGCAAATTCACGAAAGGTAAGCCATGACAACAACGCCAACCCTGCCGTCGTCGGGCCTTTCCGTCCTGACACTGCCCATGCGCGATCCACGCGTCAAGCCACTCCTGGACGAACTCGCCGTCGAATACACCACGCGCTACGGCGACCTCTTTGGCAGCGGAGGCGCGGCCGAGGAACTCAACCGGTACCCGGCCGGCGAGTTTGCCGCACCCCACGGTGCCCTGCTCATCGTGCAGGACAACGGCGAAACCGTGGCGGGCGGGGCATTCCGCCGCTACGACTCCCGCACGGCGGAACTCAAGCGGATCTGGACGCATTCGGCGCACCGGCGTCGTGGGCTGGCCCGGTTGGTCCTCGCTGAGCTGGAGGCCGAGGCGGCGCGGCGCGGCTACCGCCGGATCTACCTCACCACCGGTCCGCGGCAGCCCGAAGCCAAGAACCTGTACCTGGCCACCGGCTACGCCCCGCTGTTCGACGTCGACGCGGATCCGGAAGAGATCAAGCACTTGGCGTTCACAAAGGACCTGGCGTCCGCTCAGGCGTGACCCTAGCCCACAGCCTGGCGTGCCGCGGCTTCGATCCGTGCCCAGTGGGCGGCCCATTCTTCGGTGCTTCGCTGTGACAAGTTCGGGTCCCCGGGACCTTTTCCCGCCGAACCGTCGATGAGCTCGCGAAGTATGTCGGCATGCCCCAAGTGCTGGGCTGTCTCGACGCACATGTGCACCAGGATCTGGTGAAGCGTCACGTGTCGGCGTTCTTCAGGCCACCACGGCACTTCCCCGGGAGCGTCGAGTGGGAGCGACTCGATGGTTGCATCGCTGTGCTCGGCCGAGTAGCGGTGCAGTTCGATGATCTCTTCCCTGCTCTCCCCCGGAGGAACCCACAGGTCCGCATCGGCTTCGGCGTCGTCGGCAAACCACGGTAATTCCCGGCCGCTGGGCCGGCCAAAGACCTCCCCGAAGTACCCAAGCTCCACGCTCGCCACGTGCTTGACCAGTCCCAGGAGGTTGGTGCCGGTAGGGGTCATAGGCCGGCGGACGTCGTACTCGTCGAGTCCGTCAAGCTTGGCGAGGAGCTCGCCGCGACGGGCGCGCAGATATTTGAGCAGAACCGCTTTGTCATCCATCCGGGCACTATACCGTTGCCGTCGCGAGTGTGTACCGTCTGTGCATGGCAAAACTGATCTACGCAGGGATCATGTCCCTTGACGGTTACACCGCTGATGCCGAAGGAAAGTTCGATTGGAGCATGCCGGACGAAGAAGTCCACGCCTTCGTCAACGACCTTGAGCGGCCCATCGGTACCTACCTCTACGGCAGGCGAATGTACGAGGTCATGTCCGCATGGGAGGACATGACCCTTTCCGGGGAGCCACCGGTCATGCGGGACTACGCGCAGATCTGGCGTGCCGCGGACAAGATCGTGTACTCCACCAGTTTGGGGAGTCCGTCCACCGCCAGGACACGCCTCGAGCGGGAGTTCGACGCCGGAGCCATCCGGGCGCTGAAAGAGTCCGCACAGCAGGACATGTCCATTGGTGGCACCGTACTCGCCGCCCAGGCCATCAAGGCCGGGCTGGTGGACGAGTTCTGCCTCTTCCTCACGCCGGTGGTCGTCGGAGGCGGGAAACAATTCCTCCCCGACGGCGTGGGCCTGACGCTTGAGCTGTTGGACGAGCGTCGCTTTGGCAACGGCGTCGTCTACCTCCGGTACGCCAAGCGAGCATAAACCAGTACTGCAAAGTTTTCGGCCAATCCGCGGGACTGGACCACTAGGCTATGCGCATGGCCAAGAAAACCACAGCTGAAAAACTTGCCACGATCCAGCAGGGATACACCCTCGATGGCCCCACGATCGAGCTAGGTGCCGCCATCGTCGACGGCGAAGTCCACAAAGAAGCTCAAGTCCGGTTGCCGCTGTCCATGATGAACCGGCACGGCTTGGTGGCCGGGGCCACGGGCACCGGCAAGACCGTCACCCTGCACATGATGGCCGAACAGCTGTCCACGGCCGGAGTCCCCGTCTTCCTGGCGGACATCAAGGGAGACCTTTCAGGACTCGCCACCGCGGCGACGGCCAGCGAGAAACTCACGGCCCGCACCGCGAGCCTCGGCCAAGAGTGGTCAGGCAAGGCTTTTCCGGTCGAGTTTCTCTCGCTGGGCGGGGATGGCAACGGCGTTCCCGTCCGCGCGACCATCACCTCGTTCGGCCCCATCCTGCTCTCGCGCATCATGGAACTCAACGACACCCAGGAATCCAGCCTTCAGCTGATCTTCCACTTCGCCGACCAGAAGAAACTGGAACTGATCGACCTCAAAGACCTGCGGGCAGTCATCCAGTTCCTGACCTCGGATGAGGGCAAAGCGGAACTCGAAGACCTCGGCGGACTGTCCAAGGCCACGGCCGGGGTCATCCTGCGCGAACTCGTCAATCTCGAGGCCCAAGGCATGGAGAAGTTCTTTGGTGAGCCGGAATTCGACACCGCGGAACTTCTCCGCACAGCCCCCGACGGCCGCGGGGTGATCAGTTGCCTCGAACTTCCCACGCTCCAGACCAAACCCATGCTGTTCTCGACGTTCCTGATGTGGCTGCTTGCGGACCTCTTCGAAGACTTGCCCGAAGCGGGAGACCTGGACAAGCCCAAGCTCGTGTTCTTCCTCGACGAAGCCCACTTACTCTTCACGGATGCATCCAAGGCCTTCCTCGAAGCCATCACCACCACGGTGCGACTCATCCGGTCCAAGGGCGTCGGAATCTTTTTCGTCACCCAGACGCCGAAGGATGTCCCTTCCGCCGTCCTCGGCCAGCTTGCCAACCGGGTCCAGCACGCCCTGCGCGCGTTCACCCCGGAGGACGCCAAAGCCCTCAAGGCCACCGTGTCCACGTTCCCGGTGAGCGACTACGACCTTGAGGAAACCCTCACCTCCGCTGGTATAGGCGAAGCGGTCATTACCGTCATGAACGAAAAGGGCGCGCCAACGCCCGTGGCGCTGACGAAGCTGCGAGCGCCCGAATCCGTGATGGGGCCAAGCACGGACGAGCTGATCCGCAGCACCATCGGCGCTTCCTCGCTGCTGCCGAAGTACGGCACGGCGGTGGACAACATTTCGGCATACGAGAAACTGACCGGCAAGGGCACCGCACCCGCCACCGGAGACGCAGCGCCGGGTCAGCCGCCGGTACCTGCTTCCCTTGACCCCAATGCCGTTGACGCCGACGCCCGCAGGATCGAGGAAGAGATCCTTGGCCGTCCCAGCAGCCGTCCGCTGCCAGGCTCCGCCCCCGAAGAGTGGCCCCCCGCACCAGCACCTGCCGACGCACCGGCACCTGTTCCGCAGCAAGGCGGGGACGGCATGATGGGCGATCTCGCGGGCGTCCTGGGTGGTGCGCTCGGCGGCGGAATCAAGAGCATGGCACGGTCCTTCGGCACGCAGCTCGGCCGGGAATTGCTCCGCGGCGTGTTCGGAACCTCATCGCGTCGGCGCCGCTAACGCGGAGCCGCCGCCCGCCGTCGGGCCCCTTCCGAAAGCATGTTCAGACGTCACGTGAGAGGAAGGATGCCGGGGTATTGCGGAACCGGCGGGTAACGTAAAGGGCGTGCAGTTGAGTCAAGCGTTGGTCAAGACCGCGGCCGGGTGGCTGCTCGGTCTGATGCTTGCCGTGGCCGCTGCGATCGTTTCCATCAACCTAGTGAGCAACTCCATAGCGAGCCCGCAGCAGCAAGTGCGCGATTACATCGCGGCTCTCCAGCAGGGACACGGCGGGGAAGCCCTTGGGCTCCTGCACGCGTCAGTACCCAACGCCAATGCCGCGATGCTGGACGGTACGGCCCTGCAGACGGCGGCGTCGAAGATCACCGATATCAAGCTCGGCAACGCCGAATCCCGTGGCGGCAACCGGGTGACAGTCCCCATGGACTACCAGATTGACGGCAAGGCCCTGCACTCGGACTTTCTGCTTGAACGGACGGGCACCGAGTGGCTGTTCTTCGGCAAATGGTCCTTCGTGCCGTCATCCTTGCCGACGATCGAGGTCACCGTGGTGAATGCCAACGAGGCCACCCTGAATGGCGTCCCGGTGAACTTGCCCAATGGCCGCAACAGCTTCGCGGTGTTTTACCCCGGCCAGTACGAAGCCAGCCTCACCGGCAAATATTTCTCGGCGCCGGCTACCAGCACCTCGGTGACCACCGGCGCCCTGCCTCAGGCACCCGTCAACCTTCTGACCAGGCCAACGGACGCCATGATCAAGGTGGTGAGCGACAAGGTCAAGGAATTCCTGGACACCTGCGCCGCTGACGCCACCAAGCAGCAAAAGCTCCAGCCCGACTGCCCGTTCTACCATGTCACCAATAGCCGGGTGGTGGACGGCACCATCAAATGGGAAATCACGGAATATCCCAAGGTCAGTATCGACCCCTTTAACGGACAGTGGGTCGTGGCGCCCCTCAACGGCAAAGCCAAGGTAACAGCCCGCGAAATCGACCTCTTCAGCGGGCTGGTCGGCGACCTCAGCGCCGTTCACGACTTCAGCTTCACCACACGTCTGGACATAGGGGCGGACACCATCACGGTCACCCCGCTGGTGAGCTTCTAGCTTCGACGGCTAAAACCCGCCCGGCCAACCCGCGCCTAGTCCATCCCGCGCAGGTCGAGCACCAGCTCGGAATCGCCGTCTGCCTGCAAAACCACGGGGATGCCCCAGTCCTGCTGGTAGAGGTGGCACGCGGCGTGATCGGGGATTTCCCCGTCCTCAGTCTCCGGGCCATCGCACGCAGCCGCGCGGGCCGTAATGTGGAGGATTCCCTCAGGCACGTCCGAGGACAGCTCGAGGGTCCGCAGCAGCCCTACCGAGGTGCCACCGCCGGAAAGCAGCAGCTCGGGCGGGGTCGACGAAATCTTCAGTTGCGTAGGGTCGCCCCAGCGGTCGTCGAGCTTCTGTCCGGTCGGTGCCGTGAAACGCACCGTGAGCTCCAGGTTTCCCGGCGCCACGGGACTCTTGGGCCGCTGCGTCTGGGAGGCGCCCTCGTCCACCTGCTGGGCTTCCTTAGGGATGGGAACGAGAACTAGCTGGTGCTTGTTGGATTCGACCACCACCAGCAGCGGTTCGCCGCCTTCCGGGTAGACCACGACAACGTCGCTCGGCTCTGCGAGTCCCCTCGCCAGGGTGGACACGGCCTTAGCCGCAGGATCGTAACGCCGCACGGCACCGTTGTAGGTGTCTGCGACGGCCACCGAGCCATCGGGGAGAACTGTGACACCGAGAGGGTGCTGCAGGCGGGCTTCGGTGGCCTCGCCGTCCCGGAAGCCGAAATCGAACAGGCCCTTGCCCACAGCCGACTCGACGGTCACGCCGGTTTCGCCAAGGACCAGGCGGCGCAATGCCGAGGTCTCGGAGTCGGCCACCCAGATGTTGTCGTCCGCATCCACGGCCAGGCCGGAAGGCTGCGCGAACCAGGCTTCCTCGGCGGGGCCGTCAAGCAAACCTTCGAGGCCCGAGCCGGCCAGGATGGACACCTCGCCAGAGAGGGGCTCGAAGGCGAAGATCTGGTGCGTGCCGGCCATCGCGATGACAACGCGCTGCAGCTTCTCGCTCCACACGACGTCCCACGGCGAGGACAGGGACACTCCGGTCCCGACACCCAGTACCCCGACGTCGATGGCATCGGCCGCGAAGTCAGCCGGACCGGCGTCGTGGTGTTCAGCCCAAACGCCGGCACCGCTTTCCGTAACCCGGGCAGGGCCGGCGTCGAGCAGGCGCTGGACGCCGTTGCCGGCAACTGTCTGCACATAACCCGAGCTGAGCGTGACACCGCGGAGGCGGTGGTTCACGGTGTCCGCGACCACTGCTTCGTAGCCAAGCTGCCAAGCGAGCGACGACGGGAGCACCGCCACGCCCTGCGGCTCGTTGAACTGGGCAATTTCCGCTGCGCCGTCCAGGTAACCCTTTGTTCCGGAGCCGATGACGCGTTCCACCGTCTCAAGGTCGGGACGAAGTTCCACCAGTCGGTGGTGGCCGGAATCGACCACTAGGTAGTTGCCGTTGTCCAGCTGGGTCGCCTTGCCGGGGAAGCGCAGGGTGCCCGACGTCGGGACGGGAGCCACGTAGGGGCCGTCACCGCGGTGGAGGGTCCCCTTGGCTTCGTGCTCGGCCACGAGCTCCTCGAGGAGCACCGCAAGGCCGTCTGCGTGGCCCTCACCGGAAAGGTGCGCCACGATGTAGCCCTCAGGGTCCACAACCACCAGTGTCGGCCAGGCGCGGGCCGTGTAGGCCTTCCACGTGGCGAGCTCGGGGTCGTCCAGGACGGGGTGGTGGATCTCGTAACGCTCCACGGCGGATGCGAGGGCCACGGGATCGGCTTCGTGTTCGAACTTGGGAGAGTGCACGCCGACCGTCACCAGGACGTCGGAGTACTTTTCCTCGAGCGGGCGCAGCTCATCCAGGACATGCAGGCAGTTGATGCAGCAGAACGTCCAGAAGTCCAGCAGCACGATCTTCCCGCGCAGCGCTTCCAGGTCCAGGCTCTTCCCACCGGTGTTGAGCCAGCCACGGCCCACCAGTTCAGAGGCGCGGACACGCAGTTGGGTGCGTACGGTTTCGCTCATCAGCGTCCTTCCAGGTTGGTCTTGCTTTCGGGCTGCTTGGAGTCCCGATCAGCCAGTTTGGCATCGCGGTCTGCAAGCCGCGCAAACATATCGTTGTAAGCATTAAGGTCGGCGTCGTTATTCCTGTCCGCCGCCCGGTCGGTGCGTTTGGTCTCGCGCTCATCCGAACGCGACCACATGACCGCGACGCCGATCGCCACCAGCAAGGTGGGAACTTCGCCGATTCCCCAGGCCACGGCGCCGCCCGTCTGCTGGTCGAGCAAGGCCGATTGTCCCCAGGTCCGGCCAAGGTTGCCGAAGTAGTCGGCAGCGAGGAGTCCGGTGCCTCCCATGATGGACACTCCAAAGAACGCGTGGAACCCCATCGTGGCGAGCAAGAGAAGCAAGCGCATGGGGTAAGGCGCACGACGCGGCAGCGGATCCGTGCCGATCATGGTGAGGACGAAGATGTAGCCGGTGAGCAGGAAATGCAGGTTCATCAGTTCATGGCCCACGTGCTCACGCATTGCCCAGCCGAACGCGTCCGAGAAGTAGAACAGGACGATCGAACCGGCAAAGTTCGCCGCGGCGAAGAGCGGGTGGGTCACCACCTGGGAGAACTTCGAGTGCACAAACACCAGGAGCCATTCACGAAGGCCACGGGAGCCGTCCCCGCGTGATCCCTCGCCGCGCGACGGCAGGGCCCGCAATGCCAACGTCACCGGAGAACCCAGGACAAGGAACAGCGGCGCCACCATCGTCAACGCCATGTGGTCCACCATGTGGGCGGAGAACAGTATGCGGCCGTAGACCGACGGCGGTCCGGACGTGATGTAAGTCAGGATCACTAGGCCGATCATCCAGTTCACCGCACGGAACCACGACCAGGAGTCACCGCGGCGGCGGACCTTGACCACGCCAAGGATGTAGCTCGCCGCGCCGAAGAGGGCCACAGCCACCCAAAGCCAGTCGAAGCGCCACTCGGTCAACCAGCGCGCGGGCGTCAGTTCGGGCGGCAGCTCGTAACCGGACAGGATGAAGGCGGGCGAGGCGTCGGGCGCATAGGTGGTGGGCAGCGGCGGTGCCGAACTGGCCAGCGCGACGGCGAGTCCCGACGTCGCGCCCATCACCAGAAGTTCAACCAACACCAGCTGCCACAGCACGCGGCGCGTGGTCATCGACTTGCGGCCCAGCTGCGGGATCACCCACTGGCGGTGCATGAAACCGATGCCGCCGAGGACAACGGTGGCCAGCGCTTTCGCCAGGATGATCTGCCCATAGGGAGTGCCGACCAAGGCCGAAAAGCTGGTGACACGAATGCTCGCGTTGACGACGCCCGAAGCGAAGACGAGCACGAAGGCAAAGCCTGCCAATGCTGAGAACCGGCGGAGCGTCTGCTCCGTGATGTCCCTGGTGCCTGTTGCCTTGGAACCCCGCAGGAGGCCCGAGAGAACCGCAAGCATGATGATGCCGCCCACCCAGGTGGACACGCCCACCAGGTGAAGGCCGAGCGAATTGATGGCGCCCTCATGGTCGCTGGAGCTCGCGGAGTGGCCGATGAGTGCGCTCGGCACCAGTCCGCCCAGGGCCAAGACGAGCGTCAGCGCGAGTCCCGCCAACGAGCGGACGCCGAACAGCGCGGTTGTGACAATCGCGGCGATGATCGTCACGGCGAGCCATGCCTGGCCCGTCTGGATATCCGTCATGAAATAGACGAGGGAAGCAGTGAACTGCGCGTCCCCGGAGAGGCTCTGGCCGGCCACATCCGCGTACGTCAGCACGAGGACCGCGACGGCGGAGAGCGTCCAGGCTGCGCCCGCTGCCGCCGCTACGGCCAAAGCACGGGCGAACGCGGGGTGTTCCGGGGCGTCGTCCTCCCTGGAGCGGGATACGTGCTTGGGAAGGATGACGACGGCGAAGATCAGCCCGCCGATCACAGTCGCCAAGGACACGTTGTGAATCGCTTTGGCGACGGGCAGTCCCCAGCGGACCAAGGCCCCTGGATCAGAGACCTGGCGCGCGGCCGAGGCGCCGGAGAAGATCAGGGCGCCAGCGAGAGCCAAGAGGAGTGCAGCGAAGCCCGCAAGCTGCCACGGTAGGGAGATCCCCTCAACGGCAGCGCCTGCCTTCGTTCCCGGCTTGGAAGCGGGCGAGGGGGCGGTGGCGGGAGTTTTGGCTGATGGCACCTATCCATTGTCCGCTAACCTCGGCGGCGCGGCGAATCGGGAGGATTAACACAGAAAGGCGGCAACCCGCAGGTTGCCGCCTTTCCTAGGCGTGCGCCGAAGTGTCTTACTTCTTGGCGACAGCTGCCTTCAGCTTGGAGCCGGCGGTCAGCTTGACGCTGTGGCCGGCGGCGATCTGGATGGTCTCGCCGGTCTGCGGGTTGCGGCCCGTGCGGGCTGCGCGGTCGGTGCGCTCGATGGCAAGCCAACCCGGAATGGTGATCTTCTCGCCAGCGGCGACGGAAGTCTCGAAAACTTCGAACAGGGCATCGAGCACGGAGTTGACTGCAGCCTGGCTGGTGCCAGCCTTGCCAGCTACCTCGGAAACCAGTTCGCTACGGTTCTTAGCCATTTGTGTCCTCCTGGACTTTACGATTTTGGAGCTCACACACGGCATGCGTGCGAGCCACTGTTCGAAAACTTACCAGCTTGGGAGGACACGGCCAGCAAATTCCGCGTGTTTCCGCGCTTTTTTGACCAAATTCACCCTATTTCGGGCGCTTTTGGGGGTCAATTCCGCCGCGGGCGAACTCCCCGCCCCTCAACGCTCGCTCACGTATGGCGGCTCCCGGCCCGACGCCCGCTCACTTATGCCGGGTCCCGGCCGGACGCTCGCTCACCTATGGCGGGTCCCGGCGGGACGCTCGCTCAGTGCTGCCGGGCGCTGCGGGTGTGGCTGCGTGCCGGTGCGGCGCATGGGTGAGCGGGGGTTTGTCGGAAACCGGGCCATATGTGAGCGGGGGTCTGGTCATGACCGTTGATATGTGAGCGGGGGTTGGGTGACCCGGACGCCCGCTCTCTTATGCCGGGTTTTCGTTGAACGCCCGCTCACGTATGCCGGGTCCTGGCCGGACCCTCGCTCACATCATGCGAGCGAGCGTCGGTCGTGGAAGCCACATATCTGAGCGGGGGTTTATCGAAACCGGGCCATACGTGAGCGGGGGTTTCGGGAGACCGGGCCATACGTGAGCGGGGGTTTACCGGAAACCGGGCCATATGTGAGCGGGGGTTTGCCGGAAACCGGGCCATACGTGAGCGGGGGGTTTCGGGACGCCGGCCCGCGTGCGGGTGGGTGGGTTTAAATGGTTCAGGCCCCGACGTGTGTCGGGGCCTGAACGTGAATGGTTGTCCGGCGGTGTCCTACTCTCCCACACCC